>CAZERL010000013.1:0-16612 GCA_964514495.1 uncultured archaeon
CATACCGTATATCCAGGCTCTAACATCGAAAAATGCCTTACACCAGAAAAGGAAACCATATTGGATGCCTGTCGCGGATTGAAGCATGATGAAATATTCCCATTTACTTTCAACGAAATTGGGAAATGGGGCATACACGACCATCTATATCCAGGCAATGCCATGAGCGTTGAAGTGATAGAAAGCAATGACAATTTAATAACTCTATTCACCAAGATAATTGATTTCCTGAAGAAACTCCTACAAAATAATACAAACCAGTATCCATCTTCCGAATCCTTCCGCAATTTAACCTACATCGAACAGAAGGAAAAAATAAAAGAGCTGGGCAAAACAAACCCCAAAGGAACATGGGAATATCTGAAGAAAGTATTTCTTGTAGGCGGCCAGATTAGGGAGAATCCCCACGAGTTTGCGCATATCATCGGCAATGAAATCTATAGCCAGAATGGGTTTGGGGGCATTGTTACTTGCGACGACGAGTTTGCCTTCGGTTGCTATCATGGCGTTACAGAAAAGATGTTATTGGATCTGGGAATTGATGCTGTTCCAAAATTGGAGCGCAGTTGCCTCAAAATATTTCCCAACCAGCCACAGAGGGCTGCAAGCTGCATTCATGGCAGCGGGCATGGTTTGCTGAGCTGGGAGGGGTTGAACATAACAAAGGCTCTTGGCGATTGCGATATCCTCAGCGTCCAGTACCGCACTTACTGTTACGACGGGGTTTTCATGGAATACAGCTTCAGCGCGCCGAAAAATGCATTAGATCCTAACAACCCATGGCAGTTTTGCGCCAGCTTCGGCGAGCAATACCAACCGCTTTGTGCGAAATACCATAGCCAGGTGTTCGGGCGCAAGTTCGGATGGAAATTTTCTAACATCGTGCAATCGTGCAGCCAAGCACCTAACACTATACTGAAGAATGGTTGTTTGATGAGTGTTGGTTATTTTGCCGCAAACCTTGCCAAGGGTGATGCAAATGAAATTAAAAAATCATGCAGCTTTTTATCGATTGATGATGAAAGATATTCTTGCATAACCAATGCCGCAGTGGAGGTTATTTTCCAGGAGTACGAGAATTGGTGGAGTGTATCTAAAATTTTATGCGAAGAACTTCCTGAGGATTGGGAAAATGAGTGCAACAACAAAACCCAAAGGATAAGCGAAGGCTACAATAAACAAATTCCATCGCCTTCAAATGGACTTCCTGCTGAGATCCAGCAAATCAAAGCAACAGATAATTTAAATGAGCAAACAAAATTGTATAAGAAATTGATTGAAAGAGTCGGATCTGAGCAAGCGCAAGAATATCTCTATAATTCTGGTTTACCATTTACAGGCCAGACACATCTCCTGAATCATGTCGTTGGGGATTACCTGTATGAAAAATACGGCAATGCAGGGCTTGTCAAATGCAAGGACTATTTCTTGTCATCCTGCTACCATGGTTTCATCCTCAATGCGATTCCAAATGGTCTTCATGCCATAAATGATATAGTAAACGAGTGCAAGAAATTCGGG
This sequence comes from uncultured archaeon, assembly GCA_964514495.1. Taxonomy (GTDB): domain Archaea; phylum Aenigmatarchaeota; class Aenigmatarchaeia; order CG10238-14; family SCSR01; genus JACQIA01. The sequence continues at coordinate 1,522 of CAZERL010000013.1, forward strand.
ATAACGGTTGTCTCTCAGTGCTCGCATGCGATTGGACATGGGTTTTTGACATGGGTCGGCTATTCAAATTTAACAGGAGCGCTTGGACTTTGCGATGAGATGGGCAAACGCGTTGAGGATTTTCCGCTATATAATTGCAGAGACGGTGTGTTCATGGAAAACGTATGGGGCATTCATGAGGGCAAGCCATCGCCAGACAGATGGGTTAAAGATGACGATAATTTATATCCCTGCAACGATTCCAGAATCAATCCAAATCATCTGGACGGATGCTGGTCCAACCAGCCAACCTTAATGTACCAGATGTTCAAAGGGGATATCAAGAAAGTTGGCGAGGAGTGTTTGAAAGTTAAAAATACAGAGCACCAGAAGATTTGTTTCAATGGTTTGGCACGCCAGATACACCCGCTAACCAAAGGGGATGTGGACACAACGTTTAAGCTCTGCGGTCTTCTGCCGTCCCAGTGGGTAAACTATTGTTTAATTACCATAACGCTTTCAGATTTCTCTGTTGGCGGGAGGGATTTGTCGTTTAAAATTTGTGCCAGAATGGACGAATCGGATAAGGAGAGCTGCTACCAAAGTCTGTATGGTGCCATGTCTGTGTATGCTAAGACAGATGTAGAATATGGAAATTTCTGTAGGAATATTCTTGAAGGGATTTGGCTGGAGAAATGCTTGAAGACTTAGGTGAAAATAGTAAATTTAGCACTTTTATTTTCTGAAATTAAATTCCTATCAAGATTTATATAATGACGATTGAATATTGGTATTAAGTGAACTACATGGAAAAAAGTTTGAAAAGTGGAAAATCCCAAATAGGCAGGGAAATTGATAGGTTAATTGGCGGAATTTCAAAAAGGCTCTCTAAGTCTGATTTACAACCAATAAAAATCAACCAAAGAAAGATAATGATAACTAAAAGGGAACTTGAGTCTTTAGACGAAATAGGGATAAGAATGAAAAAGAGGGGACTTATTTAATTATTTTTATAATCTGCTTTAATTCTTTTAACGTTAAGGAATCTTTATAAAACTGTTTAATTTTCCTGACAAGTTTTTTGTCCTCACTTACAAAAACTAAATTTTTATTTTTTGCAATGTTTACTTGTATGGCATCTTTTAAACCTGTGCCTGAAAGGAACCACTTGTAAGTTTCTCCAGTCAAGCTCATATGATTTAAAATCTTTACTCCTGAAATTTTTTTAAACAAGGATATAGCATTTTTAAGCCTATTTCTACCCATCTTTAATTCCTTTTCGAGATTTTCTATGATTTCCATAGAAGAAAAGAAAGAAGTAAACGGCTCTATTTTATCGAAGTTGTTTTGGAGAAACCTAATTTTTCTAGGTTTTATAAAATCCCTACCTTCTATTCTAGCTTTTACTATTTCTTTAACAAAGCCGTATATCGTATTTGTATCCAAATAAATTTGCAATCTTTTCATCTTGCTCACCTAAGCAATCCAAGAGTTGCCGCCACTAGGAATGTCAGTTGTCGTATTTCTGTTCTAGGGCGCCATTTGAAAATCCCATTGCTGGACAGTTTGATTGTTCCGCGGTCTGCATTGATAGTCACCTGATACTTCTGACTCCCGTTGAGAAATCGTATCTTCGGCCTGAAGCTAATCACCCGCAAGCAGTCTGGGAATGATTGAAGATATTGCTTGAATTTCTCATTGTTGTCAAGAAATCTCCCCCTGAGTATTTCATACATCAACCCGTGTATATTCTTGAACATCACTTGCTTCAATTCCAGTGAATGCTGTGAATAGATTTTCTGCAAGTTTTCAGAATTCAGCTTTATTTGGACGAATTCAGCCCCCAATAGCTGTCCTATAGCTTTAGCTATTTCTTCAGCCTTGTTGTCTCCGATGTAGATTTCCAGGGTATTCGTTAGCAGGTAGATGTAGCAATAAACCCTCCTCAGTATTCGGTCCTTGCCATTCTGCTTCAGGACGCCAACGATCTCGCTGGCATCCCCGTCATCAACACCTTTTATTACATCCGATATGTCTTCATATTGCCAGTACAGGATGTAGGCTTCGTTTCTGTTATACTTGTTCGGTCTGGCAGTTAGCCACCTATCACCATTCTTCTTGCCGTTTAACCTGTTGCATATCTCAGCAACATCCGGCAGTTTACTGCAATGGTATACAGTTATAGTAGTCATTTAATCACCTCTACTAATATCTAGACATTGATATACCTTAAGGCTTTCGGGAGTAGACTTCCGATGCTTTTGATAACCATTGTGGTATAAGCCAGCATTTCAGGGAAATCGGCTTATTTTGCCTTGATTTTGGCAGCGCAAACCTTAAATACATAGACATTGAATAATAAGAATTAAAGTGGCTATTATGGAGTTCAAGACAACCAAGGAAGTTGAATACGATACAAAGAACGCAAGAAGAATTTTCACTGTGCTGAATGATAGTATTAGGGGGATGACGATACACGACATATCCAGGAAGCTGGAATTGAACAGGCATACAGTGACAAAATTATGCGAGAGGATGCTGATAGAGAAGAAGATAAACTATGACGAGAAGGGGCCTGCGAAGATATACTATTCAGTCGGTCCGAGCAAGTTCGTTGGTAGGATTGATTTGGATGAATGGGATAAGATATGGATTGACGTGTTCAAGCAGCCGAGGTACGAGGGCGAGGAGGAGTTTGTGCGATTAAATCAAACTAAGCATGACCATCTAATCAGGGCTAGCAGCAAGTTCAAGTCAGTCGGTGCCGTGGCTGTGAAGAAAAGCCAGTTGGTAAATATGATCAGAATTCTGCGCGATGTGGCTAAGAAAGAATTTGGATTGAGTGTTTAAGTGCGCCAGACCATAATTCTGGCAAGCAACACCCTTATCCTCCCAGACATCTCTTGGATGAAGACGGGCGTTTCATAGACAACCCTGTCCACAGTCCCAACCGGTGTATCTCCATATTTCAATCTCACATTTAAGGTGGTTGCATTAGTCACGCTTGGGCCTGTGCTGTTCGTTATGTTTATCGAGACATTGTATTTGCCAACTTCTTGTGGTGCGGCAAATCTGCATGTATAATTTCCTGTGGAATCCGTAGTGTTATTGCACCTTACGCTGCCGACAGTGATGTTCACATTGGCATTATAAATGCCTGTGCCGTTATTGTACCTGGCAGAACCATTGATTACAACCGTATCGTTCCACCAAACGGTATCGGCAGACTGCCCGTACGTCAATAAATCCAGGGCCAAGACAAGGGTAGAATAAATGGCGAATATTAGTAAAATTGAAATGAGTGCGGTTAAAGACCCCATATTTAATAATTTGTCTTCTAATTAACATTAGATTATATGACTGAGAAGGAATTGCAAGAGAAAATTCTTACTTACAGGGTCATGGAAGCTAGAGTGGATGGTCTAGTGAAACAAAGAGATATGCTGATAAATAAGATAATGGAATTGCAGTCCACATTAAACAGCATAGACGACTTGAAGAAATCCGATGGAGATGTAATATTTCCCATTGGCAGTGAAGCCTACAAGGTGGCTAGGGCAATAGAAAAGGATAAGCTAATTGTGGAAATCGGAGCTAACATAGCTTTGGAAAAAACTACTGAAGAAGGCAAAATTATACTAGACAAAAGGAAAAAGGAGCTGGAAAATTTCATCAATCAAGTGCAGCAGGAGATTGCAAAAGTTTCCAATGCCATCAGCCAACTGCAACCAGAAATACAGGAAATGGCTAACAAATTGCAGCAGGCTGGTTGAATGTTCGGCATTCTGAAGAAGAAATTATCAAAAATAGTCGAATCAATTTCTGATAAATTAAAAAAGAAGGAAGAGGCTGTAGAGAAGGTTGAGGAAGTAATTGAAAAGATGGAAGAGAAAACTCCCGAAGAGATTCTGGAGCAGGTAGAGCCAGTAAAGGGAGAAATACCTGAGATAGTTGAAGAGATAAAATTAGGATTGACAGAAACCAAGGAGAAGCCCGAAGAGACCAAATCAATTTTCAAGAAAATTAAAGAAAAGATAAGGAAGGCTGTAGTTGAGAAGAAGCTTGCAGAGAAGGATTTGCTGCCGATATTGGATGAGTTGGAAATAGACTTGATAGAAGCGGATGTTGCTGTTGAGGTTGTTGTTAAGATAAAGCAGGATTTGTTGCAGTCTTTGGTTGGCAGGGAGATTAAGAAAGGAAAGGACAGGGAAGTTTTAACCGATGCTTTAAGAAATAGTCTACTAGATATATTGGACATCAAGGAATTGGATTTGGAGGATTTAGTTAAAAGCAAGAAACCCCTTACTGTGTTGTTCTTAGGGTTTAATGGTTCTGGAAAAACAACATCATTGGCGAAATTAGGCAAGATGCTTATTGACAAAGGTTATTCATGCGTTTTTGCAGCTTCCGATACATTTCGCGCTGCATCTATCGAGCAGTTGGAAGAGCATGCGAAAAAAATAGGAGTGAAAGTGATTAAACACATGTATGAGGCTGACCCTGCGGCAGTAGCATTCGATGCAATAGCGCATGCCAAAGCCAATGGAATAGATTTCGTGTTAGTTGATACAGCAGGGAGAGTGCATACTAACAGAAACCTTATGGATCAGATGCAGAAGATCATAAGAGTGAATAAACCTGATTTGAAAATCCTTATAATAGATTCTTTAACAGGCAATGACGCGCTCATGCAAGCCAGGATGTTTAATGAAGTTGATGTGGATGCATTGATTTTCACAAAAGTTGATGTGAACGAGAAAGGGGGAGCAATACTGTCAGTCGCCCATGAATTGAACAAACCAATTCTGTTTTTAGGCTTAGGGCAAGAATACCAAAATTTTGAAAAATTCAGCAAGGAAAAGTTTGTAGGCAATTTACTTGGTGCAAACACTTAAAAGTTCCAGTTAATTAGTTTTTAATATGCTATCTGGATTGAGCAAGGGTTTGAGCAATTTAATCAGGAAATTAGTCACCGGCACCACTATAGACAAATCAGCCATAGAAGAAATCCTGCAGGACATGGAAAAAATTTTGTTGCAATCTGATGTTGATGTAAAATTAACCGAAGAGCTAATATCAACCATACGGAAAAAATGTATGGAAGAAAAGATTCCTTCTGGATTGACGCTTAGGGAGCATGTCCTGAAGGTAATCTATGAAGAGCTATTGAGACTTCTCGGCGGGAAGCCAGCAGCATTGCTTGGAAAGAAAAGAATAATGTTGGTCGGACTTTTTGGTAGTGGTAAAACAACTACAGTCGGCAAGCTTGGAAAATATTTCTTGAAACAGGGACTGAAGCCTGCATTCATAGGTTTGGACTACCATCGCCCCGCTGCTGCAGAACAAGTGGAACAAATAGGTAAGCAGATTGGGGTGCATGTATATGTTGAAGACAGCAAGGATCCTTATTCCACTGTAAGAAATGCATTGCAGAAATTTGGAAAATACGATGTTCTGATTTTCGACACTTCTGGCAGGAATGCATTGGATGCGGAATTGGCTGATGAATTGAAGAGATTGGGGGAGATGATAAAACCAGATGAGGTGCTGTTGGTAATCCCTGCGGATTTGGGCAAGGTAGCTAAACAACAATCAGAAGAATTCCATAAGTTGGTTGGAGTGACTGGTGTGATAATTACAAAAATGGATGGAACCGCTAAAGCAGGAGGGGCACTTGCAGCAACATCCACAACAGGTGCTAAAGTGAAGTTCATTGGTGTTGGCGAGAAGATAGAGGATTTGGAACTGTATGATCCGACTAGGTTTGTTTCAAGATTGCTTGGGTTGGGTGATTTGCAAACACTTTTGGAAAAAGCTAAAGAAGTGGAGATTAAGAAGGAATCGATAGAAAAAATTACAGAAGGGAAATTTACTTTACAAGATTTCTACGAGCAGTTAAAGGCAATGCAATCCATGGGTCCATTAAGCCAGCTTGCCGGAATGATACCGGGGATGGGGATGATGAAAATACCTGAAGGTATGCTAGAGAAACAAGAAGAGAAATTGAAGATATTCAAGTATATCATTGAGAGCATGACAAAAGAAGAACGAGAATATCCCGAACTGATTTCAAGTAAACGTGTGGTACGTATCGCGAAAGGTTCTGGTAGGAGCGAGGCTGAAGTTAGGGAATTGTTGAACCAATACAACCAAATGAAAAGACTATTTAGGAGTATGGGGGGCGCTAAGGGTTTGCAAAGAGGGGGTTTAAATAATTTAGCAAAACAGTTTGGATTCAAACTATAAGATTTTTTCTTTTATAGCTTCCACAAGTTCAGGAAATTCCGTCTGCATAAAATGACCTCTATTGGTAAATTCATAATAATCTAGATTCAAATGATCTCTAACATATCGTGCTTCTTCTATTGGTATGTATGGGTCATCAGTTGATGCAAATTCAATAATCCATTTTGCATTTTGTTTAATTTTTTCCCATTGCCACGGTTCATTATAATAGCCACTAATTTTTTCTTTCCCATCACCTAAATCAGTATAACAAACACCTATTATCACGGCTCCTTCGATTTTATGATTCTCCAGATATCTTAGAATAGCTACAGCACCGGATGAATGTCCTATTAGGATAGTTTGCTCGTCATTACGAGTTTGCTCCTCTATAAACGGTAACCAGTATTCTTTCCGCGCCAAGTCAGGATCAGGCATATTTTTTGCAACAGTTTCAATACCGATATTCTCCAATTCTTTCTTCAAATAGGGATACCAAAACTGAGACATATCCGCATTGGCATTACCTGGTATGATCATTGCACGCATGCATAGAATACTTTAAAATGTATTTAAATATGATTTAGTTTTTAATTAGATTAAAAACTTTAGTAAATCCGCAAAAACAGTTTGGGTTTAAATTCTGGCATCATTAAATCAATTTATGAAATTTCCTGTAGAAGTTCTCAATGAAGCTAAGAATAAAGAAAAGCTACTGAAAATTCTGGAGAATAAAATTTGTTTGAATTGTTTGGGGCGGCAATTTGGTATGTTGGGGCATGGCTTGACTAATGCCGAGCGTGGGAAAAGTTTGATAGAATTTGCTGGTAAAATAACTAATAAAGAATTTAAGGAGCCTGATGCCTGCAGCTTTTGCAATAATTTCTTCAAAAGTGGTATGGATAAGGTTATTAGGAATGTTGTTAAAAAATTGCAAGATGCGGAGTTTGATACTTTCTTGGTGGGTTCTGTAGCTTCTAATGAAATGGCGAAGCAGCAAGATGAATTGTGGATGGCGATTGGGATAGAAGATGTGGAATCCATCAAATCAGAAATAAACCGGGAGATTGGCAAGAGGATAGAGAAATTAACTGGAAAAAAATTTGATTTGAAAAACCCTGACGTAACAATTGTTGTTGATTTAAACACTGATAATATCAGGCTGCAATTAAGGAGCCTGTATGTTTACGGGAGATACCTGAAATTAATCAGGGGAATACCGCAGACAAGATGGGTATGCAAGCGATGCAGCGGCAAGGGTTGTACATTTTGTAAAGGCGAAGGCAAGCTGTATAAAACCTCTGTGCAGGAAATCATTGAAAAACCATTGCTAAAGGCTGCAAAGAGCAAGAACTCTTCGTTCAGCGGTTCAGGGCGCGAGGATATAGACGCACGGTGCTTGGATCATCGTCCTTTTGTGATAGAATTGATCAAGCCATTGAAAAGGAAGATGGATTTGAAGAAAATTGAAAATCAGATAAACAAGTCAAAGAAGGTGAAGGCAAATGGATTGAAGCTGGTTGTCGAAGGCAGGCAGCTGATAAGAAAAATTAAGACCGAAAGAATCGACAAGACTTATCTTGCCGAGGTTGATTTCAAGAATGGCATAGACAAGAATAAGCTGAAGTTGATTAAGGAAATAGTGAGGGAGCCTATACTCCAGAAGACACCGTTGCGTGTAGTCCACAGGAGGGCTGATAAATTCAGGAAGCGTTCTGTAAAATCCGTCTCTTACAAGCTGTTGACAAGGAAAAAAATGCAGTTCAAGATAAAAGCTGAATCAGGGCTTTACATAAAGGAATTGATTACCGGGGATGAGGGGAGAACCAAGCCGAATATTTCCGAGATACTGGGCAATAATGTTAAAAAGATAAGGTTGGATGTGATAAAGATTTGGACAGGTAAAGGTTAGTTCACTTTATAATTAATTATCTAGCTTTAATGAGATATTATTTTTTACAGGAAAAGATACCAATAAGTTATCTCTAGTTTCCGATAATATTCCAAAATAGAATACTACAGGAAAGAAACTTCCGATAACCTCTAGTTAGACGAAATATTTTATCTTCAATTTTTATTGTCGCATTTCGCCTCGCAGAATTAACGGTTTAAGATGTGTCAATGATAATATTACTTTAAAGGGTGTAGAGAAATGGTTAAAAGAAAAGAGTTTGTCGACAAAATAATGAAGCGGATAATAAAGAAGGATAAGACAACATTGGCCAGACTTGCCAAGTATTAGAATTTTACTTAACTTTTTAAATCTGTTTAAAGATGTAATAAAGATACATATCAGGTGATTGTATGGTAAGGAAATCCCGAGGCTTCAGGCAGTCAACTAGAAAAAAACTGCATCAAAAACCCTCCTACAGGCCTGCGATTACCAAATTCTTGCAGGAGTTCAAGGAGGGACAGGACGTTGTCATTTCACAAGAGCCGTCCAGTCACAAGGGCATGCCATATCCAAGATTCAAGGGCAAGTTTGGAAAGGTCATCGGCAGAAGAGGCAACAGCTACATAGTGGAATTTCAGGACGGCAGAAGCGTTAAAAAAATAATCTCAAGACCAGAGCACTTAAAACCGATTTAAGTTTATATGCTAGTTAATTGTAAATATCAAAAGGTGGTAAGGTGGACATACTGAGCGAGCAATTGGTGACCGATGCGGAGGCCAAGGAAATTCTGGAGAAAAATGCAGATTCCGAACCGAAATACGAGCAGAAGAACGCCTTGGAAATTTTGCGCAAATTCAATTCGATGCCATCGGAGAAAATCAAAGAACTGATGAGTAATCTGAACAAGATAGAGAAGCTGCGGGACAGGCACATCATCGCTTTGTCTAATTTTCTCCCTGGGGACAAGGAAGACCTGAGGGTGATTTTGCACAAGGAATACCCAACTTTTACTGAGGATGAGTTGAATCTAATCCTTGAGACCATTCGAAAATCCGTTTGAACCAGCGATTGGTGAAAGAAATGATAGTTAAAGACGATTACGTGATAGTTTTAGATTTTTTGCAGCATGGTAAGCCTGCTGACAGGAGGGCTGAGCCTGTGGCGCAATGCGTTGGCGATAAATTCTTCAATCTGTTGGAGGTGGCGATAAAGGACGGCGTTGACATTAAGACAAAAGATAGGCTCTATATTGGTGATGCAAAGAGGGACCAGGTGAAATACATACGCGGGAGGATCAACTACAGCGAGTTGACGTCGTATGCCAAGGACAGCATACATGAGGTTGTTGAGGAATTGGTGGATAAGGATGGGAAGAGGTTCGTGGAATTTTTCAATAAATCTATGCCATTAACGACAAGGATGCATTCTTTGGAATTGCTGCCTGGGATAGGAAAAAGGCATTTGTTCGACATAATTAGTGAGCGCAAGAAGAAGCAGTTCGATAGTTTTAAGGATGTTCAGGGCAGGGTTCCTATGCTGCCAGATCCTAAGAAGATGATAATAAAGAGGATTTTCAATGAGTTTGAGGAGAAGGACAGACATAGGCTGTTTGTGGCCAGCACTTTGGTGTGATTTCAGTGCCGATAGAAGTTATAAAAAAATATCCGGATATGATTCTGGATGCGTGGGATATAACCAACAAGGCGCAGCTGCCAGAATACGAGTTTGATAATGTTTTGGTTTGTGGTATAGGTGGTTCGGGTATTGGAGGCTTGCTTCTGAAGGATTTGCTGAGGGATAAGGTCGAATATACTGTAGAAGTTTATGGCGATTACAGCCTGCCTTATTATGCGGATGACAGGACGTTGGTTTTTTGCGTAAGCTATTCGGGCGATACAGAAGAGACGCTGAGCCAGTTTGTGGAGGCTGTCAGAAGAGGGTGCAGGATAATTGGGATTTCTTCTGGCGGAAAGTTGGGGGAGTGGTGCAAGAAGTTGAAATTGCCTTTTGTCAAGGTGCCTGTGGGATATCCGCCTAGGGAAGCATTGCCATATTTGCTGATGCCGTTAGTTGCCTATCTGCAGAAGGTGAAGGCGATAGATATGAAGGGGGATGTGCAGGAGACTGTGAAATTGTTGCGAGAGTTGAACCTGAATCCATACTACAAGATGGTTGGTGATTTGAGAAATGCCATACCAGTTATCTATGCTTCAAATAGGTTTTCTGCTGTGGCGAAGAGGATTCAGAATCAATTCAATGAAAACAGCAAAGTGCCGGCGAAGCACGAGATGATGCCGGAATTAAATCACAATGAGATTAATGCATATCAAGACGCTTCATTGAACAAGAATTTTTCTGTGCTGCTTCTGAGGGATGATGGGGATAGCGAGCAAATCAAGGCAAGGTTTGATATCACCAAGCGTTTGATGAAAGGCAAGGTGAAGGCGATAAACGAAGTGTTTGCCAAAGGAGAGTCTTTGTTAGCTAAGATGATGGCATTAATTGCTATAGGTGATTATCTTAGTTATAAGCTGGCCGAGGCGAAAAATGTTGATTCTGTTGTGGTGAAGAACAATGACATTCTGAAAGCGGAGTTGAAGAAGAAGTTTAATCTTGTTGAGAAGTTGGAAAAGGAATTATCTTTTTAAGTGTTTAACTGCCAGAGCTACAGAAATCCAGAGCAACCCCCCAACCAAGAAAAGCATTATTGAAATGACTGAAGCTAGGATGAATCCTATTTCGTTGACGCCCAAGGAAAAATCCAGCTTGCCCGCAATCATGGAGCCAATGAAGATTGATACAGCGCCGAAAATCCAAAGGAAAACAGTCTTCCAGCTTCTAAGAGGCATAAGTTAAATTTAATTTCTCAGAATAAAAACTTCTCTTCCAGGATTGTAGCTCTACCTCCAATCTTCTTTATCCTCATACCTAGCTCAATAAGGAACTTAATCTTCTCACTTCTCCAAAAGCTGTCCTGTATTCTTACAGCACCGCCTCTAACCAATTCCCTATGCAGTCTTCTTCTTTCAGTTTGTTCACTTCTTGGTATGTCAAATGCAATTACAAAACTCATTGTTAACACCTAAATTATTGTCCTACGTAGGACATAAATACTTTTCTATTCTGTAGAATATATTTTAAACTATAATATTAAGTATTTGCAAAAGGGTAAAACTAACATACTAATTATTATCACCATTATGTAGTGAAATATAGAAATGCTTAAATATACACATAACAAATAATAAATCGTGATTGAAAATGACTTATAGCATGGATGGTCCAATTAAAGTCAGAAGATTTCGTATCCCACTATTATCTACAGTTGGTGGGGATGGAATCAGAGATGATAGCATATATGTTGTTTATGGCATAAAAAAGGGCAAATCTTTTGCAGATGTAGTAAAATCAATAAAACCACCCATGTATAGTAAGAATGGGGTAAGTGCAGTTGATTTTCCGAGAGGGAAGTTACTGACACGATACGACGGTACAGATCGTGAATTAGGTAAAGTCAGAAGACACGGTGTAAGACATGCTATAGGTTTGCTAGATGGCATACGTAAAAAGGATTACAGTATCTATTGGGGTCCATTCGATCTACCTCTTGTACCTACTCCATTAGGTATGCTTCCATATCTTTTACATAAAGCTGTTAAATTTGGGCGTAGAGTTTTTGGTTATTGAGTATTCGATTTTTACTGATTTCATATAAAGATTATATTGTTCTAGTAACTTCTATAACTTCAATTTCCCCAACACCATCCAATATTCTTAATTTATTTTCCATAGCTTCCACTTGCCCCTCCGCATCCTCCACCAATTTAGAAACATTCAAAGCAACCAGCCCAAACGCAATAGGTTCTTTAACTATCCTATCAGGATTTATCAAAGACTTGATTTCACTTTCCAATTTCCCAATATCAACATCTGCTTCCTTAGGCATCACCTTCAAGGTGACAAGAACCTGAGCCATCTTAAGGACCTACGAGCTTACAATATGAACAAGAATATTTACTGCTTAAAGATTTGCAATTATAGCATCTAATAATTTCCGTCTGACCACATTCAGGGCAGTTGAACTTAACGAAATTCTGCTTTGCTAATACGTCTATATTGCATGTCGTGCATTTCATTACATCACTTGGTTTAATTAAGTTGAAATAGATAATTTTTATAGGTTACTTCTTTTGAAATATCCAAGCACGTTAGTATTTAAACTGCAATACTATATATGATTATATGAAAACAATAACTACTATACAATTAACTAAAAGAACAAGAAGTAGACTACAGAATTTTGGTAAAAAAGGTGAAACTTACGATGAGTTAATTAATAGGATTTTAGATGTTTTTCAAAAATATGGTAATTGAGATGAGTTTCGATTTATCTAAAGTAGAGTACAATAGCTATGATGTTAAACGTGGTATAGATATACCTACTGAGGTTTCCCCAGAGCTTTGTGAAGATATTGGGATTCATATTGGAGATGGTTCAATTTATCTTACCAAAACCCGTGCTGAATTCAGAATTGGTGGTAATCCAAAAAATGAATCAAGTTATTTTACCGATTTTCTAGCACCTCTATACAAAAAACTCTTTAACATAGCTCCAAAAATAAGAAACGAGAAACGTGCTATTTGTCTTGCCCTTTACTCAAGGGCAATCGTTACTTTTAAGACTAACGTGTTGAATATGCCTGTAGGCGAAAAATCACACATAATCGATATACCTAGATTTATATTGAAAGGCAAAGAATTTTTTATCCCTTGTTTGAGAGGCATTTTTGATACCGATGGTTCTGTTTATTTTGATAAATCTCAAAACAGACCATTAATCGATATATCGTCCGTTTCTCCCAATCTTTTGGAAACAATTAAAAAATATGCAAATAAACTAAATTTAAATATGTATTACTCAGGTAAGCATCATTTAAAACTTCAAGGCTGGAAAAGTTTTAATTTATGGCTAAAATTAATAGCAAGTAGTAACCCCAAAAACGTATCTAGATTCGAGCATATTTTGTCTAAAGCCCCTATGGTGTAACCTGGATAGCACGGAAGCTTGCGGTTTTCTAGCAAATAGCTTCAAATTTGGGTTCAAATCCCAATGGGGGCATCTAAAAAATTAAATCCTAAAAATCAATGCATCATATATTTTTAATTATAGAAATGTATTTAAATCACTAATAAGTAGTTACTATTATGGTAATGTATTTTTCAGAAGTTGATAGAAGGTTGAAAAGGTTAATAGCTGATCTAGATAACGAGGATGCAGAACAGTTAGGATTACTCCCAGAAGAGCTAAGGTCTTTAAGAGGAATTCTATTTAAACACCTGGTGCCAGCTGTGGACTTAGAGGATTCTTACTATTCAGAGCCTTGGACTTATAGTTCTCAAAGCATCAGGGTTATTAGTAAGTATACAAATACACCTCCTGAGGCTAATACACTTCGTTGGATTATTACCGATATGCCTGTTAGAGATATGGCTGTCGAGGTCACTTGAAACTGGTAAGTATCCTTTAGTAGATGGTATTGAAGTTAATGTAGTAGTTGATAGTAGAATAACAGAACGCGAACCTATAGGAAGGGGCACTCTTCAACAGTTGCGCAGAAGGGAATATGTCCTTAAAAGTGGAGACCGCTATACGCCTGCCCGTGACATTGAGGTAACTCATGTTGGGAATACTGGAAGAGGTGGGTTTTTACGTCCTGGTTATCAAAATCTCTATCAAGCTTACTCTATACATCGTGAGCCTACTGCTTATAGGAGAATCGGTATTAACGCAAACGGCAGTATAAATGTTGGTCAAGTGACTCCAAGAGAAGGTTTTACAAGAGAAGATTTAGCAACTGTTGAAAACCCAGTTTATGACCCAAGTCTCATTGTTCATCCCAGCTATCAAATAGCTCGAAAAAAAGAGGATCTAAGACCAGGTTACGAAAGCGAAAAAGTAGCAAAAGTATTAGACGCTGCGGTGGGAATTTTATTTGGAATTGGTACAACACCGAAAGTTAGCGCTTAGAAAGATGCACTAATCCTTCAGCCTAACCTTCATGAAATCATGCGCAACCTTAGAATTTGGAAAGACTTCTTTAGCCTCCTCCTCCAAAGGCTTGGTATCCGCATATCGCCTGCTGACATGCGTCAATATCAACTGTTTAACATCAGCTTTCTTAGCAACCTCAGCAGCATCCTTTGACGTCGCATGATACTTCCCCTTCTCCTTGTCCTTGTCCAAAAACGTGGCATCATGTATAAGCACATCAGCCCCCTCAGCGATCTTGACAACAGTCTTGCAAGCCTTGGTATCCCCGGTATAAACAACCCTCAATCCATTCTTAGGATTCGCAACCTGACTTATAGTTATCATCTTACCTTTGTATTCCGCTTTGCCATCCTCCTTCAATTTCTTCAGCCAATATCCTCTTTTTAATCCCAATTCCTTCAATCTATTTACATCAATCCCCCATCTATCCTTTTCCTTAAAACAATAAGCGGCCGATGGAACCGTATGTAAAGTTGGTATGCTCAATATCTCATATTCATTTGCATCGAAAATTTTATTTATCTCCTCCCCCTCGAATGGAACATCCACCGCATTGATGGGAAACCTCAGCCCAAAATACCCCAAATCAATTATATCGGCAACAAACCTCTCAGCCTCCGGAGCAAATATCTTCAACTCCTTCCTTCTCTTCTCAAGGTTCATAGTCTGAATCAATGGAATCAAACCAGCAAAATGGTCTGCATGCCAGTGGCTTATGAAAATCTTGTCTATAGCCATGAAATTAATCCCCGCCAGCAACAATTGCTTCTGGGTTCCTTCACCGCAGTCAAATAAAATCGTATCCTTCTCTTCGCCATAGTATTCAAGAACTATAGCCGAATGATTCCTATCTTTAGTTGGTATACCCGACACAGTGCCTAAAAACGTTATTTCAATCATGATAAGAATTTGTTTAGTTAAGATAAAAAATTGAGAAATTC
>CAZERL010000014.1:0-16547 GCA_964514495.1 uncultured archaeon
ATCACCGACTAATTTAATTCATTACAAATTTCGAGTATTTAAAACATTATCTCTTTGAACGTTGCTTATGCCTACGAGAACCCCGACGACTTGCTCCACCAGCATGATGAGGTTCATTTCTCCTTGGGTCATAAACAAGCATATTCCTGTCATATTGCATAAAAGTATTCCTTAATTCCTTACTTTTATAAAATTCTACTAAACCTTTGGCAATAGCCATCCTAGCAGCCTCGGCCTGACCAATCACACCACCTGATCTAACATTAACATCAACATTGACTTTATTCGCCAAATCATCTGCTAATATCAAAGGTTCTTTAACCCAAAGTCTAAGCACATCATTGCCCCATATATCCAAGGGTGTTGAATTGATTTTAACCATTCCAGTCCCAGAAATAACTTTAGCCCTAGCCACAGCCAACCTTCTCTTCCCAGTTGTAAACAAAATCTTCGGCTTATCACTTTTCTTCATTTCATCCACCAATTGCAACAGATATCTCTTCTAATGTAATGTATTTTGTCTTTAGTCTGTTTGCATCCGCTACTGCTACTTTTTCAAAAGTTTTATCCTTGAATTCTTCAGGCACACCGACAAAAACTTTTAGATTTTTGAAAGCTTCCCTGCCTTTAGTTCTATCCCACGGCAGCATCCCTCTTACAGTCCTCCTTAGAATTTCATTCGGCTGTTTGGGGAAGAACGGACCGTGTATAGGATCACCGCGTCTCATTCTTTGGAAATAGAATTCTACTTTTGATTCAGGATTGCCTGACAAAACAGCCTTCTCACTATTCACAACAGCTATACTCTCCCCTTTCAACAATCGCTTGGCTACGACTGAGGCAAACCTTCCAAGTATCTGGTTTTCGGCATCATAAATTTTCATAAATTACACCAATATTCTAACTCCAGTCCCTTTAGGGTTTATTTTCATCAGTTCTTCAATAGTTATTGGCTTGCATTTGGCTTTCTTTATTTTTTCCATTGCTGATGTGGAGAATCTCCAAGCGGCTATGCTAACGGATTTCGTCAATTCACCATTGCCAAGAACTATCCCAGGAACAACTATAGCTCCACCATCCTGCGCATGCTTGTTTATATCTGACAAGTTAACTTCTACCTTTTGCCTTCTTGGTTTATTCAGCCTTTCGGCAACATCTCTCCATATAGGGGCATTTGATTCGTATGACTGTTTTTTTAGAGTTTCTGCTAATTGTTGCAAATACAGATTCGTTGGACCAGTTCTTTTAGCCATATCTATCGATTACATAATGTAGGATTTGGATGTTTTTAAATTTGTTTTATACTGGGCATATAGGATAGCTCAGAAAGTTGGGTCTGGTAGAATCATTGACGCCAGAGCTAAGGAAAAGCAAGATGTATAGGATAAGTAAGCTGGGTAAAGAGGTTTTAGAGAAAGTTAAGGAATTTTCAGAATAATTAAAAGTTAAATCATTGTTACCTAATTTATCTATTAATATGAGGCAAGCATTATTGAGCCTGTCAATAATTGTAATTGCTAGTTTAATTTTCATATCTACAATTTCTACAAATGTCTATGCTATAGTTTTGGATAAAACCAAATTTAATGTATCTTTTATAACATTTGATATACCTAAAGAGTTTGACGATAAATGGGCTTCTATAGATTCAGTAGACACGGAATTTAAAGAAGATGGCACAATTAAAACAATACTCACATTTCATTTTACGATAGATGATACAACTTCATCTGACGATTTTTTAAATTCCTACCTAAATAAAGTTTATAGTGGTGCTTATGCACCATCTGGATTTGGTGAACCTTTAAAGGGAACTCCAAATTTTGTTTTGTTTCTTGATACAAATTACATATTAAAAACTTACAATGTTTATGAGAATAACATACAGGTTGAGAGCCAATTGTATAGTCCTGCCATAGGCAAAGTTAATTTTGTTTGTGTCCATCGGGATAGTGCATGTAATACA
The DNA here is from genome assembly GCA_964514495.1 of uncultured archaeon. Classification (GTDB taxonomy): domain Archaea; phylum Aenigmatarchaeota; class Aenigmatarchaeia; order CG10238-14; family SCSR01; genus JACQIA01. The sequence continues at coordinate 1,967 of CAZERL010000014.1, forward strand.
TTCGATGGTACAAAAAAGGCATTTTTTGACCAAGAGGCTGATATTTTAATTTGGAAATTAGATTTTCAAAAATCATACAAAGTCGAATTTGTAATTAATACACGCAATGAGTTTTCTGAAACAGATTACGAGAAAAAATTATATGCAAATTTTAATATTCTTATACCATTTGGTCACTTAAAAATAAATCCAAATGTAGATGCCAATTTCCCCGAGTTTATTAGCGTAGAGAAAGGAAATTTCAATTTATTGAGTTACAATACCGAGCTTAATGCAATATTCTCAGAAAAACCTAAAATAGATAAAGCATATTCTTTCGTGGGTAAAAATATCTTGCACTTAAATAGGGATTCTGAAATTTTGATATCGGATTACTATTTGATGGATTTTAACTTTCTGTACAATGTAAATCCAAAACCACCTGATGTCAATTTTATTATATTTTTAGGTTCTATTATGGTCTTAATAATTCTTATTAGTGGTGCTATATATTACCTGCACCACAAAAGGAAAATAGCATACAAAGTAATTATACTACATCTAATAAATTCTTTTTTAAGAAAAAGACTAGAAGATATTGGTATTAGTCTTGACAAGTGTGAGCATTGTAACAAAAGTTTCGACAATCCAACAGATTTGGATAAGCATAAAAAATCAGAGCATAAACCAAGTTAAAAAGTGTTCAATCTGGGAGAGAAGTTTTGGAGAAGGTTAAGGGGTTTTAGGAATAGATAGTTTTTCATGATTTTTATTAAATCTAATTTTTATAATGGAAATCAGTTTTTGTACATTTTTGATTAATTTGTTCACTACAGACCACTTTATTGTTATGAAAATTATTATCATTGAGCTAAAAATTATGATTGAACCGTAACTTATCAAAATAAAATCTTTTAAAAGCTGTGGAAATATAAGAACCGAAGTTATTAAATAACCAGCTATAGTCAATATATCTTTTTTCAGTCCTTTCAACAATGTTTTGATATAATTTGATAACAAAACAATTAACAAAATAAAAACGCTTAAAATTATAAAAAATTCATTCGAAGTTCTTTCTATTATTATTGTTATATAATTTTCATTAAAAGTGACAGAGCCCTTCAAATTCAGGTCATATGGAGTGTATACATTTTTAGTTTCATTTCTAAGCCTTACATTTTCATTTTTGATTACTAATGTGGAATAGTGTTTGTCAAATGGGTATTTAAAAATCGAATCTGTTAATTGAACTGTGAACTCTGCAGAAAATGATTTTGACTGATTGTTATAATATATATTTTTTGATGAATTTTCAGATATACCATTGTATGACAACTCTAAATATTTATCAGTTGAAAAATCCTTATACTCATTAGGTTTTATTTCAATTTCTATATCGGCAGTTGGTAATTTAGTATCTAAATTAAGTAGACTGCCAATTAATATATTTTTGACTGAAACGCTTTGGTTTTCTATATCTTCAGGGTTAAATGTTTGTACAGGACCAAGAGTAACAGTTGATGGTTGTACATACATAGTAGCATACTCAACTAAACTTATTTCTAAATCATCGACATGAATATACCCTTGATTTTGTCCATAAATGTCAGAACCAAGATAAAATCCCACATTTTTTGTATTAAATGAATTTCCATTTATCGGGGAAATGATTTTTGTGATTAAATTATTTACAATTAACTTTGCATTATCATAATCTCTATTCCAACTAACTTTAATAACTATCCACTCATTCTTTTTCCAATCAATTTCATCACCATTCAATTTTACATCAACTTTATATTCTTTGCCATAAATGTCAAAAATTCTAAAAAATACCTTCCCATCTTCTATAAAAACGGACAATCTATTGCTATTCTGTGGAGAGTTAGCCATATCCCAAATAAAATGAGTCTTATTATCATCAAATTCGAACAAACGTTGTAATACAAGAACTATAGATGTTTCTCTGAGGTCATCATTGATTTCTCTATAATACACATCACAACCATCTATGGTTAGACCAGTGCCACCTCTGTCATTATGTTGAACAATGGGGTCATTGCAATTTTCTTCGCCTAGACCATTAGATACACTCATAAGTAATGAAATTAACAAGAATGCTGTAAAAATGTAGAATTTCATATTTTCATTATCGCAACTACGTGTATTAAATAAGCGTTCAATTTCCAGAAGATATATATCCCCTTAATTATAGTGCGGGGATAGTAGTATCTCTTAGAAATTTGGGAACTTTTGTAAATTTGTTATGCGCCAAGTAGGGTCAACCAACAGGTTTAAATAGTAGCATAACTAATTAATATACATTGGTAATTATGAATTATATAGATCTTGAAAACTTAAACAAAGTTAAGCAAGTAGCCTTAGCTAGGATTCACGCTCATATATCTGGTGATGGTGATTTATACACATATTTGCATAAGCGAAGCCCTTCAAGTGTAAGAACAAGCAGAAGTACTCGACCATTTAGAGTGTTTATAATCGAATATACGAATAATGAGGCAAAACTTATTACAGAATTTGAAAATGACATAAAAACATTGTTTGGGAATCAAATATACATCTACAAAGGTAGAAATAGATGTCAAGTTAGCAGAAGACCTTTATACTTACTTTTAAGAGAATTAGGTGCAGGAAAAAGTAGAGAATGGAGTGTCCCAAAAATCATTTATAATTCATTTTCCTTGTCAAAGGAGTGGTTAAGAGCATTTTTTGATGATGAGGCTACAGTAGAAAATTCTAAAGATCGTCATAAACGAATAAGGGTAAAAAGCGTTAATGAAGATGGTTTGGAGCAAGTTAGAAAAATGATTAGTAAACTGGGAATAAATGCTAACATCACGGGCCCAAATTGTGATAAAACATGGTATCTTACAGTTAAAGATTTTGAAAAATATAATAATTTAATTGGATTTAATCATACAATAAAATCAAATAAATTACAAAATATGGTAGAAATGCGCCAGCGGGGAATTTCAGGTTAAACCTTTTGAACCCCGGCTCCAAGCTACTTCCTTTAATTGGGAAGCTCGTGTCCTACCAGGCTAGACTACTGGCGCATGTATAAAGGCGCCCAGGGGGAGATTTGAACTCCCAAGAGCTTTCGCTCGCTGGTTAACCAGCAATAGACTCAAGAATCACCTAGCTAAACGCTATCCAGTGCCATACCGGATTAGGCGACCTGGGCAATCTTATCTCATCATCCTGAGAGTCAGCTCTTGATGTCTACCTGTAAATTATTATCAATTCTTAAATCTTTAACATTAAGAACAATTTACTCAACAACTTCAAGTTTGCCATTCTTAGGTATGCTCAACTGCAACTTCTCCCTGAATTGAGTAGAATAACCACCAGCAATATTGATAGTATTCCCAACAGATACGGATTTAATCTGGCCTTCCCATAAAGACAGCGATATCTGTCCAGTATCGTCTTCAATTATAGCATCCGCCACAGAGCGCGGGCCGTATTTAGTCTGCACATCCCTAACCTCGGATATCTCCACCACCTTTCCTGTCAAGGATATGCTGCTCATCCCAACTTTGACATCTGCAATTTTCATATATCTCACTAAATTGTTTTTAGTATTTAAGCATTTTGAGGCATTTTATTTCCTCCCCTCATAAGGACCTTGTCATTCCTAATGGCTACACCTTTGACTCTTCTAACCATCTCCTCACTTGTCATTTTAGATATACCCAACGCAACCAACTCTTCCCTCAAACTTAATACAGCAACAGTTTCGCCTTTTACAATTTCCTTTTGAATCCTAGAAATTCCATTAACATAAACAGGCGCACCATTGCAAATATTTTCTATCGCCGTATCTTTTACAAAAATCTTTTTTACATGCGGGATTGCATTTTCAACTGGAATTAAAATTTCTCTCAGCAATTTTCCATCCCCACCATTCTTCCAAATTTCGTATGCATCCCTGATCTCCAATAACGAATGCGATTGCTCTTCTGTAAAACTGCCGACCTTGGTCCTGCGCAATTCCGACATGTGCGCTCCAATGCCGAGAGCTTGCCCGGTATCATGCACAAGTTTTCTTATGTAAGTCCCAGCCTCACAGCCCACCTTAAACAGAACATCCTTGCCATCCATTTCCATGACATCAAAAAAATAGACGGTCCTTTCCCTCTCCTTTCTTGCGACAGCAGATTTAATTGGCGGCAGTTGCCTTATCTTTCCAACAAACTTATCAGCAATCATATTTCTTACCGCATCCTCTGGCATTTCCTTATGCAGATGCATCACACCCACATATTCTTTGTCCAAACCAGTCAGGACTGCAGCAACTTTCGTTGCATCCCCCAATACGATTGGCAGCACACCTGTAACTGCTGGGTCTAGTGTTCCGCTATGTCCGGATTTTCTTATGTTGAAAATATCCCTAACCCATGCCGTGCATTGATGCGATGTAGGGCCTGAGTGCTTGTCTAAGATTATCACACTGGAATTGGACAATTCTTCTATAGTTCTTTCGCCAGGACTCTTGCCAAAATTCCGATTGCTCGTTTCCTCAGATTTAACCAACCACATATACTTAAATAGCATTTTAATAAAAAACTTAACCTGTATCTGAAAAATCACACATCTTTAAATTCTTATGGCCAAAATTTGGCAAAGATTGAAAAGGCTTTCTACATCTAGGATAAAAGATTTGGTATGCAAGAGAATAAAAGAGGCTCATGCAAAAGAAATTAGCTTTAATGTTTTTAATCGCAACACTGTTCAGCTTTTCCTATTTCGTTTACTCAGACCATCCAATCGGTTCAGACATAACTTTCCCTCCAGACCAGATAGAACGTGATCTAGCTTTAATTAAAGCCAGTTATTATAACTTCGATATCCTATTCTTGCCAGATGAAGTGGAGGTAAAGGCGGGCGAGAATGTAACTCTGGACATTTCAGTTGTAAACATAGGGTCTTACGCATTGCGTGAATTCAGTCTGAGCTTGTCCGGCATTGAATACCCATATGAAATAACACCCTCCGGAAAAACAGATGTACTGGTATGGGGAGATTGGGATTCTGTCAATGGGTTGATGCGAGGGAAAAAGGATTATAAGATAACAATAAACGTTCCTGCGAATGCAACCGACGTTCATCTAGTCAATGTGACTGGAATGGAGAATTTCTCCTGGCGCAGAACTTCAAAGAGTGGCACTTTTATTTTGAAAGTAATCCCGGCAGTTTCAATAGAGCAGAATATCTCAGTTTCAAAAGTTGTGGTTCCTGATTTTATCATGGAAAACGAACCTTTCCACATAAACTTTTCACTTAAAAACACACTTCCGTCAAGACAGCGTGTAGATCTAGTGTTGGCAATACCACCAGACTGGGTTGCGGTTGAGGGCAAGAAGACATATATTTTAGAGCCCCAGAACGATACAGCTGCTAGCCTTACAGTCATACCTACCAATTCGAGCGGAAACATTTCTGCTGATGTAGTTTATCCATTCAAGAAGCAGATTTTCGCGTTAAGTAAGATAGGCCCTAGCATAACACAAATTATAGAGGAGCCAAAAGAAGAAGTTAAAAAGCCGACAGGCCTCGCCGCACTAGTAGAATTTCTCCGCAACTTAAGCCCGATATTCTTGGCGATTCTTGTGCTGATCCTTGTCATAGTCATTTGGTTTATTACAAAGCTGGTTAGATTCTATTCAGGAAGAAAGAAGCCAGAAGAATGAAATTTTACTTATTTTCAGATTTCTTCTCAAATTTTTCTGGTTTAGCCTTTTCTGATTTTATTTCTGCCGCCGATGGTTTTTTCAAGTTGAATTTTTTCACCAGGGTAGATTTTTCCCAAGCCTGATAAACCTCTTCATCGGTTGCGTCTTCCTTTATTTCTAGGTTGTGCTTGGTTGCTTCCAAATGGTTGATGTTAGCCTTCCTTCTTTTAACGCCTGTGAGGAGTTTGGGGCCTGTAACCATGACAAATGAGTTGGACTTTTTCTTTTCATCCGTGATATTTTTCAAGACAACACAAACCTTCCCAGCTTCCCTGCCAACAACCTTCATGCAAATCCTTCCAACATCCAATGCCATCAGATCAGCCTCGCCTTTTCCCTAAACAATTCTTTGGTGCAATTGCTGCAGAAGTATCCACCGTATGCTCTGCTCGGTCTTTTGTCACTCTTAGCCAACTTTCTGATTTCGATTGGATGCGCTGTCGGAGTGCCGTGCAATTCCCCTTGGCAATTAGCACACCTGCCAATCCCTACTTGTCTCCTTTTGTTTCTAATAACTATTTTACCAGAAGGTATCCTTACTTTAACTTTCTTCATAAACTTGCACCTAGCAATTTATTCGCAATCCATCCCAAGGTGATTGAAACAATGATATACCAATACAGCCACTCCATAGATGCCCCTACAAATGGCAGGTTAAACGGCAATAGCGCAACCGTTAATCCCTTGTATTTCTCCCCCACCCACGGCAGAAACAATGAAATGACTATCATTGAAACTATCAATGCCTTGAAAGTAAGCTTCATGTACTGGTTGTTTGTCCTCATCATCTCGTCTATCAACTTGTTTGCATGCTCCTTGTTCCCAAGCTTCTGCGCCTGGTTCAAATTCTCCTTTATCTCCTCCATCTTGGTTTTTATTTCTTTGACGAGATTCTTGTTCACCAAAAGTCTGTTTATCATAAGAACAACAAAAGTCAGAAGCGCGGATATGATCAAGACTGACACATAATACGGAAATATTGTTATGGGTGAAAAAAGCGCGTCAAACACAGGATACAAAGGTTCTATTACCATTTATTTACCACCTAGCAATTTTCTTACGAACGGATGTGCATCCTCCAAAGGCTGATTGCTCAATTCCTCGTAATAATTATAGATGATCATAACAGTTAAAAGGATTCCTGTCCCGCTGCCTATGGCTCCTACGAAGTCACCGAATGCGGCCAGAAGGCCTATTGTCAAACCACCCAGAACAGCCAAAGGCGGGATATACCTGTTCAGGACAGATTCAACAATCCTCGGATCCCTTCTGTATCCAGGTATCTGCATTCCAATGCCCTCTATCTGCCCGGCTATGGTTTTTGCATCCATGCCCGCTGTATTCACCCAAAATACCGAGAAAATCATCGAACCTATAACAAGGAATGCCATATATGCAAAAGCCCGCAGGAGTTCGGATGGTACTAATGAAAAAGTTACTATATCTATCAAAAGATTCCTGGGCGCTGACAGGTAGTAAGCAAACCCATTGACAGGATTGCCTTGCCCATCGAAACATCCTAGAAAGCCGCATGATAAACCATCCAGAGCTGGTGTAGTGCCCATCCTTGCTGTCAACTGCACGTTGGCTAGCAAAGCAGCAGTAAGTATTACGGGTATGTTGCTTGTGTACAGAAGTTTCAATGCCCATGACCTGCCGAAGCCTCTTAATGCTGAAAATGCTAACGGCACCTCGACTTTTACTCCCTGTATGTAGATTACCAGCAAGAACACAAAGACGGTAGCTACCAACGGCATTAGATTCACCAAGGATTCAACAAAATTGCCGCCCAGAAGGTTGAACAAGAATCCCCAGAACAAGCCTGTTGACGGGTTGCCTTCGGTTGGTATGCATGTGCTTAATTGGAGAGGCAGACAGGTTGCGGTCAAAGGAGATATGGCTCTAACAAGAATCTGTGAACCGACACCTGCGGCTATGAACAGGCTTACACCAGAGCCGAATCCCCACTTGGAAACCAATTCATCCAACAAAATTACGAGTACACCACCCGCTGCTAATTGAAGTATCACTATTGCAATTGTCGCTGCACCACCGACCACAGGTATTGCCCCAGCCAGCACAAACGCGGTTGCCTCTATGAAGGCGAATGCTATCGCTAAAGTTTTGTTCCATGTCTGGAATTTCTTCCTTGAATCGGGCTTTGTCATGTCCCAATTGATTATCTTGGAACCAACCAACAATTGCAGAATAATTCCTGCGGTAACTATCGGACCAATACCTAAAGTCATCAGGCTTCCGAACTTCGAACCCAGGACTATTTCAAAGAACCTGAACTGTTCGAATGAAGTTGGAGCCAAGCCGTAGACTGTGATAAAAGACATTGCCAAATAAAGAAGTAGCGCTACGCCAGTCCACTTCAGCCTTTCATTGAAGCCCTGCTTGTATAAGGGCTTTTCGACCGACGGCAGGAATTTCGCTATCTTTGCAATCAACGGTGTTTTTTCCACTTGCGGTTGCTCTTCCAAATTATCGCCTTTATTGCAAAACTACAGCCTTTCCGCCGGCTTCTTCCAGTTTTTTAATCGCGGATTTTGAAAAGTATTTGGATTCAACAATCAAGGATTTATTCAACATGCCGGAACCCAATAATTTATCATAACCGATTTTTTGCAGATTGACTTTTATTGAATTGCCCTCTTTTGCAGCGAGATTTTTTTGCAAGAGATTTTCCAGCATCCTGTTCAGATTACCGACATTGATTATCCTGATATCTTTGACAACATCCTCCAGACGTTTGAAGCCATGTTTGCCAAAGTGTTCAGGCTCATACTTGACAACATAACTCCATTTGTGCTTGTGCTTGCCTGCCTCACCTCTACCACCTCTGCTGCCTCCGCCTCTCCATTTCTTATGGCTGCCATGGTAGCTTCTTTCTCCACGTCTGCGTTTTTTTCTTATTCTAACAACCATAAGTATCTTCCAAAAATTTGTTTTGAGTGTATTTATTGTTTGTCTATTGCTATTTTAGAATTAAAGACCTGAGTATAGAAAAGTTTAAATGTAGTACGTACTACATATAGATTTGTGGGTTTTGTCAAAATTCCTATTGATTTTTATAATTTTTATCATTTTGTCAAGTTTTATTGATTTAAAATAATCATTTCCTTAACTTATAACTACTATAAATTAAAAGAATGCCAGATAGTCCTAAAGCAAAAATATACCAAGAAACTGGTTTATCTTTAATAATTGTATAACCTTTGGAACACCAAGAAAATCCTCCAATTTCTCTTGTTGACGCTTCCTCTTGGCAATTACTTTTATATACATTGTAAAGACCAGGAGAAGCATTAGCGAGTGCAAAAGCGAGAACTATATTTATTATTCCAAAAATTATTAACATAGCTGACAAAATTTTCATAAAATTATTTAAAATTTTAAGAAGAAATACTTAACTTAAAATAGAAAAATGCTTTTCTCAAACCTTGTTGACGAAAAAGTATTCATTAAAAAGTAGTAGTTTATTTGTAATACACAATTAGACTTATAATATTAAAAGATAAAGAAAAATATGACTTTTAAAATAATAACACCAAAAGGTGTATTTGAATTTGGTAAATTTAAGAAAGATAGTGAATATAATTTACTTACAATTTATAACCAAGGAAAAATTACACATCAAATTCAAGAAGATTATTTTGATAATTTTTGGCAGAAGTCAAGATACTATTTTAGAATATTGATAAATAGATGGAAAAATAGAAATTCATTTAAAACTCTTTCTTATTAAACTTAACCACCTATTCCTATCCAAATGCAAGGATATACCGCTTGCCTGTGCTGGCGTCAAATTGGATATACCCATATGAGGTTTAATAAAATTGTAGTAAGTCCTAAACCCTTCAGATAGAATTTCTGTAGAATGTTTTGATTTAAATCCTCTCATCACTTTATCCCTCTCTCTAAATGTATTGTGAAATCTTTCTACTTTGTTGTTATTCGGCTTTTTCTTAATGCTTTCGAGTCTTATATGCTCTCCAGAAAAGTAGACCATTTCTTACAAGTTCCTCCACCCTTCGATACCTACTAATATCCGTCATATCATCCTCATCAATAATTCGTTAATCTCTTTTCCCCTGTAACCCAAATCTCCCTTTGGAAAGCTTTCCTTCACTGATTTAAACCCTTTGGAAGGCGGTGTCAAACGAAATAACGGCTGCAATTGATTAAAGTCTTTCAGCTTGGCCTTCCCAGCCATCAATCCATCAGCCAATGCCTCATAAGAATCAATGCCAATTTGCTTCAAAATCGTTTCATCAACTCTCTTGTTCCCATTTAATCGCAATCTTTTCTTCAACATTTCAACCAAATTATTCTTTTCAACCTCCCCCCAAGTAATCCAATCCTTAGCCGCATTCAACATCCCTTTGTACGTAGAATTCTCCAGCACCAATGAGCATGCATTAGCTTTATCAAGTCTCAACATCTGTAACGTGTCCTTAACTCCCCTAGTAATATTCACAGTACCACGAATTCTGATGACCGCATACATTCAATCACCCCTTTCGTACACGTACAATTTTTTAAAAGCATCGTAGGTTGCTGAGATCAAGTTTATCCTCATTCCTGTGTTCCCAAAAGTTTTGACCCAGACATCCTTGATACCAGCGATTTTCAAAATCTTCTTGCTCTCGTTATCAGCTACAAGACCAACACCTTTGGGTGCTGGCTGCAAAACCACTCTAACAGACCCGGTTTTTCCAGTTATTTTAAACGGCACACTATGATTGGTTCCGCAGTCGCACTCCCAGCTGCCGCATCCGATTTTAATCCTAATTAGATTCAACTTCGCCCGCTGGATTGCCTTTGCTACAGCATCCCTTGTTTCTGGTGCTTTGCCCTGCCCTACCCCGACCAAGCCGTCCTCATTCCCGACGACTGCGAAAGAAGACATGGTGAATCTCCTTCCTGATTTATGCATTGCAGCAGTTATCCTGACAGGTATCCTCTCTATGCCGCCGCCCTTACCGGTCCTGCCTCCTATAAGTATCAATTCATTCTTCAGAGCTGGGACGAGTTTGTCTATGATTTCCGGTTCAGCAATCCTCCTTCCTGATTTGAAAACTTCATCGATGCTTGTTATCTTCCCCTCAAAAACTTCCTGCCCCAAACTGGTTTTCGGCTTCCATTTATACAACGCAGCCTCGGCTTTACTTTCCGGTACTTGTTCTACAACCGGCGCTTGTTCAGCCACTGGAACTTCCCCGATTAATGGAGTTTTATTTGTTTCATTTGGTTTTTGAATTACCGGTTCTTTCTTTTCTTCCATATCTATCCACTCGCAATCAATTGCTTTACTTTTTCAAACGTCGAAGGCAGTTCTTTGAATTTCTCGTTAACGGCTATATGCTTTCCGGATATCCTGTCATCTGACGGGAGAATTTCTTTTGATACATGAACATCCAACCCCCCATCTAAAGCTCCCTTGACGACAGCATAAATTCTATTGCCTTTGGTCGATTGGTATAATCCAGAATCGAGGACAACTTCCTTGATGTTGTTTTTTACTGCTTGCGTTCCTATAGCCAGACCAGTCAAGTAGGCTGCAGGCATGTTATCGCACGCAAACTTCCACCCAAGTTTCTTCAGCTGTCTGCTGTATGCCGATATAAGTGTCTTGTCGCCCTGCTTGTCGAATCCAACTATCTGTGCTGTGATGTAGTTTAAACTGCGCCTTACGACTAGCCTAGGTTTCCTGGATTTCAATAACTTCAAACGCCTTTGATAATCCGTCTTGCCTTCCCTAGTGCGCTTGAACGGCATTTTATATCTGGGTGATAACTTCATTTTTTCACCTTCAGCAAATCGTGCTGCTCCAGATAAATTCTCAAGTGGTGCTTGCTCCTGAACATGCCGCCTTTAACCATCAGCCGCATTTTATTGTAAGTAGGATTGTCTATTTGGGTTGATGACTTCAATTCACTCAACATCTTCCTCAAGGGCCTGACAGTATGTATCCACCTTCTTTTTCGAGGCCATACGGCGAATTTGGAACCCTTCCTGCTGCCTATTCCTTTCCTGCCTCTTTTTTCTTTGGGTAGGTTTAGTTTTTGAGGAAGTGCTTTGATGGCATTTTGTTTTATCAATTTCTTGATGTCAATCCTTGTTATGGCTTTATCTATGTCTTTCATTTTATTCGGATCTAACCAGACCCTGGATACGCCTGCCTTGAGTACTTTTGCTGCAAGTTTCTTCTGAAAGCCTACCATGCCAATCGTATACCATTATTTCTTTAAGTAGGATTTAAATATTTGATAAATGGGTAAGAGGAAATTTAGGTTGCCTGTTAAGTGGATTATAGTTGTAGTTTTGGTTTTTATTGCAGTCTCTTTTCTAGGTATAAGACCCAGAACATCAGGTAGTTTGCAGGATATACGGTTGCCAGATGGATTTATGATAGACGTTTTCGCAGAAAATCTGTCGGCAAGTCCTACCGCATTCCCAGGACCGAACACAGGGCCCAGGTTTATGGAATTCATTGACGGGGTTTTGTTTGTCAGCATGCCACAGCAGAGTAAAGTTGTTGCGTTGCCTGATGAAGATGGGGATTATAAGGCTGATAGAGTTGTGACAGTCATAGATAATTTGGATTTGCCGCATGGGCTGGAGTTTCATGATGATTGGCTGTATATAGCAGAAGAAGAGCGAGTTATCAGGGTAAAATTAAATGGAATGCAGGCTGACTTGAGCACGTTGGAAGTTTTGATAGGCGATATACCTGATGAGAGATTGCCTCATGGAGGGCATTTCACAAGGACGATAAAGATTCACAACAACAGCTTGTACTTGAGCGCTGGTTCCAGTTGCAATGTCTGTTATGAAGAGGATGAGAGGAGAGCGGCTATAAACAAATGTGATTTGGACGGAAGCAATTGCAAGATATTTGCTAGGGGAATTAGGAATGCTGTTGGGTTTGTATTTCATCCTGTGACTAATGAATTATTTGCAACAGAGAATGGAAGAGATTTGCTTGGAGATGATATACCGCCAGATGAGATTAACTTGGTTAAGGAAGGAAAAGATTATGGATGGCCTATTTGTTACGGTAAGAATATTCATGATACGGATTTTGACAAGAATGTTTACGTTAGGAATCTTTGCGAGGATAAAGAGCCGTCATTGATAGATTTGCAAGCGCATTCAGCTCCTCTTGGACTGGCATTTTATTATGGAAATAATTTCCCTGAAAAATACAGAGGAGATTTGTTTGTTGCTTATCATGGTAGTTGGAATAGAGGTGAACCTACGGGATATAAGGTTGTTAGGATTGATGTTGATGAGAAGAAGGTGGAGGATTTTGCTGCAGGATGGTTGAAAGCTGATAAAACTGTGATAGGCAGGCCTGTGGATATTGTGATTGCTGAGGATGGAAGCATGTTTGTTTCGGATGATAATGCAGGAAAAATATATAGAATAAGCTATGCCGGGTAATTTTACTTTAATGGGTTTTTCTTTTTAAAGCCTTTTCTATGAATCCAAGGTTGTTTCAAAAAATCCAATCTGCAAAGTCTTCTTTTGGAACGACATATAAGACTAGAGAAATAGTTTTAAAAGCGTTTTACGAATTTTATCTTCTGGCGCTGTCATGAAAAAGGGTCATAAAAAGGGAAAAATGGTATTAGCCGAATACGACAGGGGGTTTGTGGAAGACCTGTCAAGAAAGCTTGTGGTCAGGGCTTATCTGGTTAATTCCCAAAGGAAGCCTAGAACCTTATTGGTTAAAATAAGGAACTTTTTCTTCAAGCCAAAAGCTGTAAAAGCGCCTGTGGTTGATATCTTCAAAGCCATAGAAGCGCGGAAGTGATTCGATGGGGTTATGTTCTGTCCATTATGCAGAAATGCAATGAACTATGATGGTTCGGAGGACAGCTACAGGTGCATCAAGACAGACTTTCACCATAACAGGAATGTGGTGATTACAGTCGGCGTTACCAAATTCCACGGAAGTGTCTTGAAGGGCGATGACTATATAATCAAGTTATTCGTAATGGTTGTCACCAAGAAGGTTGACGGCGGGAACAGGGAGATAATTAAAAGTTCAGAGGTTACTGTGCATTCAAGGCTTACTGATTTGCGTTTGGAAATAATTTAAGACCATAATTAAACATCCAGGTGAATTAATCTAATTATTTATGTAAAGTCTCGTGGGCATGTTTAAGCTTTTCGAATACGCCGCGCTTCTCTAATTTTCTATATAATTCTTCTAACCTTTTTTCCTCTTTTGTCATTGGCATTTTAATCACTTGAATTATTTTCCACCCATTATTAGTTTTTCCATTTCTCTTGCAAATTCTTTTGCTCTTTGCAACGAGGTTTTTGCTTTGGATTTCTTTTCAAATTCAATAGTTTTATATTGAATTAAACTTCTTTTGCTTCTTTCAAAATCAAAAGATTCTATTATTTCATCTGCTTTTATGCCTGCTAAATTTAATGCTTCTTCCTTTGTTTCTTCGTATTCTTCAATAAAGGATTCCTTTAGCTTTTTCCTTACATAAACAATTAAAGCGTCTGAAGTAACTTTGTGAACTATTTTATCTCCTACTTTATAGCCAAGCTTTAAAAGAACCGCATTTGCATAATAAAACATAGCATAATACGAACAGACTATTGTCCATAACTCCGAGAAATCTTTTTGATGAATCTCCTCTGCAACCTTTAGACTTTCTTTTGCATTTTTAAAAAGAATATCCATTACATTCTTGTCTGTCGCTGCTTTTTTCAATAATCCTTCATCTAAGTAAGACTTTACATTAGTTTCAGCTTCTTTTATCCTTTTTTCACTGAGCATTTGACATCAACCTGTAATATTCTTCTATTCCAACCAA
>CAZERL010000015.1:0-16398 GCA_964514495.1 uncultured archaeon
ATTCGGTAAATTCCCTGTACAAAGAAATCAAAAATAAGGTGGACATAGTGCAGACAAAGGACTTTGTAAGAAAGAACGATTTGCAATATCTTTATAAATCCGTGAAAGATCTTGACGGCAAATTAAACGAAGTGAATAATAAAGTGAGAAAAGTAAATGTTGATGATGTGTTAAAAGTGATGGAAGTCTTCAAGAAGGATGTTGATGATAGACTGGATTCTTTGCAACAGAAGGAAGACTCTTTGGTTGATGAAGCGGTTAGGCATACAGAGTTGGGATTCGATGAGATGGATTACAGGATACAAACTCTTCTGGACAAGATAGTATATCTGGAAACCAGGATGGCCGCAATGGAGAAGATGCTGGAAGATACTAGGATGCCGGTCATAATAGAGTAGCTTTTATAAGGTTTTGTTGATAATTTGATTTAATGCCCAGTAATCTTGTTATAATAACCGAAAAGCCTGACGCATCTAGAAGGGTTTCAGAAGCGTTGGCTGAAGGCAAGAGTTTGAAGAAAGTAACTGACGAGAATAACGTTAGTTATTATGAATTCAAAAGAAACGGGAAAAAACATATTGTGGTTTGTGCGGTAGGACACCTGTTTAATTTGGATCCTGTAAGCAAAGGTAAGGGATGGACATATCCTATTTTTGACGCCGATTGGAAACCAAGTTTTGAGGTTAGAAAAGATGCAGAGTTCTCTAGAAAATATTTTGATGTCGTAAAGAAGATGATAAAAAACGGTTCTGAATATATAGTTGCCACAGATTTTGATACAGAAGGTTCGGTTATTGGTTTTAATATTCTAAGATTTCTCGCAGATGTTCAAGACGGCAGGAGGATGAAATTCTCCACATTGACAAAAGATGAACTGATAGAGTCTTACCAGAATATGTCAAAACATCTTGATTTTCCGCAAGTTGAAGCAGGATTAACGAGACATATGCTTGATTGGCTGTGGGGAATTAATCTAACTAGAGCATTGACACTTGCCTTAAAATCTCATGGTGGAAAGGGGTTTGCAATTTTATCGAGCGGCAGGGTACAATCGCCCACACTGGGAATGCTGGCTGAACATGAGTTGGAAATAAGGAAATTCAAATCTACTCCTTTCTGGCAATTGGACTTGCACGTCAAGATTGGCGACAAAGAAGTTATCGCCTCGTATGAAAAGGACAGGATTTGGAAGAAAGACGAAGCAGATAAAATATTGAAAGAATCCAAAGGCAAGGATGCGGTTGTAAGGGACATAAAAAAGAGGCAATACAAACAAACCCCCCCAAGCCCATTCAACACAACAGACTTGCAAGCAGAGGCATATTCACAATTTAAATTTTCACCTACCCAGACTTTGAGCATCGCAGAATCACTTTATCAGGCTGGTTACATTTCTTATCCAAGATCGTCATCACAAAAATTACCTACGAGTGTCGGTCATGAAAAAATTCTGAAGGCCTTGGGAAAATTGCCGCAGTATAAAAAATTTGCTGACGCCATCTTGAAAAAGGGAAAAATAGTTCCAGTAGAAGGCAAGCGAGACGACCCAGCACATCCGTCTGTATACGCAACGCATGAAACGCCTGATTTGAAAAAACTTTCAGCACAGCAGAAGAAAATTTATGACTTGATTGCAAGGAGGACTCTGGCCGCTTTTGGAGACGAAGCTCTAAGAGAAAGCAATACCGTAACTTTGGATGTTAACGGAAAGGAATTCGTTGTTGTGGGTAAACGCACCATAGAAGCGGGCTGGACAAGCATATACGGACCTTACATGAATATTGATGAATTGATTCTGCCTGAATTGAAAGTTGGGCAGACATTGAAAGCGCTGAAATTGGAAATGCTGTCGAAAGAAACTCAGCCGCCCCCAAGATACAGCCAGGGTTCTATTGTTAAGGAGATGGAAAAAAGAAATCTTGGTACTAGAGCTACAAGGGCTGAGATACTACAGACACTTTATAATAGAAAATACATAGTCGGAAAATCTATACAAGTTACAAAATTAGGTGAGGCTGTAGTTAAGGCGTTGAAGGAAAATGCACCAAGAATATTGAGCGAAGAGTTGACAGGATTTTTTGAACAGGAGATGGAATTAATTTTTAACGGCAAGAAGAAACGGGAGGAAGTGATTAAAGAAGCTAAGAGAACTTTGAGAGAAGTTTTAGAGGAATTCAAATCGAATGAAAAGAAGATTGGTGAAAAATTATCTGAAGCTTTACAGATTGCGAGAGAGGATGAAAGGACTATTGGGACATGCCTGAACTGCAAAACTGGTCAGATGAAGGTGTTTTTCTCTAGATTTACCAAGAAAAGATTTTCTGGATGCTCGAACTATTACAAATGTGCCAAATGTAATTTCACTAGGACTGCCTGCAAGTGCAAGTGCGATATTTGTGGTGGATTGAAGGGCAAATGTAAGGATATTTGGAAGGACAAGAAATGGTTGCCTTCATGCCAGACAGGTTTTCCATTACCAGCTATAGGCCAAATTACCTCAATGAACAAGCAATGCGAGGTTTGCCAGTGGCCTATTATTCAAGTCTGGAGGAAGGGCAGCAGGCCGTTCAGGATGTGCATCAATCACAAATGCAAAACAAAGGAAGATTGGGGTAAGAATAAAAAGAAGACACCTGTGAATAAAAAGGCCGCCAAACAGTAGAATTTATTTATAAAATGCGAGTAAATTATTATGAAAGCTCTTGTTAAGCACCTGCCTTATTTACTATTGCCTTTGCTTTTCATAGCATCGCTGATGGTTTTTACTGTTCTGATGTTTCCGCTGGGCAGTTTTGATGTGCCTGGCGCTGCTTTGCTATCTGTTATTTTGGTAATCTTGATTAGTATAATGTCATCACTAGTGGCATTGCTGGTATTTGTAATGCTTCTCGCAGGGCAGAAGAATATATAATCAACCCTTTTTAACACCTCTTATTTCAACCGATGGTTTAACAGTGTCCTTCACCGAAAAGCTTAAATATTTGTTAGGGTGTAAATAAATTAAAATTAGGGTGTAAAAGAAGCCTAAAGTGATGTAATGAGAATAAAAAAAACTGTTTTAATCACATTTTCAGTCAGAAGCGACAAGTTTGATAGCAATTACGAGAGGAATAAGTTCTACAGAGAGCTGTATGGCTGGAAGCAAACTGTTCCGAAAGAAAACAAGACATACGAATACCACAGGGATGGATTACTCGACGAAATGCCACACAAGAAAATACACCAATCTTCGTTTATAATCCCAGAAGATAATTTTGACAAAATGACCGAATTTTTCGAGGAATGGCATAAAAAGGTAATATGGAAAACCTTCAAAGTCCTATTAGATGATAAGGAAATAAGAGAGATGTTCGAGGAATTTGAAGAGGTGGAAGAAGAATGAACGTGAAAATAGTATATTGCGTCCCATGCGGATATCTGCCTTCTGCAGAGAATTTGAAAAAAGCGATTGAAATGCACAACAAAAATGCAAAAGTTATTTTGGAGGGAGGCAAGAATGGAATTATGGATATTTATGTTGACAGTAAGCTAATTTTTTCTAAACACAAAGAAGGAAGGTTTCCGGAAGTCAAGGAAATTTTGCCTAAGGTGAAATGATGGAAAACAAAGACATTAGATTGAAAGTCGGCGAATTGACCGCAAGGGAAGAAGCTGGCAGGGGTATTGTCAGAATGGACTCCAATACAATGACAAAACTCGGATTGAAAGAGGGTGATGTAGTGGAGATTGAGAGTGCAAAAAAGACTGGGGCAATTGCTGTTCGTGCTTATCCGGCTGATGTAGGCTTGAATATCATTAGAATGGACGGGATAACAAGAAGGAATTGTGGTTCTGGTGTCGGCGAATTTGTAAAAATTAGAAAGGCTGAAGCAAAGGAAGCTAAGAGAGTTATAATCGCCCCTGCAGAAAAGGGAATTATAATTCACATTTCTCCAAACTTGATAAAACAAAACATTTTCATGCGTCCTGTTGCAAAAGGCGATATAATTATCCCATCTCCAGTAGTTAGGAGAAGACCTCCTCGAGGTGGCACCATCTTCGAAGAATTTTTCGGCATGGATTTGGAGGATTTCTTCTTCACACCTTTCCCAGGAGAAACTAGGTTTGTAGTAACAAATACAGATCCATCAGGAATTGTGAGGATAGGCGAGACTACAGATTTGGAAATTTTGGCTGAGCTGCCGGAATCAATGAAGTTGGAAGAAAGGGCTGTGCCTTCCGTGACTTACGAAGATGTCGGCGGGATAAAAGAAATTATACACAAAGTCAGGGAAATAATTGAACTGCCATTGAGACATCCAGAGTTGTTTGAGAAATTGGGAATTGAACCGCCTAAGGGTGTTTTGCTGTACGGTCCTCCTGGGACTGGGAAGACTCTTTTGGCTAAGGCTGTGGCGAACGAATCGGGAGCGAATTTCATTTCTATTTCAGGCCCCGAAATCTTCTCGAAATGGTACGGGGAAACGGAAAATAACTTAAGAAAAATTTTTGAAGAGGCGGAAAAGAACGCACCAACCATTATCTTCATCGATGAGATAGACGCGATAGCACCCAAGAGAGAAGAGGTGACTGGGGAGGTCGAAAGGAGAACCGTGTCACAATTGCTAACGCTGATGGATGGTTTGAAGAAAAGGGGGAAAGTAATCGTCATAGCTGCAACCAACAGGCCGAATAGCCTTGATCAGGCATTGAGACGTGCTGGCAGATTTGATAGGGAGATAGAGTTTCCTGTGCCAGATAGGAATGGTAGGCTGGAAATTTTGAAAATACATTCAAGGAATATGCCACTGGAAAAAGATGTGGATTTAGAACATTTGGCCGATATAACTTACGGTTATGTTGGTGCTGATTTGTGGGCATTGGCTAAAGAGGCTGCAATGTCTTCATTGAGAAGGGTGCTGCCTGATATCAAGTGGAAGGCCGAAGAGGAGTTGCCTAGAGAAGTGATAGAAAAATTGGTTGTGACAAAGGATGATTTTGAAGATGCGTTGAAAATGGTTGAGCCTTCTGCGATGAGAGAAGTATCAGTGGAGATTCCTAAAGTCAAATGGGCTGATATAGGTGGTTTGGAAGAGGTGAAGCAGGCATTAAAAGAAATGATAGAATGGCCGTTGAAATCTCCAGAGGCTTTTGAAAGGATGGGTGTAACTCCACCAAAAGGAATTTTGCTTTACGGTCCTCCTGGGACTGGGAAGACATTGTTGGCTAAGGCAGTAGCAAACGAGTCGGGAGCGAATTTCATTTCAGTCAAAGGTCCTGAGATGCTTACTATGTGGATTGGTGAAAGCGAAAGGAAAGTAAGAGAATTGTTCAGAAGGGCGAAACAGGTTGCACCGGCGATTATATTCCTAGATGAGATTGATTCCTTGGTTCCAAAAAGAGGAGCGTATACCGGTAGTCATGCGATAGAAAGCATAGTCTCTCAGTTGTTAACGGAAATGTCTGGATTGGAAGAGTTGAAAGGTGTTGTGGTCATAGCTGCAACGAACAGGCCTGACATGGTTGATCCTGCTTTGATTAGGCCTGGTAGGATTGACAGATTTGTTTTAGTGCCGCCTCCGGATGAAAAGGCTAGGCTGGAGATTTTCAAAGTTCATGCAAAGAACATGCCATTGAAGAACATTGACCTGAAGGAACTTGCAAAAAAGGCTGAAAGCTTTAGTGGGGCTGATATCGAAGCTGTGTGCAGGGAGGCTGCTATGAATGCTTTGAGGGAGGACAGCAAAGCCAAAGAAGTAAAGATGAAACATTTCGAAGAGGCGATGAGAAGAATGACACCAAGCATATCAAAGGATGTAATAACGCATTACAGCAAATTCGTGGAGAGGCAGAAGAAGATACAAGAAAGAGATGATTTAAGACCAACTTACATAGGATGAAAATGACTTACATAAAAGAATTGGATAAAGCGGAAGATCTGTCAGAGATTTTTGATATTGTTAAGTCTGTTGTAAAGAAATTCCTAGGAAAAGAGAGAAGTGGATTGATGCTCGGTTTGGCGGATTTGGGTGGGCAGCCAGGTCTCTTTGTAGGGGCATTCTATCCTGTAGGGTCTAATATAATAGTGATGAACAAAACTCCTATGAGGGCTGTTGAAGCTACTAAACCGCATTTGTACAAAGCCTATTGCCTACACATTTTGTTGCACGAGTATTTGCATACTATAGGGATTTTGGACGAAAGGAAAAACAGAATAATTACAGCGATCATAAGTGAAAGGGCATTTGGTGAAAATCATCCTATAGCATTGATTGCGAAGGATTTCAATAGAGTTTTCCCTGAAGTAATGTATTCAACATTAGGTTGGCAACCTTCTGATGAAATGAGAATAGAAATTATTCCGGATTTTGATAGGTCGAGTGTAAGCTATATTGGATAATGTAGTAAGTTACTCAAACTGATGATAATATGCTATTTTGGGGTATTATCAGAAGAAAACTTCCGATAACCTCTAGTTAAACGACATTGGGCTACGGGCAACTATTTTTGATCAATACCAAATCGTCTTTTGAGTTTTTCCTCAGAACCAGCACCATATATCAATAAAGAAGCCCGATACATCAAACCAATCAATAAATGCAAATCAAGTTTCTCGGCTGAGGTTCCTAATTCTTTCATAGAAGCAACAATTTTATCAAGTTCTCTAACTCTATCGATGTTTTCATCACCTATAAAATCATCTAAACTAACAGGTTCTTGAGTTTGATGTAAATTACCATAGACATCTCGTTCTGGTGCATTATAACTCACAACAACATCTCCAGTATATTCGCTATAAGTTCTAAGTTTTCTTAAATCACCAATTAATGTTTCTCTTAATTGATGTTCGCCTCTCTCATAGTATCTATCTGGGTTTAAGATTACATCAGAATCTCTAACCAAGATATTATTAAAGTAGTCTGCAGAGATGCCCGTATCACTATTTATCTGAAATCGTGATCTAAATCTGTCGTCTTGCCTTACCATTTATATCTGCTAAACAGTAGTATTTATAAACTTTTGGTTGCCCGTAGCCCAACGCCTCCGCTCCTCGACTGCGGTCTGCGGTACTCGGGGACGTTGCACTTTCCCTCAATCACTTTCGTTAAGCACGTACGTTATTTTATCAGCTTAAACAAATCTGATTTGGTTATGATGCCAACCACTCTACCTTTCTCCGAAATAAGTATTGAAGAAACTGTTTGAAGCAGAGATTTGATTGTGTCTATTGTTTCATCGGCGTCTACTAACGGCAATGACTTCTCCATTATATTTTTAACACGGGAATTGGGTCTATTCCAATTTCTTATTATAGTAGTCTCGTTCACACTACCTACAGATATATCATTTTTAATCACTGGCAGTTGTGATATGCTATGTAGTTTCATCAGTCTAACTACTTTTTTGATTGTGTCATTAGGTGAAACATAAATTAATTTTTTGACCATTATGTCTTTGCATCTGAGATTGTATTTTCCTGCCTCAAGTACAGAGAGTATCCTGTTCATCGTCGAAAGCCTTGCATCAACTTTATTGGCCTCTATTTTTGCTACATGTGCTTGGGTAATTCCGACCTTTTGAGCTAACTCAATTTGAGTCAAACCTAGCTTCTTCCTCAATTCCTTAACATAGGTTCCTGAAATCATATAACCAACAGTTATAATTTTAAACTATAAATATATAAAATTAATAACTTGTATGAAGTGCTATAAATGAGAAGACATTTATTTACCTCAGAATCTGTAACCGAAGGGCACCCAGACAAAATTGCTGATCAAATCTCAGATGCTGTCTATGATGAAATGTTAAGACAAGACTTGAAAATTGATCCTAGTATAGACACTCATGCTGGCATTGAAACATTTTGTACAACTGGTTTAGTATTGGTTGGTGGGGAAGCCAAAACAAAATCGTATGTTAATGTTCAAGAAGTTGTTAGAAATGTGCTCAAAAAAATTGGTTATGACAAATCCGAATATGGTTTCTGTTGTGATGATGTCGGTGTGATAGTAACTATCCACGAACAATCTCCAGATATTGCTATTGGTGTGGAAGGAAAAGGAGAGTATAAGGAGCAAGGTGCTGGTGATCAAGGTTTGCAGTTCGGTTATGCTTGTAATGAAACTCCTGAACTCATGCCTTTGCCAATTACTTTGGCACATAAACTAACTATGAAATTGGCTGAAGTTAGAAAATTGGGTATATTGCCTTACCTAAGACCTGATGGTAAATCCCAAGTTACTATTGAATATGATGATGGTAAAGCTAAAAGAATAGAAGCGGTGGTTATTGCTGCACATCATTCTGCTGATGTTGATTTGGAACAACTTAGAGCCGATATAAAAGAAAAAGTTATCAAACCTGTTTGTGGAGATTTGTTAGATGAGAAAACTAAAATTTTCATTAATTCTACTGGTCGTTTTGTTTTAGGTGGACCACCTGCTGATGCAGGTTTAACTGGCAGGAAAATCATTGTTGATACTTACGGTGGTGTTGGCGCCCATGGAGGCGGTGCTTTCTCCGGAAAGTGCATCACCAAGGTTGACAGAAGTGCATCCTATTATGCACGTTATGTGGCTAAGAATATTGTAGCCGCTGGTTTAGCCGATAAATGTGAAATCCAAGTTGCTTATTCGATTGGTGTTGCCCAACCAGTAAGCATTTCTGTGAATACATTTGGCACTGGAAAGATGCCTGATGATGAGATTACTGAATTGGTGAAGAAACATTTTGACTTTAGACCGAAATCGATTATTGAACAACTTAATCTACGCCGTCCAATCTACAGGAAAACTGCGTGCTACGGCCATTTTGGAAGAAATGACCCTGATTTCACATGGGAAAGGACTGACAAGGCAGATGAGTTAAGGAAAGCTGCTGGGATTTGAGTTATTTTCTAAGGCAGGATTTCTGAAAATGTTGAAAAATTAAAATAGATATTTATTTATAAAGGAAATACCAAAATCTTTATAAGTGTAGCTGTATGAAGAGGCTTGAAGTTACCGTAATTTTCACATTTTCCATGATTTTAGCTTCTTTATTATTTTTAACGTCTGTAGTTGTTGCCCAGACAACTTGTCCTACAGCACCTACACCACCGACATGTGCATCTGGGCAATATTCACAACCTACTTATGATGCTAACAATTGTGTAACAGGATATACATGTGTAACTAGCAGTTATCCAACACCTACGTATCCTACACCATCATGTCCAACTGCGCCAATACCACCATCCTGTGCGTCTGGACAATATTTAAAATATAATTATGATAGCCAAGGGTGTTTGACTAGCTATACATGCGAAACCAGCACAGCATATACATATCCAACACCACCATCAGGAACATGTGGCAACAATGTATGTGAGGGGAGTGAGACTTCTATAAGTTGTCCGACTGATTGTGGAACTGCACCTTATTCATATCCAACTCCATCAGGAGGACCAAGTAGCCCTTGTGGCGAAGGACCAATTCCAACAGTAGGATGTAATTGCGGTGGTACTCCATACTATTCTGGTTATTGTTGCAGTAATGTCTACAAGACAACTGCATGTGGAACAACTACAGGATACTGCGGGGATAAGATATGCAGTGGATCAGAAACTTCATCGTCTTGCCCATCAGATTGTGGAACGAGCAGTGGTGAAACATGCGGAAATAATTTTTGTGGAAGCGGTGAAACACCAACATCCTGCCCGTCTGATTGCAAGGTATGTGGTGAAGGTCCAATATCCTCTTCAGGATGCCAGTGTGGTGGTGTAACACAATACTCTGGTTATTGTTGTAATAGTGTATTTCAATATTCTGCATGTGGAACAACTACAGGATACTGCGGGGATAAAATCTGTAGTGGTAGCGAGAGTGCTGTAAGTTGTCCGACTGATTGCGGTGGGGGTACCACTGCTGTATGTGGGAATAAAGTTTGTGAAGGTAGTGAAACAGTAACGTCATGTCCAAGCGATTGCGGTACTTCAGCAAGCAGTTGTTCATCTGCAAATTATTGGTATTGTTATGATCAATCAAGTTGTACTGGAGCAGGTGCTAAGTGGTGTGCTGGCTCTAGTGGATCAACTGGTTATTGTACAAGTTCAACATCAACTTGTCCATCATACACATGTGACAAATCAAATACATGGAACTGCAAGACTGAAGCTGAATGCAAAGGAGTAGGCGCTTATTGGTATAACAACTATTGTTCAAGCTCTCCACCGCCTCAATGCTCATCATCGCAGGTGTGGAACTGTTATGACCAAACAAGCTGCACGAACGCTGGGGGATACTGGTATAATAATTATTGCTCTTCGTCTCCGCCACCTAAATGTACTTCAACACAAAAATACAATTGTTATGATCAAACATCGTGTCAAGGTGCTGCGGGTAAATGGTGTACACCGCAATCCGGAGGAAGTGGTTGGTGCTCTGATTCATGCCCGACATATACATGTGACAAGGCAAATGTGTGGAACTGCAAGACTGAAGCTGAGTGTAAAACAGCGGGAGGATACTGGTATAATAATTATTGTTCTTCTAGTCCACCTCCGCAGTGTACTTCAACACAAAAATACAATTGTTATGACCAGACGAGTTGTAAAGGGGCTGGTGGGAATTGGTGTCCGACGTCTGGAGGAACGTCAAGTGGTTATTGCTCCGATGCTTCTTGTCCATCATGCTCGTCATCACAAGCATGGAATTGTTATGACCAAACATCATGTCAAGGTGCTGGAGGGAATTGGTGTAAATCATCTGGTACAGCAGCACCTGCTACATCAACTGGCTGGTGTTCAACTACAGCATGCCCCACATACACATGCGATAAATCATCCCTATGGAATTGCTACGATCAATCAGCGTGCCAAGGCATTGGAGGGAATTGGTGCCTGCCGCAATATGGAGGAAGTGGTTATTGTTCATCATCAGCATGCCCTGTGACAGGAGGCTTCTGCGGGGATAAGATATGCAGTGGGAGTGAAAGTGCAACATCCTGTCCAAGCGATTGCGGTGTAGGTGTACAGCCTGTATGTAAAACAAATGCTGATTGTCCACAAATAGCTTGTTTTACAGCGCCATGTCCTACTCAGGTATGTAAAGAAGGTAAATGCGTATACGAAACACAACCTCCGCCGTCTATAGGCTATTGCGGCTGGTGCGGGGATAGTTGCAGCAGAATTACGCCAACTATGTACTGCCAAGCTGTTGTACCTCCTTCAGGCTTCAAGTGTCTGGAGGAAAATGGCGTTTGTGTGAAGAAGGCTTATGAGTTCAAACCACCTCCAACTTGTCCTGTTGTTCCGGCATTCAAACCTTGTCTAGCTGGACATTTTTCAAAACCAACATTCGATGTCAACAAATGCATAACTGGCTATGAATGTGTGGCTGATATTGATACTAGAATGTGTCCGCCAACTCCACCGCCAACGATTAAATGTTTGCCACCCGACCAACTGGCGAAGACGACTGATTTGAATGGATGCGTTAATAGTTATTATTGTGCTTCAACAGGACCGCCTGGTGGGTTATGTCCTGATGTTGCAGTATACAAACCTCAGTGTACCGATGGTAGTTTAGTGCCTCTTTTCGATAACAAAGGATGTTCGATTGGTTATAACTGCATTCCTCAAGGTTGCAGGCAAGAGTTCGATCCGAAGACACAAACAAGCAGAGTTGTTTGCGACAAGACATCAGTATGTCCGGCTGATGAGCAACAGTTGACTATCGCAAGCAAATGCGCCAAGCAAGGAGGTAAGGCTGTTACATTCAGTGATCCAAGCGGTTGTAAATTTGTTGACTGCAGGTTTACAGACGAGGAAATTTTGCCAGATCCGATAAAAGGGCACACTAAATGTCCAACCAAGAGTGAGGTTGAATCTGCTGTATCAGCATGCAAAGCAACGGGTTTGGCTCCTGCCATAGCATTTGAAGGCGGATGTAAGATTGCTAAATGTACTCAACAGAAAAATGATGTTAAATGTCAATTGCCGACACCCGAAACAAAGTTGGAGCTGGAGAATCAGTGCAGCGCAAAAGGTTTGCCTATAGTTAAGGATATTGATCCGAATGGGTGTGCATTCTACAGATGCGGTGAAGATGCGCAAGATACCTGCGCTAAAGAAGTTCCGGCAGAGGCTTTTGAAAAATGCCAGGCTGTAGGAGGAGAGATGGTGGTGAAGAAGGATGAGGATGCATGTGTTGTTTATGCTAACTGCATTTCTAGAGGTGATGAGAGGGATACTTTTGTAGAACTGATTGAAGAGGTGCCTGAGGCTACTGAATTGCTGGGTATTGCACTGAAGCTGGAGAAACTCAAGGTTGAACTGGCTAAATTATCTGATGAGGCAGAAAATATAGCTTCATTCTATGCTGGAAGGGGGGATGATGATGAGGAGAGGTTCAACAGAATTGCAAGCATGTTTGAGTCTGCTGCTGAAAGAGTTGATGAAATAAGAGAGGGGATAAGAAGCAGGCTGGATTCTTTGACAGTAGACGATGTGATTGAGATAAAGCGTGATATAAAGCATTTGAGGGAAGTGACATTGAAGGATATCGTTTATATGATGCTCAGTAATAGTGATGAGGTAAAAGACACCATTAAAGCCAGCAAGAAAATTAAAGCTAAGACTGCTAATATAGGGGATGTTGAAGAGAGCGGCGGTGATTGCGGGACTGACGGATTGTGTTTCGATAGAGCATTCAGAATTTGCAACCCTGTGACATTCAACCCAGAAGGGAGCAATGGACCGACGATTACAGTTATTGGATTGGATGGGGCTACGTGCATTGTTAAAGCAAGATTGCCTGATGACATGGGACCGCCACCAGGAATAATTCCAGGAGTTAATCCACCATATGAAATGACATGCAAATTCAAAGAATATTCGTTTGGTGTTCGTGGGCCAGAAGACTTCATACCACATTGTGAAGGACCTATGGCTGAATTGATGAAACAGTTTGGAGGGCCGGGTGGTCATACAGGTGGTGCAGACTTCCCGCCACCAGAAGGAGGGCCGGGTGGATGTACAGAAATTAGACAGTGTGCACAGTATTGTTTGGATAATTATGATGATTGTGTGCAGTGGACTAATGAACATCCGGCGTATGGCAGTCCGCCGCCAAGAGAAGAACTAGGAAGGATAGCTAGTGGCGAGTTTCCAGCAGAGTTTGAAAGAAGAGGGCCGGGTGGACCTGGACCAGGAAGATTTGAAGGGCCGGGTGGATGTAAAGGACCTTCAGAATGCGATAAATTCTGCAGAAACAGTCCTCAAGTTTGTTATCAATGGTGCTTAGCTAATCCAGATATTTGCCCGCAGGATAAGTTACAAGGGCCTCCACCTGGAGCTGGTGGCTTTGGGCCTGAAGGGCCGGGTGGGTTCGGACCTGGTGGACCTGGAGGATTTGGACCACAAGGACCTGGTGTTGGCCCAGGTGGGCCAGGATTCGGGGGACAAAAATGTCCAGATGATGTTTGTGACGCATTTGAGCAAGCTAACCCAAATGCCTGTCCACAAGATTGTGGTGGAGTTGGCCAGCAAGGACCAGTGAACCCTGCACCAGCTGGTGTTCAAGCATGCGTAGGCTGCTTGAATAATGGTGTTTGTGATATAGGGGAATGCAGCGAATGTGTAGATTGTTTAAGGAGATGAGTGAATGAAAGGAATTGTGATTACAAAAATGGTAATAATTGCAGCGGTAGTGCTTGCGGCAGTATTGTATATTTTGAACCAACAAGGACAATTAGATTTGTCTAAGATTGGCGCTCCTACTGCGAAACAAACAACTATCAAAAGCACTGAACAGGCTTCCAATCAGATAACTGATATTGGAAGTAGTGTTGACAATGTTGGCTCTATATTGGAAGATATTGACAAAAGTCTTGGGTAAGTCAAGACAAATCTGCACAGTCCATCGTCCTACCGCAATAGTTGCACAAGTATTTGCAATGCTCTAGGTTCTTCATCTCATTATCACAGACATCGCAGTTCATCAAAAATCGAATCTTATTTTTTTTCTTAATTGACTATTCAATTCTTTGTTTACCAATCTGTCGGCCTTTGATATTCGTGAATTTTCTCTAGGCAAATGGGAATAAATTACACTTTCGAACGTCTTCTCCAAATCTTTGACTTTTAAATATAATTTTTTAATATGTTTCTTTCTAACTTTATTTTTGCCGTTTAATTGTTTAACCATAAATTCACTATCGGAAAAACAGAAAATTTCACCTTGGCAATAATTGGAAGCTTCTTCTAATGCGGCAATTAATGCTTTATATTCCGCAACATTATTAGTGCATATGCCTATGCTTTCTGATTTTTCTTTAAGGAGTTTTCCTTTGTCATCATAAATTGCAAAAGCTATAGCCCCATTGCCTGGATTGCCCCTCGAGCCGCCATCAGTATAAACATGTAAAGACAAAATCTTTTCTTTATCCATCTAATCATCTTAATTTGTTGCTTGTAAGTTGTTTCTCATAATCTTCCCTGCTTTTAAAACACAAA
This sequence comes from uncultured archaeon, assembly GCA_964514495.1. GTDB lineage: Archaea > Aenigmatarchaeota > Aenigmatarchaeia > CG10238-14 > SCSR01 > JACQIA01. The sequence continues at coordinate 14,474 of CAZERL010000015.1, forward strand.
TTCCAATAATCGCAGTAATCGCACAATCTGGTAACATTCTTTGCAAAATTTTCCTTGTCAACATCTTTTCCCCTTATTTCTTCTACATCTTTTTTTATCTCCTCCAAATCCTTCTCGGTTATAGGATAATAAACGCTCTCGCCATCACGCAGATAGAAGACTGATATGTGTTTCGGCGCTTCGCCAAAAATAGATTTCCAGAGATAGGCATAAACCTTGCATTGTTTCAAATCTTCTTTGGATATGTAATGCGGCAATGTTGTCTTGGCTGTTTTGTAGTCAACTATCGCAACTCCACCACCAATCAAGCTCATCGTCTTATCCACAAAACCTATCATGTTCTGTTCAAGATACTCCAGCTTGTATTCCCTATCCTTAGGATAAAAGAACCGTTTCAAATCATGAGTAAACCACTTGGAATTTTTCAATTGTTTTAATTTGTTGAACAATGCAAATGCTAATTTAGCCGAATAGAAATCTAGTATTTCTTTGGTGTCATCTAAAAATTCCTGCTTCTGCTTTTCGTCCTTGAAGCAATCCGGATAGGCTGTACCTATCTTCCTCCATTCGGCTTCGAGCAGAGAATTTAGAATCCCCTTGAAACCGTTCCACATGTCATGCCAGTGCTTGTCTTTTGGTATGGTAAGCAAATCCACCACATTGAAGAACTCGTCCAAAATCCTGTGCACTATGCTTCCTCTAACCTTTTGCGGTGTTGGCTTTTCTGGCAGTTTCTCAATATGCCTGTGATAGAATTTTCTTTGGCACTGGCTGTATGTTGCAATACCGCTTGCAGAAAGCCTTACGCTGTTCATCAAAATTAATCAAGAAACGGAAAATTTAAAGTTATGTCAGGTTCACTTCCGATGGTTTGCTGCTGTGGGCATCGCACATTTGCATATTAAAATTCGAAGGGAATCTATCAAACTGGCTGCTAAAATCGAAAACTTCCTCTATATAATCCCCGCAAACCATGCATCTAAACTTAACATAAACCATCGAATCACTTCAAAAGTGAAATTTTTTAGGGAACTGCTAAAGCAATTGGGGATTTCAATTAGAATCCTCTGAGGGGTTGTTTAACAGCTCTTTCCTAAAAACCAATTCAATATTCTCTGAGGGCAACAATTAGGTCGTCCGATGATAAAAACAGGAACGGAGTCATCCCAAACTAAGCGATAACCCAAAACCTTTGATAACATGTAGAGTAGACTACAGTACTCTTCATTAGGAATGACTTTAATAGGCTCTGACTCATTTCGTCTACCCTAACATTTAACTTCTATTTGGTTATTTAAATATTTTATATGGTTTCAAATGTATTTTGTTGTATATATTTTGGGTGATGCCATGATTAAAGCTGTGCTGTTTGACTTGGACAATACCCTGATAGATTTCATGAAAATGAAGAGGAACGCTACGGATGCCGCTTTATATGCGATGATTAAAGCCGGATTGAGAATAAACAAAAAAGACGGTCGGCAGTTGTTGAAGGAGTTGTTTCACAAGCATGGTTTAGAATACCAGCAGATATTCAACGAATTTTTGACAGAAGTTTTGGGGTATGTTGATTTGAAGATCTTGGCTGCGGGTGTGGTTGCATACAGGGCAGTCAAGGGTGATTTGATGCAACCTTACTCTAATGTCAAACCTGTTTTAAAGAAACTGAAGAAAAGAGGTTACAAGCTAGGGATAGTCACTGATGCCCCGAAATTCCAGGCTTGGACAAGGCTTTATCAAATGAAACTGGAAAAATATTTTGATATAGTAGTTACATTGGACGATTCAGGTAGTTTGAAGCATACTGGCCTGCCATTTGAAAGGGCTATAGACATGCTTGGTTTGAAACCTTCGGAAATAATGATGGTTGGCGATTGGGTAAGCAGGGATATAATACCTGCAAAAAAGGTTGGCATGAAGACCGC
>CAZERL010000016.1:0-6986 GCA_964514495.1 uncultured archaeon
TTGGCGTTAAATCTAATGCAGATGAAGGTTTAATTTCAGGGATCATTTCTGAAGTTGTTGATGTTAAAGGGATCCAATTGGTTGGCATTACTCCAGAGGCTGTGGCTAAAGTTGTTAAAAAAGCGATGGTAAGATGGAGAGTGATTCCTTTGCATGTTACAGATGCATTTACAGTCATGGCGATTGACGAAGCTGTATCAGAAGCAGTAGTTAATGGGATGCAGCCAACTATCAGATTTTGGAGATGGCAGCCTTCGGCTGTTAGCATTGGATATTTCCAATCGATGAATGATGAGGTGAGTTTGGATGCTTGCAGGGAGTTGGGTGTTGATGTAGTTAGAAGAAGAACTGGAGGAGGAGCTGTATATCATGATTACCAAGGTGAGATAACTTATAGTGTGATAGCTCCGGAGTGGATGTTCCCTAAAGGGATTCATGAGTCTTATAATTTGATTTGTGGTTGGATCATCGCTGGACTGAAGCAATTGGGTATAGAAGCGCAGTTTGTTCCGATAAATGATGTAGTTGTTAATGGGAAGAAGATATCTGGAAATGCTCAGACAAGAAGGAATGGCGTATTGCTTCAGCACGGAACTATACTTTATGATTTGGATGTCAGGAAGATGTTTTCCTTGTTGAAAGTTTCTCAGGAAAAGATTTCTGACAAGATGATAAAAGCTGTTGAAGATAGAGTTACAAGACTTTTGGATTTTGGTAATTTTTCTATGGACGAATGCTATCAGGCTTTGTTGAAAGGATTTACCGATGGAAAGGCATGGGAGTTTGGGAAATTAACTGAAGATGAAATTAAACGTGCAGAAGACCTTTCTAGGAATAGATACAAAACAGAAGAATGGAGTTTTAAGAGATAAAAGTTTAATTTCATAATTTTACCTAATGTCTATAAGAGAAGCAATAGCGAACGATGTCGAAACCTTACATAGTATCAGAAAAATAGTGAAACCATCTGTTCTAGGAAACGATTTAGAGGAAATAGAATTACCAACCATGAGAGATGATGTTTCCAACGGTAAAGGTTGCTGTCTTGTATACGAAGTAGACGGTAAAAGAATTGCTGGATTTATTTATGCACAACATTCGGAGCCTGATGGTAAAAGAATAGGAAGGATATATCTTAGTATTCAACCTGCATATGAAGGTAGATGGTATAGTTTTGAACTCTATAGAAGATGCGAAGCTAGATTAAGAGAAAAAGGATATTTAGGCGTTATTTTTGGCACAACAGAAGCTAATGTAGTAATTAAGCGGATGGGAACGGTATTTGGTTTTAGATTTTTGGAAAGAAGAGGTTCCTTAGAATTTTATGGAAAGGATTTGGTATAAAATTATTACTAATTAAGCGCTTAGCTAGTCGCAACAGCATGATAAGTTTTAGGCTTCCTGTCTCTCAAAAAATCCACGATTCCTTTGAACTCAGAAGATTTTCCTAAATCAACCTCAACAACCGCTACCTCCTCGTCTTCACCACATTCTACTACTGCATTTCCGTATGGGTTAACTATCCTGCTTCTGCCGAAGTAAGTATAAGTTTCATCTGCACCAATGCGGTTTGTTGCTACAAGCCAAACTTGATTATCTAATGATCTCGCGCTTGTGGCAAGCCTCCATTGTTCAAGAAAAGGGTTCATCCAATTTGAGGGCAAAAGGATGATTTGTGCACCTTGCAATGAAAGAGATCTGGAGGCCTCTGGAAAAATTGCATCATAGCAAACCAGCAATCCCATTTTTCCTAGTTTAGTGTCAAAAACACTGTACCCATTTCCACTCGTTATGCAATTAGCCTCTTCTAAAAAGGGATGAACCTTCCTATATTTCCCAACAAGTCCTTCAGGAGCTACAAGAATTGATGTATTGTAAATATCCCCGTCTTTCTCCAAGATGCTTCCCGCAACAAGAATTTTATTTTCTGCAGCCAACTCCTGTAATCTTTTTGTAGTTTCCCCAGAAATAGATTCAGCTAACTGAATAATATTTTCTTTTGCAAAACCAGTAGTAAACAGCTCCGGAAAACAGATAACTTCAGCATCTTTTTCAATTGCTTCGTGGATAAGCTCTTCAGCCCTTTTTATATTAGCCTCTTTATCTCCTAATTTAACATCCATTTGACCTACTGCAACACGCATTTATCTCATCCCTAATATTCCATAGAATGTTAAATATAAATGGATTGATACCTTTTAGGAAAGTCGGATGCAGCATCAAACATCTTAACTTGATTTTAAAATCATTTCAGGATTTTCCAAATTTTCCTTGACAACATTAACGAACCTTGCCGCATCAGCACCATCTACAACACGATGGTCGAATGATAAGGATAATGGCATGATTTTCTTCACTTTTATCTTATCCCCTTCTAACACTAATTTTTCAAACATTTTTCCTGTCATCAAAATTGCAACCTCAGGATAGTTTATAATTGGCGTTGCGAAAATTCCGCCGATGCTGCCAATGTTTGTGATAGTAAAACTTCCTCCTTTCAAGTCCATCAAGTCAATCGTTCTATTTCTGCATTTCTCAGCTAATTCACTTGCTTCTCTTGCTATGTCATAAATGCTTTTTTGGTCTGCCCCTTTAATCACAGGGACCATCAAACCTGCTTCAGTATCAGCAGCAATGCTTATGTTATAATATTTTTTGACGATTATCGTTTCATTTCCTTCATCTAGAGAAGCATTAATCCTTGGGTACTGTTTCAATCCTGCTATAACTGCCTTGACTACAAATGGCAGATAAGTCAATTTAATTCCTTTCATCTCAGCTTCTTTTTTCATCTCTTCTCTAACTTGAGCCAATTTCGTTACATCGGTTTCATCAAAATGAGTTACATGCGGAGCTGTGAATGCCGATTTTGTCATGTGCTCTGAGATTACTTTGCGTATGCCTTTCAACGATATTCTATCAATATATCCCCACATGTCATACTTTCTCATAATCTTCAATTCAGGTTCTTTCTTAACAGCCTTTACATCCTCTTCAGTTATCCTTCCTTCAGGACCAGTACCTTTTATCTTTGATAAATCCACATTAAGTTCCTTTGCCAATTTTCTCACAGCAGGAGTTGCTAAAACACCTTCCTGTTTGACTTCAGGTTTAGTTTCTTCTTCTGATGCTTCTTCCAAATAACCGACAACACCAGCTGGCTTCATTTCAGGCTTCTTTTCTTCAGGTTTAGTTTCTTGAACACTTTCGCCTTTCTCACCAATAACAACCAGAGTATCGCCAACTTTTACAGTATCGCCTTCTTTAGGAGCTATTTTCAGAACCACACCGGAATATGGCGAAGGCATTTCAACAATTGCTTTGTCAGTTTCTATCTCTCCAAGTGCTTGGTGTTCTTTTACCTCGTCCCCTTCTTTGACAAACCACTTGACTATTTCTCCCTCAGTTATTCCTTCTCCAACATCTGGAAACTTGAATTCTTTAGCCATTTAATCTGTATTTTGTTTGTTTTGAAGATAGAAAAGTTTATATGCATGTGATACGTATCACATTCTATGAAAGAGTTCGTTTTAATGTTTGACATACCTAGAGAAGAACACAAAATAGAAGTTAAAGTTTGGAGAGATTTGAAAAGGATGGATGCTAAGATGATCCAACATTCAGTCTGGAAATCAGACAAATTGCAAGATTTGATTGGCATCGCTACTTTCATAAAGAAATCTGGAGGACAAGCAACCATACTTGAAGAAAAACTAATATTTTGAAATTCATAAGAATAGTTACGATATTATTTCAAATATAAAAACTTAACTTTTATAAATTATACTAATATAAATTGAAAGAAGGTTGACAATCGAATGATTTATAAGAGTAGACAAGTTTTTTACTTCGATAGAGATTTTAATAATTCTAATTACCCAGATAGAAGAGGAACTGAAAATCAAAGAATTTTATTCGGAGACGGCATTTTCCTGGAATTGACTTAACTCGACCTAGTCGAGCACAAGATTTTCGTGATTCAAAAGGCGCAATGACAGTCGTTGAAGAAAGTTGGTTTGATGCATATATCCTACACATGTCAACACAATATCGTGAGAAAGTAATTGAGTCTATATTTTTATATGCATTAGGACATTCTGAATTAATTTTCAGAATCGGTTTGATAGGATCCCAAGATATGGTAAAATCAGAATTAGCTAGAATAAAAACTGAAGCTGAAGGATTAGGAGTTAGATATAATGTTTATTGTTTACCTTCCGAACCAAATGGCTATTTGGATAGAACTAGAGCAAAACAAGCAAGAATAGTGTTGCAACAAATGTTGAGTATTTAGTCTTAGAATCTCATAACATCTTCTATTGCATTAACAACCTTATCAACACTCGGCAGATAATAATTCTCCAACTTAGGCAACGGTGTCGGCACATCAAAGCCCGTAACTCTCTTAATCGGAGCTTCCAAACTTAAAAACGCCTTTTCATTAATCATTGCAATCAATTCCGCAGCAAATCCCAAAGTCCTAAATCCCTCTTGGACTATAACACATCTACCAGTCTTCTTCACAGACTTCACAACCGCATTGAAATCCAAAGGCTTTAAACTTCTAAGATTTACAACTTCAACAGAATGCTTCTCCCCAATTTTTATCACAGCCTCATTAACTGTTTTAACCATGCTGCCCCATGCAATAACAGTAATATCATCACCCTCTCTGACTTTCGCCTCGCCTATAGGGATCGTATATTCTTCATCAGGAACTTCTTCCTTAATCGCCCTATAGACTTTTTTAGGCTCAAGAAAAACCACAGGATCCTTATCCCTTATAGAAGATATCAACAAACCTTTCGCATCATACGGCGTTGCAGGCACTACAACTTTGATTCCAGGTGCATGCGATAAATACGTGTCAATTATTTCCGAGTGATGTTCTAATGCACGAATGCCCCCGCCACTAGGCACCCTTACAACCATTTGCACATGAAATCTTCCCCTAGAGCGGTTCCTGATTCTTCCCGCATGTGATATCAATTGGTCTAGCGCAGGTGCTAAAAATCCGTCAAATTGAATTTCACACACAGGTTTCATTCCTGCAATCGATAATCCAATGCTAGTGCCAACTATCCCCACTTCAGCCAGCGGTGTATCAATAATCTTCTCATCGCCAAACTGCTGCCACAAGCCTTCCGTAACCCTAAAAACACCCCCATTCTTCCCAACATCCTCACCCAAAATAATTACACTAGAATCTCTCTCCATCTCCTGTTTTAACGCAAGATTAATTGCTTGAACCATGTTTAACTTCATTTCTTCAACTCCATCATCTGTTGTCTCAACTGCTCAGGCATCTTATCATAAACATAATTGAACATATCTTCCGGCTTCGGTTCCCCAAATGATTCAGCTTTCTTAACGGCATCGTTCACTCTTTGTTCTGCATCCGACAACAACTTTTTTTCATCCGAATCTTTCCAAATGCCTTTCTTCATCATGAATTTCTTCAACCTGTCTATAGGGTCCTTCTTCTTCCATAATTCAACCTCTTCGTTGCTTCTGTATTTAGTAGGATCATCAGCAGTCGTATGCGCACCAATTCTATAAGTAAAACACTCAATCAATGTAGGACCTTGCCCTTTCCTAGCTTTCTCCAAAGCTTCCTTAGTTACTTTGTACACAGCAAAAACATCGTTGCCATCAACCTGTATGCCCTCAAAACCATATGCCATAGCTTTCTGTGCTATAGTTTCACTTGCAGTCTGCCTGCTCCTGGGAACAGATATGGCATACTGGTTATTCTCGCAAATCGCAACCAAAGGAACTTTAAACACACCAGCAAAATTCAAACCTTCATGGAAATCCCCTTTGCTGGTTGCTGCATCGCCAAAATACACAACTGTTGCAACCTTCTTCTTCCGCATTTTCATCCCCCACGCAAACCCAACTGCATGAGGTATCTGCGTGCCAACAGGTATAGCTAATGTAAACATATTGACATCATCAGGAATTCTCAATCCCCTTTCATCGCCAGCCCAATATTGAAACAGCAATTCCATAGGCATTCCTCTTAGAATCATCGCAGCATTATCTCTGTACATAGGGAACAGCCAATCATCCTTTTCCATAGCATATGCAGAACCAACTTGCGACGCTTCCTGTCCGATCAAAGGAGCAAACGTAAGCAATCTCCCTTCCCTCTGCAACTTCCAAGCGATCTCATCCCACTTTCTTGCTAGAACCATGTATTCATACATTTTCTTTATGTCATCATCAGTTAGTTTTGGCATCAAACTTTCATCAACAATATTTCCTTCTATATCAAGAATTTGTAACATCTTTGATTTTTCGGTTTTATTCTTTGGCATATATTCTTAATTTTCGATTTTCATTAAATAAGCTTAGTTATAACAAATGCATTGATGTAATACGTATTACATAAGAAAATTTTATGACAAACCATTATTTTTTATCACATTTTTAACAAACAATTCCCCAGCGCGATAACTACTGCGAACAAAAGGTCCTGAAGCAACATAACTAAATCCTATATCTTCTCCCATAGTCTTATAGAATTCAAACTTCTCTGGTGAAACATATTCGGCAACTTCCAAATGCCAATCACTTGGACGTAAATACTGTCCGATAGTTAGTATATCAGCACCTATAGCCCGTAAGTCTTTCATTGTCTGCAATATTTCTTCATCCGTCTCCCCAAACCCAACAATTATTGATGATTTAGTAAAAATATTTGGATTCAATTTCTTAATATTGGCTAATACAGATAATGATTGTTCATATCCAGCTCTCCTATCCCTAATCTTAGATTGCAATCTCCTGACAGTTTCAACGTTATGTGCAATAACTTCTGGATTAGCATCTACTACTTTTTTCAAACATTCTACATCACCTCTGAAGTCAGGAATCAACACCTCAACAATCAATCCAGGAATCCTCTTCTTCACTTCGCTAATGCATTTAGCAAAATGTTCAGAACCTTGGTCTTCCAAATCATCCCTATCAACACTTGTAAT
>CAZERL010000016.1:7086-9070 GCA_964514495.1 uncultured archaeon
TTGATTTTTAAAAATTTCTCTGTATTAGGCGGTTTAATCTTCAACCATTCAGGCTTCCCTCTACTGGCTATCATATAAATAAAATTCGTAAGCGACTATAAAAGCTGTTGTAAAACATAATTCTATTTAACTTTTGTCATCAAAGGTAGTATTTACTATGAGGGAAAAAACAGAAGTAGTAGTCATAGGCGCTGGCCCAGGCGGATATGTAGCTGCAATTAGATTAGGCCAATTAGGAAAAAAAGTCATTCTTGTAGAAAAAGACGGAATGGAGGGTTTGGGCGGCATTTGCATGAACCACGGCTGTATCCCATCAAAAGCCCTAATACGCGCCTCGAAATTCTTCCATAACATCAAAAATGCAGGTGAGATGGGAATTAATGTTTCTAATGTCTCATTAGATGCAAACAAGTTACAAGATTGGAAGAATAATATTCTAAAAAAACTTAGAAGCGGAATAGATTTTTTATGCAAGAAAAACAACGTCAAGTGGGTAAAAGGCGAAGCATTCTTCGAATCTTCAAATTCAGTTGGAATAAAAGGCAATGGCGAAGTAGATTCGATAGAGTTTGATTATGCAATAATTGCAACAGGTGCTGTTCCTAGTACATTACCAGACATAGAATTTGATGGTGAAAATGTCATAAGCTACAATGAAATTCTGGATTTGAGGGAAATACCAAAAGACCTTTTAGTTGTCGGTGGAGGTTACATAGCTGTAGAAATGGCAACATGCTATGCGAAATTGGGAAGCAAAGTCAAGCTTGTCCATAGAAGAGCTCAGATATTCAGAGGATACGACAAGGATGTGGTTTCTGTCGTACAGAAGCAAATGCAAAAGGACGGCGTAGAACTTATTCTAAACTCAACAATATCCAGAGTAGAAAAAACCGGTTCAAGACTGGAGGTATTAATAGACACTCAGGAAAAAAGCGAATCTACATTAGAAGTTGATAAAATACTGGTGGCAGTCGGTGTTAAGCCAAATTCCAAAAATCTTGGATTAGAAAATACTAAAGTAAAAGTTGATGAAGATGGTTTCATAGTTGTCAATAAATCACTGAGGACTACTGATACGAATATTTTTGCCATAGGCGATGTTGCAACCCAGCCTTTGTTGGCACACAAAGCAACACGCGAAGGAAAGCTAGCAGCAGAAACAATCGCAGGACACAACAAAGAATTCACCAACAATTGCATACCTGCAGTAATTTTTTCAGACCCAGAAATAGCCATAGCTGGCTTGACTGAAAATGAAACCAGAGAAAAGGGTTATGAAATAAGTATTGGTAAATTCCCATTTTCAGCATTAGGCAGGGCTTATATAGAGAATGAGACAGAAGGTTTTGTGAAAATAATTGAAGACAAAAAAACTGGAAGAATCTTAGGAGTTGTTATTGTCGGTCCGGAAGCGTCAAATTTGATTAGTGAAGCCGCATTAGCGGTTGAAAAGGGATTAAAGACAGAAGATTTGATAAATACAATTCATCCACATCCAACACTTGGTGAATCTCTGATGGAAGCAGCTGAGGCAGTAAAGAAATCGGCAATCCACATCATTAATCTGAAGTTATGAAGGCGGACCTACGCAAATACCACAATTGTCACAACACCCATCATTCAACTTCCCTTTGCAATTAGGACACTTGTCAATCTTCATTTACCCAACGCCCATGTCTTCAATTTTTCATAAGGGACAGAACCGCAAATCCACTTCCCAGTCTTCTTGTTATAAAAGAAAGGTATACCCCCACAATACCCTTTGTCCAACTGCTGCAATACCTTGGCATTCTCCACATTATGCCAGACCTCCAACCTCTTCACCTTAATCCCTTCCTCCTTTTCTAATTTCCCAACTAAAGGCTCCATCTCATGACAATGAGTGCACTCAATTCCTGTAAAGAACAATAATTCATCAGCCATATACTTTATTAATCCATCAATCTTATTAAATTATTCTATGAAAAAAGTCCTGATAGCTTCC
>CAZERL010000016.1:9170-16217 GCA_964514495.1 uncultured archaeon
TTTTTAAGAATTATAAATTTCCTTGTCTTTAACAAATGCAAATCACATGTATCTTTTTTGCAGTTGCCACATTTTCTATTTGCTGTTAGATTACAGATATGACATTTCATTAATTATCAATAACAAGCAAGATTTAAATAATTCTTAGACTTCATCTCTTCTTTCTGAATTTTTAAATGTTTTTATTTCTTCTTACCTTTTGCAATCCTCGTCTTTAAGTCCTGTTCTTTCTGCTCGTATTCCTTCATCAAGCTGTCATAAGTGGCCTTGTCAATACTCCCTTTACTGTAATATTCTGTCTGCGCCCCCTTCTTCATCTGGACAACCCTGTTCAATTCCCCCTTCATATCCTCCAGCCTGCTTTTAGCAACTGTAGATTTTGTAAGCCTATACCCCAGATAAGCGAAAGGACTTGCGCCTATGACTGCAAGATACCAGTACTTCAGCATCAAGTAAAACAGAGTAATCTCCCCAATCAATACAGCCTTCTGAGCCAGCGCCAAATTGCCATGCGCATCCTCCACTTTCAATTGCATCTTCCAGCTCCCCTCCTCGCCAGTTTGAATCGTATAATCAGTAGCATAGAATCCCTTTTCTTCCTCTTTCAGAAATATCCTCTCCCCTTTAGGCGATTCAACAAACACACTCGCCCCACCTACCGAAACACCATCAGGATACAGCACTTTAGCCTGGAATTCCACAGTCTCCCCGGCAACAAAATCAGACTTCGTCGGCGACAATAAATCCACTTTAAGATCAACAGGCTTTACAACAATTGGTATGAAATTCCCGCCACCTTTGAACCTGCCTTCATACTCCTTGAGTCCTTCAGCAACCAAACTTATGTTCCCGACAGGCGCGCCATACCCCAAATTGTATTCAGCAGAATAAGTCCCTGGGGCGGTTTCATTCAGCCTCACAACACCCCCGTCAGGAGTCTTGATGGATACGTCTGCATTAGAAACAGGCTTGTTGACATCAGTAACCTCCACAGATAATTTGATAGTCTCCCCACGGCTGTATGTCAAACTTTCCACCGGCGTCAAGAACTTCACATAAAGGAAACTTCCTGCTGCAGGCGTTTTCACATTTACAGTTAGATTGGCTGAGCCAGAATTATTGAACTGGTCTTTTACAGACAGCTTAGTATCCCAAGTTCCTTCAGGATCACCGAAGCTAATCACATACTCCAAGAGGAAATTGCCAGAAACGCCAATCTGCGTGTTTGCCGATACTTTCCATTGTCTGTTTGAAAACCCAATGCTCAAATCCCCGCCATTAATTGATCTGCCCACCGCATCTTTGACATCTCCTGCAAGAACCAACTTCTCACCCTTCGAGTATTCTGTGTTGTTGAATGCGGCAGCAATCTTAAGCAAAGGATTCACAACCACCTCCATAGAATTGACAGTACTTGTATATCCAGTTGCAGAAGCCGAAACAACCACCTTGTAAGCGCCTTCATAAAACGACTTTACATCAATCGAACCCGCATACACGCCATCATTGGTCTTCTCATCATCATGCAGCCCATCATCATGCAGCCCGACAGTTTGCGAGAAAATTTCCGCATTTATGTCGGCATCAGTCAGCGCACTCCCACTAGCTGTTAATTTCGTTTTGATAGCAACCTTCTCCCCCCTCTTGAAATTCTGATTGTTGTTTGGGGACAGCAGTTGTATGGATATTGCAGTTGGTGACGATGGTGGCGGAGCTGGCGGAGGCGCAGGGCCTATGGTATTCAAACAGCTTGCAGTGCATGTATTGGGATTATTGCAAGCATCACTTGTCGTTGCATTCCCATCATCACAGTTGGCATTTGAAGTGCAGGCAGGTGTTGCACAGGAACCACTGCATAAAATCTGTCCAGATGGGCATGGGCAATCCTGCTGGCAAGAAGCGCTAGTCTCTCCAGTATCACAAACACTATCACCACATACAGCATTTACAGTAACTGAAATAGCACTAGAAGTGCCAGAGCCTGCATCGCTCGTACTCACACTTACAGTGATGCTATAACTTCCTACAGAATTAGCGCTTACAATCCATGACTTCGAACAAGATGCCCCCTTTTCCAAATCTCCACAACCTTGTGGATTTAAACTAGATGTAGACAGACCAGAAGGTAGATTCAATGTTAATTGCGTACTTTTACACTTACCAGAACCAGATGTACCACAAGCAACCTCACCAACAACAGTAAAAGTAACCCCTTTATTAAACGAAGAGCCGCTCGAAGGAGAACTGATTATAGGTGTACCAATGGTTGCAGCATGCACAACTTGAATCAAAACAATTAATGCCAGAATTGATGTGAAAATGATTTCGAATCTCATTAATTATATTTAGTTATAGAATTATTTAGGCTTTCATTTCCTCTTCCATGAATATAGGCTCTGTCGGGAAGATAGTAATCCCATTATTTCCTATTTCAAACGGCACTATCTTCTTTTCATGCCTCGCTCCCCTCATCTTAAGAATTTCTATAGCCCTCACGCGCATATTGCCCCTCCTGACATTATAAAACACAATCACGCCATCCGCCAAAAATTCCTCTATGCCCGTCCTGGAGTAAACCGTAGGCACATGTCCGGTTTCGGATATCAAAAAACTAGTGACATTAATCTTCTCGAAAAACCTGAACAACTGCTCTATATAAATCCTATATCCAGTCTCCCCTTGCAAGAATGCAGCACCCAATGCAGACAGGGAATCCAAGACAATCCTATTTGGTTTGAATCCTCCAGGGAACAAATCCGGCAATTCATTCATATCTATTAGCAACTCACCTTTTGCTTTTGCAAGCATCGCCTCAACCCCCCTGGAAATCTTGAAAGGATCCATCCTGATTACCTTAAACAAACCCTTTTCCTCCAGCTCATCAACATTCCATCCAAAATCGCGCATATGCTGCTTCAATCTCGCCACAGATTCCTCAAATGAAATGTACAGGCACTTCTCCCCATTATTAGCTGCATAACCCAATGTCTGCAGGCACAGGATTGTCTTTCCAGAGCCAGGACCACCCGCTACAAGTAAAGAGCTTCCCTTGGGAACACCCTTCTCAAGCATCTCATCAAACCCTGGCACACCAATCTTTATCCATTCCAAGGGCTGCTCCTTTTCACCGGCTTTTATAAAATCCATCACCTTTTCAGCCGAATCCTTCGTCAACCCCCTCCTGACAAGCTCATCAGCCACCTCTACAGCCAGCGTAGAGCGATTTAAAATTTCATCAACATTCGGCAATTTTTTTGTCGAAGAATCCTCAGAAGCACGTTCCTTCTCTTTCCTTCTGGTATAGTCATCATACTCTTCCTGAAACCTCTTCTCTTTTATCCTCTTTTCCTTCCCTTTCCTGTTTCCAAAAGGCCACCACATAAATTAAATTATGTTGCCAAGTATTTAGTATTAAATTCTTTCACTCCAAATGTATAGTATGGTCCTGAAGACTGGGATAGAAAAGCTTGACGAAATCCTCAAAGGCGGTGTACCGGAAAAGTCATCTATTCTGTTGCTAGGTCCGCCTAAATCTGGAAAAACCACGTTTGGAATCCAATTTTTGTTTGAGGGTTTGAAAAATAATGAATACGGCGTATGCATTTTGACAAACAATTTCCCCGAAGATTTCGTAAAGCAATTTGAGCGATTCGGAAATCTAACCCCCATACTGCAAAACGGTTTGCTGAGGTTCGTAGACTGCTACTCCGTGCATGTCGGCATATCCAAATCAAACACGGTCTTTATAATCAGAGTCAACGGACCAACAGCGTTGAGCGAAATAAGCATAGCCATGTCAGAGATTTTGAGAGTTCTTCCTGCAAACAGCATCAAAAGAATTGTAATAGATTCGATCTCCACATTGCTCCTATACAACTCGCCATCACTTGTTTTGGAGCTGGTTCAGATATTAAACGGCAAAGCAAAAAACAGCAACGCGAACACAGTGTTTCTTGTAGAAGAAGGAACCCACAGTGAAACCGATATAATGACTTTAAGTTCCATTGCAGACGGAGTCTTCCATATGAAAGAAATAAATAACCAGAATCTATTTGAAATAAAGGGGTTTGGCCTGCAAAACGTGCAGCTGAACTATAAATTTGAGGAAGGCAAACTTAAGAGCAGTTGATTGTATGGTGGAATTTGAAGTTTTGATTGTAGAATCTGTTTCAATACTCCTGTTCCTCACAACTACAGGCATGATTCTATTAATGCTTCTGACAAAATTCAAGGGCATGAGAAAACCGCCCTTCTGGCTATACCTATTCGGCGGCTTCTTGGTTATAACATTCCATGGCGTGTTGTCAGTACTTGCCACCTCATATAGTTCAAGTATGCTGCCAGCCTACGTTATCCCGCTCATACGACTTGTAGGCAACATCCTAGTCTTCATAGGCATTTACAAGGTATACAAAGCTCACTCTTCATCGATAAAATTTGACAGAGAGGCTGGATAATTTTTATTCCAGACTTACGCAGCAAATAAAGTCCCCATATAATAGCCTACAGCAGCGACAATCATGCCCAATGCCATCATCTCAAAGCCACTTGCAAACCAATTCTTGCCCGTATACACGGTCCTGTAAGCTCCGAATGCGAACAATGAAATTACAGTAGATGTTAATGAAATGCCCAATGCGATGTTTGATGTAAAAAACAGATACGGTGTTAATGGGATGATGGAGCCCAACAGATAAGACGTAAGCATCACAGCAGCACTGTTTACAGGATTTTTGAAATTATCCTGTGGTATCCCCAGTTCTTCCTCCAGCATGTACTTCAATACAAGCTCCTTGTCAGCCCATATGACATTCAATTCCCTTTCCAGTCTCCTACCCTTGTATCCCCGTTTGACTAGAAATTCCCTTAGCTCAGCCTTCTCCATCTCCGGGAATTTCCTGATCTCCCATCGCTCCTTTTCAATCTCCCTCCTGTAATAATCGTTCTCTGATTTGATCGACAGGTAAGTGCCTACAGCCATCGACAAAGCCCCTGCAAACATGCTTATTATGCCGGCAAGTATGATGAAGAAACTGCTTACTGCCGCGCCTACCACTCCAGTGACTATGCCAACACTACTGATCAATCCGTCTTCAATGCCAAAAACAAATTCCCTGAGTGATTTGCCTTCAAGTATATGCGGCTCTTTATAATGGCCAGGCTTAGTCCATTTTTCTTTAGTCATACTAAATCATAATGAAATTTTAAATAGATAAGTAATGAAGGTATTGTATATGTTTCATAAATTGTTTCAACTGCTTGATAAAATATTTCCAGCCAAAATTGCATATGCTCATTGTGATATTCCATGCGGCATTTATGACCCTCATCTGGCACAAGTAGCAGCGCACACAGTAATTCGCATGGTAGATTTGATAAACGAACTTGAAAGTCCAGGTGAAAATCCTGCATTTGAGCAGAGAAAAGAAATCATGCACAAAATAAATCGTTACACAGCTGTGAAAGAGCAGCATGCTGAATTGTGCAAACATGAAATTAGAATAATTTGGGGGGATTACTTCAAGCCTGAACATGTCCAAAAATATCCAGAGCTGCATGAGTTGGTATTTAAAATAATGAAATTGGGCTCCAAGGCAATGCAGGAAATCAACCTGCAAGCAGCCGAAGAATTGCTTGAAACAGTAAATAAAATCGCTGAAATATTCTGGGAAACGAAAGGCATGGGAACAGCAAGATTCAAGGCACCTTATCCTACCGCAAGGGAAACCGTATATCCAACATCCAAAAAATGATTCTAATGCACTTTAAGGTGGAGGACAGAAGCATGGAACCAACATTAAAGTCTGGGGATTATTTGATTGTAAACAAATTGGCGTACATGTTTTCAAAACCGTCTGAGGGGGATATAGTTGTTTTCAGGCATCCGAAGAAAGATAAATTTCTTGTGAAACGAATAAACAAAGTTCATGACAGCAAGTACTATGTGGTTGGCGATAACAAAACCTATAGCACTGACAGCAGACACTTCGGTGCAATAAACAAACATCTAATTATAGGCAAACTGCTTATGCATGTCAAAAGGAAATAACATGAAGGCTATTCAAATACACAAATATGGAGATCCTGAAGTTCTAAGTTATGAAGATGCTCCTACCCCTAAACCAAACGCTGATGAAGCTTTGATAAAGACAGAGGCAATAGGAATTAATTTCATAGATATCTATCATCGAAAAGGGTTATACCAACAAAACCTTCCTTTCATTCCCGGCATGGAGGCATCTGGTATTGTGGAAGAAATAGGAAAGAATGCAGCAGAAGTAAAAGAAGGTGATAGGGTTGCGTATGCGATGCAGATAGGCTCTTATGCTGAATATGCTGTGGTGCCATCATGGAAGCTGTATATCCTACCCGATAATTTAGATTTTAAATCCGGAGCTGCGATGATGCTTCAGGGGATGACAGCACATTACCTGACCCACAGCACCTATCATTTAAAGGAAAGTGACACAATACTTGTACATGCAGCGGCTGGCGGTGTTGGCAGGCTGATTGTACAAATAGCAAAACTTCTTGGTGCTACTGTAATAGGAACTGTTTCTACTGAAGAAAAAGCCCGTATAACTAAAGAAGCTGGTGCAGATCATGTGATAATTTACACAGAAACAGATTTTGAGGAAGAGGTTATGAAATTTACAAATAACAAAGGTGTGGATGTCGTTTACGATTCTGTCGGGAAGACTACATTCGAAAAGAGTGCAAGGTGTCTTAAGCGCCGCGGTTATCTGGCGTTTTTCGGCCAGTCAAGCGGAGCGGTTGGTTCTATTGACTTAGGTTTGCTGTCTAAGAATGGTCTGTTTATCACACGCCCTTCACTAAACAATTATGTAACTAACCATGAAGAGTTGCTGGAGAGGGCTAATGATTTAGCCAGATGGATAGAATCAGGTGAATTAAAACTCAGAATTCATGAAACATTTCCGCTTGAAAATGCTAAGGATGCACACGAGCTTTTAGAGAATCGTAAAAGTGCAGGAAAACTGCTGCTTGTTCCTTAGTTTAAGCCTCGCCTTCGCATCCACAATGGCA
>CAZERL010000017.1:0-10943 GCA_964514495.1 uncultured archaeon
GTTGCGATGGGATGGCTGTTGATGCTGATAGCGAATGGTACGATTAATTTTGGGTGATGGTATGGTCATAATAGTCAAAAGGCGCGGGCGTAAAGAAAAATTTGATGAGAGGAAGATTTATGCATCGTGTTATGCTGCATGTTTAAGTTCCCACCTAGATAGAAAATACACGGAAAGGGTTTGTGAGGCTGTAACGAAGCACATCAAATCTTGGATAAAAAATAAGAAGATTATTTCTTCTTCGCAAATTTTTAAGATGGTTGAAAAAACTTTGAGGAAACATGATAGAGACGCTGCTTTTATGTACAAAACACACAGGGATATCTCATAAATTTACTTTCTGAAACCGTATTCAATTGTATGGAGAAATGGCATTCACTAGATGTTCCCTCTGTTCTAAAGTCTTTGAACACTAATGAAAAGGGATTGACAGCAGATCAAACAAGAAATAGATTGTTGAAATACGGGAAAAATGCTCTTGCATCCAAGAAGGGAAAAACCATCCTCTCGATGTTTCTATCGCAATTCAAAAGCGTGCTAGTTTTGCTTTTGGTGTTGGCTGCTATCATTTCATTGATAATAGAATCGGCGATCGATGCTACAGCAATCACTGCAATACTTCTCATAAATGCATTGCTTGGCTTCAACCAAGAATACAAGGCTGAAAAATCGTTAGAGAGCTTGAAGAAATATCTTGTATCTAAAGTAAGAGTCGCAAGAAATGGGAGGGAAGAGGAAATCCCTGCGGATGAATTGGTTCCTGGCGATATTGTGATTCTAGAAGCTGGCGAGAGGATGCCAGCTGATGTGAGGCTGGTTAATGCGGCCAACTTCAAGACTGATGAGGCATCTTTGACCGGGGAATCTGCGCCTGCATCCAAAATTACTGACGCTTTGCAGGATGTTTCTGTGCATGAAAGGAAAAACATGGCGTTCATGGGGACACTTGCCGTCAATGGCAGGGCTAAGGGTGTTGTAGTTGCCACGGGAATGAACACGGAGTTTGGGAAAATAGCTGCCTCCTTGCAAGATACCGAAGAACCAACACCACTGCAGTCAAGGCTTGACAGGTTCGGGAAGAATTTAGGTTTGTCAGTAATCGTCATCGCAGCTTTGCTGTTTGCCATTGGCGTATCAAGAGGGCTGGTAATGACACAAATGCTTCTGACAAGCATCAGTTTGGCTGTGGCTGCGGTGCCGGAGGGCTTGCCTGCGGTGATTTCATTGACATTGGCATTAGGAACGCAAAGCTTGGCTAGGAGAAATGCGGTGATTAGAAGGCTTGGCGCCGCCGAAGCTGCCGGTTCTGTTGATGTAATTTGCGCTGATAAAACCGGGACTATGACCTCCAACGAAATGACTGTAAGAAAAGTTTACTTGGAAACTGGAACTATAGGGGTGACTGGCGTCGGGTTTAAAGTCAAGGGAGGATTTGTGTCTAAGGGAAAGAAGATTAACCCAAAGGAAGACAAACACCTGATGCAATTGTTGAGGATATCTAAACTCTGCAATGATGCAGTCCTTTCTGATGGCAAAATAATCGGTGATCCTACAGAAGGAGCGTTGACAGTTTTAGCGGCTAAATCTAAGTTGGAAGATAACTACAAAAGAATAAATGAAATACCGTTTTCATCTGAAAGGAAGATGATGACTACAATTCATGTTGCAGACAATAGCATGGCTGCCTACTCCAAAGGGGCTCCCGAGACCATTTTAAACAAATGCTCATTTGATGGCTTTGGAAGAAAGATGACTAATGACAAGAGGGGAAAAATCCTGGAAGTGACGCAGAAGTTTGCATCAGAAGGTTTGAGGGTTCTTGCATTCGCTTACCGGAAGCTGGAAAGCAACTACATGTTGGAAAATGTTGAGGAAAATCTTGTTTTTGTTGGGCTGACAGGAATGATAGATCCGCCTAGGAAAGAAACCAAAGAGGCAATAAAAATTTGCCAACAAGCTGGGATAAGGGTTGTCATGATTACCGGCGACCATAGGCTTACGGCAGAGGCGGTTGCGAATGAAGTAGGAATAGCCAGCAAAGTTGCTACTGGCGATGATTTGGACAAGATGGATGACCAAGATTTGTACATGACATTAGACGAAGTATCAATTTTCGCTCGTGTTTCACCCCAGCATAAGCTAAGGATAGTAGAAGCGCTGAAGAAGAAAGGTTTGATAGTTGCTGTAACTGGTGATGGTGTTAATGATGCCCCAGCTTTGAAGAAGGCTGACATAGGAATAGCGATGGGCATAAAAGGGACTGATGTTGCTAAAGAAGCATCTGACATGGTTCTGCTTGATGACAATTTTTCAACGATTGTAAATGCTGTAGAAGAGGGGAGGGGGATTTTTGACAACATTAAGAAGTTTGTCAGGTATTTGCTGGCTTCGAATCTTGGGGAAATTTTAATCATTGCTTTGTCATTATTAGTTTTGGCACCCGTACTTGGTTTGAAAGATGCTCTGCCATTGTTGCCATTGCAGATTCTATGGATAAATTTGGTGACGGATGGACTGCCTGCTTTAGCTTTGAGTGTGGACATAAGGGAAAAAGAAATAATGAACAGGAAGCCTACAAGGAGATTTTTGAAAAATTCTGTAACATTCATTTTAGCAGCAGGCATAATTTCAACTATAGCGACTTTGGGAATATTTGTGCATGCATTGCCGGAGGGCCTAGAAAAAGCTAGGACTATGGCGTTTACAACCCTTGTTGTCTTTGAACTTTTGCTAGTTTTCAATGCCCGCTCCGAAGAGAAGTCTGTATTTAGAAATAGCCCATTCACAAACAGATTCCTGGTACTGGCAGTTGTGTCGTCCCTAGTGCTGCAGTTATCAGTTATTTACTTGCCGCCATTGCAGCCGATATTTGGCACGATGGCTTTAACTGCAGTTGATTTAATAAAGGTTCTGGGGGCTTCATCCCTGGCATTGATAGTCCTGCCTGAAATTTTCATAAGGAAGAATTAGCAGTATTTGCAAATCTTCGGTTCGCTCTTTTGATGTGATTTCAATTCGTTTTTGTCAACCATTCTTCCGCAGGAAATACACTTGATTTTTGCCATAATTATTATTTGTATTGGAATCAATTTAAAAGCTAATTTAATAGAAGACAAAATTATTAGTAGTGTTAAGCAGAGACTTTAAAGAATCTATTTCTATAGAAGTTGTATCGATGACAGGAGCGATAGTAGCAGGTTTCGTCCTTGCTTCTAGTTTAAATTTGTTGGAACTAGTACCAAGCTTGTTTATTTTAATCCCGGGGTTTTTAGAAATACAGGGAAGCATATCTAGTTCTGTAGCCAGTAGATTAACTGCAGGCCTTTTTCTTGGTGCCGTAAAACCTAATTTCAAAGCACAGCGTATAATAGTCGGAAATATAGTCGCTGGCATTGTCTTATCCTTAATGGTTAGCCTATTTTTGGGTTTGATGGCTTACCTTTTCGAATTTCTTTTCTTCAATACACGTGGCTTCACCATAATTTTCATCTCCTTATTAGCATCTGCAATAGCAAGCCCTATAATGATTTTGGTAACGGTAGTCTCCTCCATCTGGTTCTTCAGAAAAGGGTTTGATCCGAATAATATAATGGGCCCGTATATAACAACACTCGGAGATATCGTCGGTGTTATGTCGTTAATCTTTGCAGTAGTCTTGGTGATCTCTATATGAAAGTCAAACAACTAACTGCACATCTGAAGAAAAGAATAATGAAGATCCCCAGGCACAAACACCATGAAATTTTACACCACATCCATAAAAAACATCGGTTATCAAAGAGAACTTTATTCTACATGAAAGAATACGGACCGAGATCTCATTTGGTTAGTGAAATCGTTAAAGACAGCATGCCGGTTCTTTTATTATCAGTTCTATTGACTTCTTTTGCCGGTTTGGCATTAAGATCTGTTCTAGACAAGCTGCTATTCTTGGTTCCTTTGTTAATAATGATTCCAGCACTTAATGATATGATTGGTGATATGGGCAGTGTAATAGCATCGAAATTTACCACAGGCCTATTCTTAGGCAAAGTAAAAGGAGATCCATGGAGATCAAGTTTTGTAAAAAATTTGTTCAATGCCAAGATTAAGGTTTCTCTGGCTTCTGCCATATACCTGTCTTTGTTGGCTTTGTTTTTCTCATCGGTGAAGGGCTTTAATTTAGACGCAATCTTTGCTGCAAAAATAATTCTACTGGGCATAGTTTCAGCTGTAATTATTGTAAGCATTTTATTTTCTGTAGCCGTTGTAATCGGTGTTAAAATTTTTAAAAGGGGCGAAGACCCAAACAATTTCTTGATCCCTATATCAACTTCAATCGCAGATGTGGTAACATTGTTAGTAGTATCCCTGTTCGCAATCTTGCTTTTTTAAATTTGTGTGCATAAGTGAAATTATGAAACTAAAAGATAAAGTAGCGATAATAACTGGTGCTGCGTCTGGGATAGGTAAAGCTATAGCAATCTTATTCGCAAAAGAAGGGGCAAAAGTAGTTGTCGCGGATATCAACGAAAAAGATGGCAAGAAAGTAGTAAAAGATATCAATATTGGAGATGCGCTTTTTGTTAAATGCGATGTTACTAAAGCTGATGAAATTAAGAAAATGGTTGATGCTGTTTTAAAGAAATTTGGAAAGATAGATATTCTTGTTAATAATGCTGGTGTATACTGGCGTGGTACTGTAGAGGAGATGGATGAAGAGAAATACAGCAAACTTATGGACATAAACTTGAAAGGTCCATTCCTATGTTCAAAATACGTTATACCTGCAATGAAGAAAAATAATTATGGAATAGTCATAAATATAGCATCAGACTTAGGTATTAGTCCTGAGCCAAAATCGCCTGCATATTGTGCATCGAAAGCTGGATTAATCTCGTTGACAAAATCGATGGCTTTAGCATATGCAAAGAACAACATTCGTGCAAATGCAATTTGTCCAGGCCCTATTGATACATCATTGTTAAGAAATTCTTTTACTAAAAAAGAATTAGAAGAGTATATAAAAAATACGCTTATAGGAAGATTGGGAAACCCTGAGGAAGTTGCAAAAGTTGCCTTGTTTTTGGCATCAGATGATTCTTCTTATGTCAATGGAACTGCTTATAGCGTAAATGCGGCTGATGTTGTTTGAAATTAATTTTGTAACATCTGTAACATATGAAATAAAGGTGTAAAACGTTTTACATTTACAAAACACGATACAGCAAAAGATTAAAATTAAGCTTTAACATTTGTAGATTTAATTTATCCGATCCAAATCCATAGGTTATTTTATGATATATGATTTAATTGTGATTGGTGGGGGAGTGGTTGGTTATGCTGGAGCAATGTATGCTGGAAGGATGCAATTAAAAACTCTTGTATTGGGTGAAATTTTAGGCGGAACCATCATTTTGACTGATGTTGTTGAAAATTATCCAGGATTCATTCGATTAACTGGGCAGGAACTTGCTGACAAACTGAAAGAACATGCGTTAGATTATAAGGATTATGTTGATCTGAAAGAAGAAAAGGTAATAAAAATAAAAGGGGTTGGGAATTGCTTTGATGTATTTACAAGTAGTGGCAAAAAATACCAATCGAGAACGCTAATTTTTGCAACTGGGATGAAGCATAGAGAGTTGAAAGTTCCTGGTGAAAAGGAGTTTGCAAGCAAAGGTGTACATACATGTGCTTTGTGCGATGGATTCTTCTATAAAGCGAAAATAGTTGGTATAGTTGGTGGAAGTGACTCGGCAGCAAAAGAAGCGTTGCTATTAACACAATGGGCTAAAAAAGTCTACATAATCTATCGTGGTGAAAAGATTAGACCTGAGCCTATAAATGGTAGGAGAATTGAACAGAAGGTGAAAGAAGGCAAAATAGAAATTATAAACAACACCAACGTAAAAGAAATAAAAGGGACTGATAAAGTAACGTATGTGATTTTTGATAAACCTTACAAAGGAAGTAAAGGGTTTAAGCTAGATGCTGTGTTCATTGAAATTGGTGCAGACCCTCAGTCGGAATTGGCGAAATCCTTAGGTGTGAAAACCAATGAACAGGGAGAAATTGTAATAGACAGGGAAGCGAAGACAAATGTTCCTGGTATCTTTGCTGCTGGTGATGTTGTAGACACTAAATTCAAGCAAGCAATTACTGGTGCAGGTGAGGTTGTGTTAGCTGTGTATTCTGCTTATACTTACATCAATACTACAGAAATGGTTTGTCCTACCTCTGATGAGGACATTTTTAAAGGGGTAAATAAATAAGTAGTCTCACTCGTATCTTAAGGCATCCACAGGTTGCAAATTAGCAGCTCTTCTTGCAGGCAACAATCCTGATATAGCGCCAACCAAAACCGAAAATCCTATCGCAAATAAAACAAGTTCCGATGAAATGTACGGTGATATAACTTGTCCCCTGAATGGACCTTCAGGTGGGCTGAAACCTATTTGAGCAATTACTTGTGATGCTAAAACTCCCATAAGAGTTCCAATTATACCTCCGACCAATCCAATCAACCCAGATTCTATCAAAAACAATTTCATCACTTCCCCATTGGTCATGCCAACAGATTTCAGAACACCAATCAATCTTGTCCTCTCCATCACTGATGTAAACATTGTATTTGCTATACCTATTCCACCGACTAAAAGTGATATTGCAGCTATTCCACCAAGGAATATTGTGACTGTATTTGTCACTGTGCTTATTCTGGCTTGAATTATTTCAGGGGAATTAATAGTGAAATCTTGGTTTTGCTCGATTACATGATGAATTATTCTTAATTTATTTTCCATCTGGTTTGCCACCATGCTTGAATCAGCTGTATCCGTTACTTTAACAAGAATTGTAGATACCTCATTTGAACCAATACCGTTGGAAATAACATCTCTTGCAGTGTCTTTTGTTATTACAAATATGTTATCCGTTATCCCACCGATAAAACCGCCTGTAGGTTGTAATATACCTACAACTCTGAAAATTTTTCCGTTGATTGCTATTTGACTGTTCAATTTAATTTCCTTATCAAACAAATCATGGGCTATCCTATTGCCTATGACTACACCGTTTGTATCACTTTGTCGCAAATATCTTCCAGCTTCCAAATCTGTTATCTGAATCAATTCCCAGACACCTGGTTCTATTCCTTGAACACTTGTCGATGCCTTTTGCCCACCAAACTCTACCTCACTCTGCCCAGAGATTATCCCACTTACATACGCCACTCCTGGAATAGTTTTGATTGTTCTTATGTCGCTTTCTTTCAAACTTACAATAGTAGTTCCGCCAAATCCTGTCTGTCCAGCTCCAAATCCAAACCCACCGAAAGCTCTTTGAGTTCCAGGGGAAACAAAAATCAAGTTCCCACCAAATCCACTTAACTGTTCATTGATGCTTGCTTGAAAACCCTGCCCTATAGAAACCAAAGTTATTACCGCAGCTACACCTATGACAATCCCAAGTATCGTCAGCCAGCTTCTCAATCTTCTATTCAAAATATTGTTTAATGAAAATTTGAATATCTCTTCTATGTACATACCATTCAGTCAATGTCTTTTCTTTCTTCTTTTCAAAATGAAATATAATATTGCTACAACAATAACCAGCCCAATGACATAATACCAAAAGTTTCCTCGTTGATCTTGGCGACGCTGATAAATTTGAGTTTCGCTAGTTGCTCTTACTAACACATCCTCTTCAATGCTTTGCCTCAATCCTGATGTATCTGTATAGGAAATCTTTGCAATCAATTCATTTGAGGCATTTGGATATATCGAAATTAAATTGAAGCTTGCTACGGTAGAATCCCCTGGATTCAGATTTCCAAGAAATACACTTTGCGCTCCTATTATACGGAACTTTTCCTGTTCTGGCAAACTAATTGATACTGATGTTGCTGGATTAACCCCGATGTTGGCAATTGACAGTGTCAACGTGTTTTCTACAAATTCTTGCATATCAACAGAAAACTCAGTAGCTCCGCCGACAATCAAACCAACTATAGAGGTTGAGTTTTGTTTAGTTCCAGTTCTATCGAAATATTCCATCTTCACAGAAATAGGATAAGCATCTGGAGTGGTGATAGTGCTTGTAACAACTTCAACTGGTATGTCAATCTGCTGGTTTGCATCTATAGAAGATATCACAATTCTATTGCTCAATCCTAATGGAAGTATCAAGTTGCTAGATTCCTGCCAAGTAACTATAACATTCGTAAGCTCGGTATTTCCATTATTAGCAATTGCAAAAGTCAAAGTTGTGTTACTGCCAATGGTAAGCCTGTTGGGTTTTATAGATTTCAATTCCAAGATCGGTTGCGTTTGCACATTTACAATGGTAAATTGGTTTATTTCCCTGCAATTAGAGTCTTGGCAATAATCGATTTTGAAGTTTATTCTGTATAAACCAGATGGAGTTGTTTTTGGCACTGAAAATTTAAACAAAGTTGAGGTAGTTTCGCCTGCACTCAATCCGCCTATGGTGATTATTCTATTAGAATCTACAATTATGCCTGTATCAATGGAAGTTAGAGTAACTTTAATACTATTTGCAACTGCATTTCCACTATTCTTTAAAGTCATTTGTATGTAGCCATCGGTTCCGGGAGATGATACAGAAGGGTTGATAGAAAAACTAACTTGCACAATGGGTTCGGCTGCTATCGAGGATACAGAAATGAATAGAAATGTTATAATTGTTGATATAAGCAAAATGTTATTTTTCATTTCATCCACCTACTGTTCTACCATCTTTGATTTTTATTATATATTTTGAATGTAAAGCTATAGATTTATCATGTGTTACTACAATAATTGTCTTTCCTTCATTTTTATTTAATTCAACAAATAGTTCTATTATATCACGCCCGCTTTTTGAATCAAGATTGCCGGTAGGCTCGTCTGCAAGAATAAATAAAGGATCATTAGTCAAAGTTCTTGCTATTGCTACCCTTTGCCTTTCACCTCCAGACAGCTGTGAAGGTAAATGCTCCGCTCTATCTCCTAATCCGACTAGTTCTAGCAATGCGATTGCCCTTTGTCTTCTCTCATTTTTATCTTTTTCCATTATCATCATAGGCAATTCAACATTTTCTAAGGCTGTCAAAGTGGGGTAAAGGTTGAAGAATTGAAATACAAATCCTATTTTTCCACCCCTTAATCTAGCTATTTCAGACTCTGTAAGTTTCAATAAATCTGTACCTCCTATATACACTTTTCCTGAAGTTGGTCTGTCCAAAGCGCCTATGATATGCAGTAATGTACTCTTACCAGATCCTGATGGTCCCATGATTGAAACAAAATCTTTCTTTCTTATTTTCATGTTAACGTTATTCAGTACTGGGACATTTACTGCATCAAGTTGGTAAGTTTTGCTTACATTCTTAAGTTCGATGATAGATTTCATGTTTTATTTCCTGGAATGTATTTTTAAAAATTTCACCGAATGCTTTACAAAAATAATCCATAGATTTCTCGATACTTTCTCTTCCATTTTGATTAAATTCTATTCAGGTGGTCCGCAGCTACCGCACATTTTCATCACTCCTTTATACCTAAAGCTTTTGATAATCTAGGCACGTCATAACCGATTATCATTTCACCGTCTATTTCAGTAACTGGTATGCCAGTTTGGCCTGACTTCTTAACAATCTCTTCAGCTGCTTTTGGATCTTTATCCACATCTTTAACTGTATACTTAACTTTATGTGCAGTCAACCATTCTTTGGTCTTGTTGCACCAGGGACACCAGACAGCTGAATAGACAGTTACTTTGTGTGCCATTTTTATCCATCTATCAATTATTTGTTAATTTAGATATATCTTATTTTTAATGTGAGAACATGTTATTAATTACTGGTGGTTAGCAACCGCGTTGGGCAAGAATAAATATTCACAATTACTAGTGATTTTATGACTGTAGTTTATGTGTGCACTGGTTCATGTCATGGAGCTGTGACAGAAAATATGTACAACTCTGGTAAAACAAGTTGTGGAACCAATACTTGTGAAAAGTTTAGGCAACCATTCGAAAAGCGAACGCAATGTACATCATGTGAAGAATCTGCTGCTAAAGATGGAAAAGTACACTTTTGCAACAACTGCACTACTTTCTAATTTTGCTTCTAAATTTATATAATAAAACTAAGAATTATGTGCCATTTTCATCACTACAACATTCTTACTTTTAATGCCATAACTTTGACTTGATTTGTTCCATGTCTATCCTATACTTTTCAAAAAGTATTTTGTCTATCTCCTCTTCCTCGTATCTGTCTAATTCGTTTATGGGCACAGGCATTATCTTGAAATTAAGTGTTGCGATAGAACTTATGAGATTCTTTACCATACCTGTATTTCTTTTCAGATGGTACAATTCATGAAGCAATATAGCTTTAATAGACTTCCTATCCAACCTTTCAACCAAACTATCAGATAGGAATATAGCTTTTTTAAAACCATCAACCACGAATGCTTTGGGTTCTCTTGAAAAGAAAATATATATGCCAGGTAGTCTTATGTTCAATTTTTTTGAAATTCTTGATAAGAAACTCTGGAGAGTCTTACTTTCAAACGCCATTGTACTGTATGAAAACTTAATTAAATGAAACGAAAGAAAATACGAAATTAGATAAGAACTTATTCCAACAGCAGGTATAATTATCGGCAGGTTTTTCAAAATAAAATGTCCGTTAAAAACCAAACCTACTGTAAAAATTGCTGTTGTCAAAAATGCTATACTAATAAGTCTAAAGCCTATAAATCTTTTCAAATTATTTTTGAAATAAAAGGCTAGAAAGAAAAAGGTAATTGAAAGTGCTGCACTACCCAAAAGTATACTTCCTGGATATACTGGTGATATGTTGGCGCTTGTTAGACACGAACTGGTGCAGCTGACTATTTCACTTATTTGCCCTATGCAGTAAAGACACGATTCAATCATAAATTCACTTTATA
>CAZERL010000017.1:11043-15841 GCA_964514495.1 uncultured archaeon
CATATAAACCTTTACAAACTTTGAAAAGCTTTTTAAACAGAAAAGTTCTAATATTAATAAGTTTTACAAAGGTAGGGATGATTGATTGGAGTTTAAGCATCTAAAAGATATTTTCAGTTACAATCTATCTATATTGAAGGAAAGCAAGATCAAGGAGACTGCTGTTGGTGCTACATTCCTTCTTTTGGTTTTATTTTCTTTCTTATACGGAATGTTCAGAATACCTGTTATAGATTTTGGTATAGTAAGGATGACTCCAATACAAATTTCTGATATCATTTACATCTTTGTTACAGCATCTTTACTCGGAGTTTTAGTTGCACTGTTGAAATATAAAACAGAAGCAGTTCCTTTGAGAGCAAAAGGGAGCAGTAGCATGAGTGGTTTTTTAGCTGGGTTTATTTCAGCTGTCTGCCCTGTATGCCAAACTCTTAGTGTAGCTGCCTTTGGGGCGACTATCGCATCAATACCCACAGGATTCTTATTGTCATATGTAGGCTTGATAAGGCTTGTTGGTCTTGCATTTTTAGGATTTGGCTTGTATTCTGTTGCATATTCACTTTATGTTAAAACCTGTCCTTATTGCAAAATTGATACTAAAATAAAAATTACTAGAAATAAAACACTAGAAACTACAACAGAAACCTCGCATGAAATCTTTTCTTTGATGCAAAACAAGATAGTACTAGTTGCGTTAGTAGTTGTTGTTCTTTTGAACCAATTTCTTATGACTTCCGCATTCGCATCGCTAGTTTCTTCTTCATCCGGCGGAACGGTTTCAATCAACTCTGGTTCATTGAAATTAGAATATGGCCCTAAGACAACCTTGAAACCAATGCCTTTAGCTGGTGGTGAACAACCAGTTGTTGCTGGATATAAAACAAAAGTAAAATCACTTCCTACAATAAGTGAATTAAGCGTATCTCCTTCTACTGGTGATTTAACACAAGATTTATTGAACAATGTTATTCCACGTGGTACTCCGTGGTATGGTGCTGAAGCAGGTGTTAGTTTTGATGATCCGATAAACGCACAGAAGCTGTGGGCGAAGGGTAGAACAATACAAATTGATGCAACACAAGACGAAAGATGGAAGAGAATTGTCAATTCATTCACATGTGATTATTGTTGCGGCTCTCCACAGAATCCAACGATTATAACAAGATGTGGTTGTGCCCATTCAGCAGCTGCACAAGGTATGGCGAAGTGGTTTATAAAAACTTATGGTGATAAGTTTTCTGATGAGGAGATTTATGGAGAACTGGCTAGGTGGTATGCTGTATGGTATCCTGGACCTACGATAAAAAGGATAGTACAGGAGGCAGGTTTATAGTAATTATAAAATGGGGTGGAAAAATGAAAATGTTAAATACAAATATGCTCTTGACCATGTTGATTGGAGCAATGGTATTGGTATCAGCACTACAAACTCTACAGCTAGTTACTTTGACAAATGCAGTAGCAGGCGGAAGAGTTGGTGTTGGAACTGGTGCTGCTGTAGCAAGTGCTCCTTTGGCATCAAGCAGTGCTGCCGCTACTGGAAGTCTAGCAGACTTACCAAGCATGGTCGGTGGCTGTTAAGTAAACAAATCAAAGAATGTGGTAGATATAGTTCAAAAAATTAGGCAGTTTATTACTCCTAAGAATTTGATAATTGTACTATTTTCATTATTTGTAGTTTTTTCTTTAATCAATACGTCACTTCTTTCAAATCTAGGCACTCTGATAACTGGAAAAATTGCAGAGGTAAAGGAAAATATAAGACCTGCAAAAATTGAGGTTACTGCAATAACTCTATATGATTGTAAGGAATGCTATGACATAAAAACTGCTTTAGAGGATTTGAAGAAGCAAAATGTAAATATAACAAAAGAGGAAACATTTGGCGATAAATCTGATAGAGGGAAACAACTTATTGAACTATATAGAATCGAAAGGCTCCCTGTTTTAATCATAAAAGGCGAAACTAATAAAAACGAGCAATTACAAAGGTATTGGGATAATGTTGGTGAACAAAGGGGAAGCAATTATGAAACAGTTCTTTATACTAATATTGTTCCTCCGTACTATGAGGTGTTTGAAGAAAGAATTTTAGGAAGAGTGTTTGTAACAAATTTAGTGGATTCTTCTTGTGACAAATGTGTATCGCTATCTGGAATTGTTAACGCGTTCAAGCAATCAGGAGTTAAGATAGTTGAAGAAAAAAGTGTTGAGTATAAAAGTGAAGAGGGCAAGCAGTTAGTTAGTAAATTTGGTGTGAGGGAAATTCCTGCTTTGATAATTTCCAAGGATATTTTGGATTATGATTCTATCAAACAGATATGGAGCCAGTTGAACACAACTGAGAAAGAGGGATTCTTCGCACTCCATTCTAATGCACCACCGTACATAGATGTTTCTACTGACAAGCTTGTTGGTTTGGTTACACTAACAATGCTAAATGATAAGAATTGCAATGTGTGCTATGATGTGTTAATAAATAAACAAATATTGGCAAGATTTGGGATAGAAATTGATGAAGAATTTTCGTATGATGTCAATTCTGATGAGGGGAAAGAGTTGATTAACAAATACAAGATAACAAAAGCTCCGATAATAATCCTTTCACCAGAAGCGAAGGCTTATACTGCTTTTGCACAGACGTGGTCTCAAGTCGGAACTGTAGAGGATGATGGATGGTATGTCATGAGAATGCCAGAAGTTATGGGCACTTACAAAGATTTAACAGCTAATAAAATCGTACAACCTCAGCAGAGTGTGCGCTGATGAGAGAGAAAAGGGAGCCTGTATTTTTGTGGATTTCCATAGTTGTTTCTGGTATTGCGGCGATTTTAATTATAACACAGAATTTAGAACCAAATTTGACCTTGCCTGGATTTACTCTATTTGGAGAACAAACACAATCACCAGAATATTCGATAAAGAAACCAGAGGAGGTTGTAAGGCAGTATTTTGAGTCTTGGGATAGAAAAGACTGGCCAAACATGTATGCAACTTTGTCGGATGGATTTAAGAAAATCGATCCTGATGCAAAAGACTTGACTGCATTTAGAAATTATGCAAGTTCGCAAGGGATAGAAGATATTAGAATAATTGACATAAGAGAAGAATCCAATGATGGCATTACTGCAATTGTTGCATATTCGGTTGAATTTACGTTATCTGATGGCAAGGAACAATCGTTTAATGACAAGTTTACTTTGAAATTTAGACAAGCGGATGTAATTATGGGATGGAAATTGATTCATCCGTATGGTCAGAACATAGATACTTCGTGATGTCTATGAAGAAAGAGAAAAATAGTAAAGCTTTGTTCATAGTAATTCTAATAATTATTGTTTTGGCAGTTTCTATATTGTGGTTAGCAGCTTCTAAACCTAGAATCATGGAACTAGGCACATTGAGTTATGAAGAGGTATGCAAGAAAAATGGAGACCAGTGGATGGTTATGGAACCTTGGATAAAAGGAAAGAGTATAGGTGATCAACCATGCGCTGGATGCATGATAGCTGACAATCATTTCTGTAAAGCAGATGAATATATAACTTATATGAAAAGTCTTCCCAGTGTTATTTCTGGGCAGAGTATGATGCCGAATATGATGCATGAGATGATGACTGAACATGGAGGCGATAAGGATTCTGTGGATATACACATGTACAACGTAGCATTTCTCCGCGAGAAGTTGGCTACTAATTCACTAGCTTTCAAAATCACAGACATGTCAGCCTCGCCTGTATCTGATTTGGAAGTAGTTCATGACAAGATAATGCATTTAGTTCTTGTTCGAGATGACTTAAATTATTTTGACCACTTACATCCACAAGAAATAAGTCCTGGTGTTTTTAGTGTTCCTTATGAATTTTATGCGGCTGGCAAATATCGTGTTTGGATAGATTTCACCATTGATGGAATGCAGCATATAGTAGATTTTGATTTTAACGTAGCAAAGGGTCCTGGAAAACTATTAGACTATCAATCGGGTAATCTTGACATAAAATTGGATTCAAGGAATTCACGTGTCGATGAAATAGCCAAAATTGATTTTGTTGTTAATTACAATAATGGTAATCCTGCCGAAATACAAGAGAAGTTCTTAGCAGCTAGTGCACATTTGATTGTTATTGATGAGGGTCTAGGCGGATTTGGGCATACACATGATGAAGAATTTGATGGTGATAATGCGCTATCATTTTCATACAAGTTTATGAAATCTGGACGCCATAAGATTTGGTTGCAATTTTCTTTGGATAAGATAACGAGGACTGCTGAATTCGAGATTGATGTAGATGAATAAACAAGACTTGCTGATAATTGGATTTCTTGGATTTGTTGGCGTAGTGGTATTGATTGCTGCACTATCAACGTTTTCACTTTTAATATCACCAACATCTTATTCTGCTACTATGAATATAGGCGACAAGCCTATGCGAATGGGTTTAACGTCATTCGATAGAGAACTCGCTATCAAACTTATGGATAAAAATCATGATGGTAAATGTGATGTTTGTGGGATGGACGTGGAGTTGTGTATGAGCAGCGGACAGATTCAATGCAACATGGATTCTAAATCAACAATAGGCGTGCTTGGCTCCCAGCATATTCATGCGGATTGGAAAATTTTTATAAATGGCAAGGGATTAGACGAAAGTTTCCTTGAGTCATTGGCGATGGATATGTCAAAGATGGACAGTCCTATAACAAGCAGTTTCATCCATTTGGATAAAGGTGCTCCCACTCCGGAAAAAACAGGAGATGTTCTGCATATGCACGCTACTGGCGTTCCTTTATGGATATT
>CAZERL010000018.1:0-15564 GCA_964514495.1 uncultured archaeon
GAAATTTAAAGAATCTAAAATAACTTCAAGATGGCGTGTAACAATACCTGAATCAGTTAGGAAACATCTAAGATTAACACCGGGCAAAAAGGTTGTTCTTATTCTTAAAAACAACCATATTGTAATAAAACCTAAAAGATAATTTAATATTTATCAAACAAACTTAGCTATCCCTGGCTTTATTTTTTCTGTATCTATGACTACAATCTCCCTATTCAACGGAAAGGAGACATTAAACACAGGAACTGTGTCTATCCAGGCATGTTTAGTTCCTCTGTGGCTGTGGCCGTGAATCACCAAATTAGGTTTTCTGTTGTTTATCACATTCTCATACAACTGGTTTCCCATACTTGAGAAGAATCTGGGATTCTCGCCCTCCAATGTCTTGTATGTAGGAGCATAGTGCGTTAAAAGAATGATGAACATCCCCTTCATCCTCTGCATGTGCTTGTCAGCCAGCTCTATCCTTTGCTGGTAAATTCTTTCTATGTTTGGGATGTTTGCCTTCTGCCATGGCGTTGGAGTTTCTAGGCTGCCTGTAGTGCCGAATATACCTATCCTCATAAGTCCTGTGTCGACTTCAATGCTCTGGTCGTCCAAAAATCTTATTTCTTGAAATTGTTTCTTTACACCATCCCTCAATTGCTGGTACTCATTATTTCCAAAACAGGCAACTATCGGGCATGATACTTTGCCGAATAAGGCATTGTATACCTTTTCATATTCAGCCATCTCTCCTCTATGGACCATGTCACCCGCTAAAATGAACAAGTCAGGCTTCACTGTCATCTGCTCTAATGCCTGCACGAATTCTGTGTAATATCTCGGTGTATGGACGTCGCTAGTGGCTGCTATGATCATATAAAAAATAGCGTTAGATAAAGACTTATGGTTTATAAGTGGACCAGTCGGGATTCGAACCCGAAGCCTCTGCCTATTTCGGTGTATTGCGAAGGCAGCGTTATAGGTTTTCTATCTACCGTTGATCTACTGGCCCTTAATTAAAAACTTAAGTAATTCTAATTAATTAATAACTTGAGGGCGTGTAGCTTAGTCTGGTGGAGCAACCGGCTGATAAAACTATTTCTGATACCGGTAGGTCGTCGGTTCAAATCCGACCTCGCCCATATTTGTTATGTGTAATATATGTTTTACTACAGAAATACTTAAGAAGTAATAAATATACATTAATATATGATATAGAATGTCAAAAGCTATAAATTTAAGGATGTTTGGACCGTTGGTTTATTGGTGCGAGGGTACAAAATCTATAAGACAGAATAGAGGCAATCCTGTTCAGATAGAATTCGTGTCTTCAGACCCTTTATTGATAAAATTATTTGTTGAGTTTTTAAGAAGCACATTAAAAGTTAAAGAAAATAAATTAAGAGGTAGATTACAGATACACGGTGTTAATAACAAAGAAAAAGCAGAAAAGTATTGGTCAAAAATAAGCGGTATTCCTATTTCACAATTTCAAAAACCAATAATTAAAAAAACCAATATCGTTCATAGGTTTAATTACAATATTTTAGAATATGGAACTTTTATAGTCAGATACGGATCTAAAGAAAAATATAATGAACTAATACAAATGATAACTGATTTAAAGAGAAATCTTCTAGAAATATAGTAATCCGAGCGTGCCCATTTCATAGAATAATTAATCTAGATTTATATGTACAAAGTGAAAGGAAAAACTATTGAAAGACGCAGCCAAATTGCTTAAATAAACGGTTAAATAATGGTTAACTATGAAAACCAAACCCATAAGACAAGTTGTATTTTTCAAGTCTACTCCTCATGAAGTCTATAAGATGTTGATGGATTCCAAGAAACATTCTGAGTTTACTGGTGCTAAAGCTAGTATTAGTCTAAAAGTAGGAGGAAAGTTTACCGCATACGAAGGATATATTGATGGTGTTAATGTGGAGCTAGTTCAAGACAAAAGAATTGTCCAGAAATGGAGGGGAAGCGACTGGACGAAAAATCATTATTCTACTGCAATATTCGAATTGGAAAAAATCGATAAGGGGACGAAACTAATATTCAATCAGACTGGTGTTCCTGAGGAGCACCATGAAGCCATAAGCAAAGGCTGGGTTGAGCATTACTGGGATAAGATGAAGAAGGTTTTAGAGTAAAAACTTAATTTACCTATAGTATAAATATAATAAT
The DNA here is from genome assembly GCA_964514495.1 of uncultured archaeon. Lineage (GTDB taxonomy): Archaea > Aenigmatarchaeota > Aenigmatarchaeia > CG10238-14 > SCSR01 > JACQIA01. The sequence continues at coordinate 2,179 of CAZERL010000018.1, forward strand.
TGCCAATTCGATAAGCAACGCCGGAAGCTCCTGTCGTCTAGTCCGGCAAGGACAGCGGACTTTCGATTTAGTTCGAAAGTTTTGATTTCGAGATGAAAGAAGAACTCCGCTAACCCGGGTTCGAATCCCGGCGGGAGCATCCAATCTTTTGGTTATATGCCTTAAATCATCTTTTTATACGTAACGGTTATACACTATACATATGCCAAGAATAACGATACCTGCATATGAAAAATCCAGTGCAAAAGGAGGTGCAGGCAAGTATATTGTGGCTCTGCTAATGTTGGTTATTTTAATTGTCCTTGCATTGAATTTTATAGTAATCGTAGGTCCTGGTCAACGTGGAATTCTTTTAGAGTTTGGTAGAGTAACTGGAGAAGTTTTCGGTGAAGGATTGCATTTTATCACACCAATAGTTAATAGTGTTCCAATTATGGATGTCAGAACTCAAAAATTTGAAACCGATTCGACCGCCGCCTCAAAAGACCTTCAAGATACACATACCAAGGTTGCATTAAATTATCATTTGGATCCAGAAAAGGTTTATGGGATATATCAAACACTCGGACCAGGCTATGCTGATAGATATATAGCGCCAGCAATACTGGAAGTGGTCAAAGCTTCTACAGCAAAGTTCAATGCAGAAGAGTTGATTACACAAAGGCCTGTAGTAAAAGATACCATAGAAGAAGGGTTGAAGAACAGATTGAACCCACGTAGCATAGTTGTAGAAACCGTCTCTATAACAGACTTCCAGTTCAGTAAGCAATTTACTGAAGCTATAGAATCGAAAGTTACGGCACAGCAGTTGGCATTGAAGGCACAAAATGACTTGGAAAGAATTAAGATAGAAGCGCTGCAAGCAATAGAAAAGGCAAAAGGTGAGGCTGAAGCAATAAGAATAATCAATATACAATTAGAGACGAGCCCTAAGTATATCGAATTTTTGGCAACTCAAAAATGGGACGGTAAATTGCCGATAGCGACTGGCACATCCACACCCTTCATCCAGATACCTCAAAGATAGCATATTAATAAATCCTCCTTTGAGTAATTTTAAATATAGGACAACATCTATGGCTGACAGACACGACACGGCAATCACAAGTGAAAAATTCGGTTTGTACGGTATTATCATAGGGCTGATTGGCTTGGCTACTGCTTACGTAGCTTTAGGCCTTGGCCAATTGAAGATTTTCGAGGCATATATACCCTTTATTTTCATCTTCATCGGCGCTGTCTATATTGCATTGTCTGTAGTTCTTGTAAATTCTTTGAGGGCACCATCTCAAACTGGAATCAGTAAAGGAGGCGGAAGCTCATTTGATGTTAAGGGGCTGATTGCAAGTCTTTTGGATAAGACCAAATTCCTACTGAATTTCATCCATAAATACAAAATTCCATTGTTTGTAATCGCGGCCTTCGGATCTGGCGTATTTGTGACATCAATGCTGACTTCAGGCTCGTCTCCAGCGTTTAAATTTGATCTGAATTTCACATTGCCGAGCCTACAGCTTCCGTCTTTGAGTAATCAGGAAAGCTCGTCAAGCGCCGTTGTGGCACTTGAATCAAAGAAAGTTCCAGCCAACATATCAGGCTTCTCAGCTTCGAAAGCTGATGGGAATTACACGTTCAGTTTTTCTGTAGAGGACAAGGATTCTGCAAAATTAAATGCCAGTGGCAATGCCTCGCTTAAAGTCACAGATCAATCAAGCAAAGTGCTCTACGAAGAAAACTTTGAGGCGCAGGAATCCGATTTTTCCGAATCTGTATACAGCAAGACAGTTGATACGTCAAAAGTAAATAAAAGCACATCCAGTAGCGGGACTGCAACCATCGTATTTACAGCAAGTGGTGGAGCAGTACTATCCAGCAGTACAAGTATTGAAGTGCCTATACTTTCGACTGCAGAATTAGAAACCGTGTCTGAAACCGAATACTTGAATACTGCAATTAGTGTAGGTAAACCTGCTACTAAATACGCATTTGAGGTGACTTTGGTTAGAATGGGTTATTTCAATAAAATAGAAGCTGGCACTACAAAAACTTATTACAGAGTTGATTTGAAGGTTAAAAATACCTATGCTGTACCGACCGAATTCAAAACAAGCACTGCAAAGCTGATTATAGGGGGAAGTACATATTCTCCGGATCCACAAAGTCCCTTCAAAACTGAAAATGTGAAAGGCGGCCAGACAAGAGAAAGTTATCTGATCTTCAAGGATGTTCCATCAACCATTACTGGCAGTATAAGGGTTAGGGCAGGAACTACAACCGCCAATGAAGAAGTCGAATATATTTTCGATGTCAGCATCTAATCTATCCTAAAATTATCGATGTGAGCAAAATAGCCAGCGCAGTAATTGCTGCCAGAACCAAATAATAAAATAGTCTGAATTTAGGCATTTTCAATTTTTCATGGAAATACTCCACAGGCCTCTCAGGCTTGCCTTTTCTCAAGGATTCTGCCTGATTTTCTTTGTATTTAGCCAGTCCTATGCATTCATGGTCCTCAGGCATATAGTGGTTTACGCAAAACAGAAATCCGCAAAACTTGCATGAAAATGGCATTGACTTGAATGTTTTACTGCAGTATGTGCATTCGTCGGTTTCCATTTTATCCTGAAATAAATTCATTTTTTAATACTTTAAAAATGAGTATTTGATAATGAATCGCAAGTTTTTCGATTGGGTGGAAGATTATCCAACTCCAGAAGAAGCGAACGTGATTTTGTTTGGAGTTCCTATAGGAAGATGGAGTAAACAGGCATTGGAAAATTGGCGGCATGCCAGCAATTACATTGAAATCTACGATGACGAAAAGCGGAAAAATTTACTTGACGGCATCGGAATAGCAGACACCGGAAACGTTGATGTAAGAGATTATCCTGATTTTGAAAAGATTTCTGAAAAAGTCAAGGAAATATTGTCTAAGGGTAAATTGCCTGTGATTATTGGAGGGGGGCATTTGCTTTCCTATTATTCGTTCAAAGTATTTCCGGAAAGCACGAGATTGCTGGTCTTCGATGCGCATTGCGACATTAAAAATAGTTTTATGGATGAAAAAATTGTTGATTTAGATTATATCGACGAAAATTTCAAGGTAGATACCAAGATTAACGACACTACATGGGTTAGGCGCGTATGCGACATCCGAAACCCTAAGAATATAATGCAGATAGGTTTGCGCTCTGGCGACGAATTTGATTTTAAGTTCATTAGGGAAAATGGAATTACCATGATAACTCCGAATATGCTCCATAGGGATATTGAAAAATCTAAGAGAGTTGTTGAGCAATTTACAGAAGGTCATGATGTTTATGTTTCCGTAGACATAGATGCATTCGATCCTAGTATAGCTCCTGCAGTAGACCATCCTGAGCCGAATGGAATAAGATTTGACGAATTTCAAGAAGTCATTTCAGCTGTAAAGGGAAAAATTGTCGGTGTCGATTTGGTATGTTTGAAGCCGATTCCAAATAATGAGGTTACCGAATTCACTGGGATCAGGGGTTTGTTCGAAATTCTGAATAAATACGGAGAGCAATTCAAATCTTCCGCATGAATAGAGATCTTAAATAAACCTTCTCTCCACTCGGCTGGGTATGAATAATCTCCACTGCTTCTAAAATTTTGAAATAATCGCCAAAATACATTTTTATCTTTTCCAAAGAAAACAGATTTTCCTGATGCCAATAGTTTCTATCGCTAAAGGCGTGTAGATAGTATTTCCCTTTTTCTGTAAGCAATCGATGGTTTTGTTTTACATACTTACCCCTGTATTCTATCGGTATGTGGTGGAAACAACCGCGATCAAAAATAAAGTCAAAACTTCCTTTTAGGAATTTCAAATTATAAGCATTTCCAACTAAAAATTTAATCTTCAGACCAGCTTCTTTGGCTCTTCTTTTCGCTATTTCGATTGCTGTAGGTGAAATATCTACCCCAGTAACATCAAAGTCATTTTTAGCAAGAAGTATAGAATTGGTTCCAGCACCGCAACCTATATCCAACACTTTGCATTTGTCTATTTTCTTTTCCTTTAAAAGTCTATTAAGTTCTTGATCGGGATTAACAGTCTCCCAAGGAAGTTCCTTATAGTCGTGATGCCTGTATGTTTCATCCCAAGATTCCTTTAAATGCCGTTCCAAGGTTTTCATATATTATTAAATCCACTGTAGTAATTTATAGGACGCAGGGGTCGGATAGCCTGGTCAATTCCGCTGGCTTGAGGTGCCAGTTGTTTAGTACATACGTGGGTTCAAATCCCACCTCCTGCATTTTATTATTTATGCCAACCAACTTGCCTAAACAATATTTCTTGATAGAAGAGGAATATGGGCGAGCCAGAAATTTGGATGAAAAAGTAGAATTATTAAAAAAATTGATAGCGGCTGTCCCAAAGCACAAGGGAACCGAGCATCTGCTGGCTGATTTGAAAAAAAGATTGTCCAAATTTAGAGGCGAATTGGAGGTAAGGTCTAGAAAATCTGTAGGCAGGAAGCAGGAGACTATCAAGAAAAGTGGTGACATATTTGTTTCAATAATAGGATTGACTCAAAGCGGCAAGAGCACTTTGATAAAAAGATTGACCACTGCATCAATAGACGTAGGTTCACAGCCGTATGCTACCAAGGAACCTGTCACTGGTGTGTGCCTGTTTGAAGGAGTCAACATCCAGTTTGTGGAAATACCTTCTTTCTTTCATAAAAAAGACATGAGCATCGCGCATGCATCAGATTTGCTGCTTATTATGGATAAAAATTCTAAGGACGCAGAAAATATAGAACAAATTCTAAAGGATAACAAACTCCAGAATAAAGGAAGGGTTTTTTATTCGGATTTCAGAGGCGACAGTGAGCTTTTAAAAAATTTAATAACCCAAAGCGGTTTCATCCGCGTTTTTGCCAAGCCTGTAGGCAGGGATGTTAGTAAGAAGGCAATAGTAATCATGAAAGGAAGTTCGATTAAGGATTTTGTCCGGAAAATAAATGAGAATTGGATAAATGGATTTAAGTTTGCTAGAGTGTTTGATAACACAAGATTTTCTGGGAGACAAGTAGGACTTGAATATGTTTTGAAAGATAAAGATGTAGTAGAGATACACACCATGTAATTATTATTAAGATAAGAATTAACACCAAGATTAACAGATTATCTTTTTTCCCATAGACGCAATACGGCCTGTTCTCTACTAGGGTATTCTATACGCAGTTCCATATCTGGAGGCATATAAAACAGTGCATCTGCATCATATGCTATATAAAGCCCACCTTTTTCCAGAACCCTATAAATCTCCTCTATGGCTCTGGGTTTATCGTATCGCGGAAAGGGTATCCTTGTTCCTAAGCTGCTATTAACTACATCTCCAATATTGCAACTGGTAATTGTATGAAATTTCCCGGCCTTAAATGGCAAATGTGCCATACTTGCGACAATCAGTTTTTCAGGATATCTCAGTAAGGAAGTTCTCTTTCCATATTCTATAGATTCCCTGTCAGGATCTATACCATATGCATCTTATACCTATCGCTTGCAGCCCACCTGTTAAATGCCTGCTGCCACAACCGATATCTAAAGATTTGCCTGCAGAAAAAACTTGCTGAAAGTCTCCGTATCCAAGTTGCTTAAATGATTTGGTGACAAATTCTTCCCAAGTTCCTAAATTAAACGAATTCTCCATTATAGACCGAAATCTGCGATATGCGCAACCTTCTGCTGTACTCATAAAAATAACCTATCAATAAAGTTTAAAAAGCTTGTAAAAAGGCACTAGTACAAATGTTTTTAACTCTAGCAAATATAGCATATTTATGGAAGAGAAGGAACTGGTTGGAACCGTTGAGCATTACTATACCAAGATAGGAGTGGCTGTAGTAAACCTCGAAGGCAACCTGTCCGTAGGCGATAAGATTTCTATAGAAGGCGCTACAACCAACATACAGCAGACTGTAGACAGTATGCAGGTGGAACATGAAGAAGTGGAAAATGCTAAAGCTGGGGATTCTGTTGGGATGAAGGTTGTAGATAGGGTTAGGCCTGGTGACCTTGTTTATAAACAGGGATAACTACATTTAAATACTAGGCTGAATAAATAATTATTTGATGAGAAGCATAGAAAATTTACTTACTCGAATTAAAGAAGCAAAATTTCTAGATGAAAATAAGAAATTAATTTTAGATTATGATAAAGAATTAGTAGCTAATAAAAACAAAAATGAGACACGAACCCATTATTTAGTTGCTTTAGAAAAACTTGCAAAACTTTTTCCTAAAAAATCTTTTAAAAAGATGGATAAGAGACATTTAGTAGAACTTTTTGCAAATTTAAAGCCGAATGCAGAACGTGTATTAAAGAATGGTAACATCATAAAACTAACTGAGAATAAAACTTATAGCCCGCAAACAATTGCAATTTATCAAATTTGCGTAAAGAGATTTTTCAAATGGCTTTATGGTTTAGATGACGATGATGGTTATCCTGAACCTGTTAAATGGATGAAAGTAACTAAAAAAGAAAGATTTAAATTACCTGAAGAATTGATTACAGAAGAAGAACTTGAAAAGATATTGAAAGTTTGCGACCACCCTAGAGATAGAGCGATGATTTCTATGCTAGCAGAAACAGGGATGCGTTCTGGAGAAGCTACCTCAATATTTTTGAAACATTTACAAAGGGATGAATATGGCACAACTGTTATAGTAAATGGTAAAACAGGTCAAAGAAAATTGCGGTTACTAAATTCTATACCTGAACTTAATATGTGGCTATCTGTCCATCCCTTTAAAGATAATCCTGATGCACCGTTGTTCATAAGTTATTCGAAAAAATTCTATGGCAAGCAATTAGGTCGTGATGGCCTTTACCTAACTTTGAGAAGGTTGCTAAGAAGAGCTGGGCTTAAAAAGAGAATACATCCACATTTGTTTAGACATACTGCATTAACTAGATTTGCTAAAATGGGATTCAGAGAATCTGAGTTAAAAATTCTTGCTGGGTGGTCTGGTGTTAGTAGGATGCCTCAGGTCTATATTCACTTGTCAGGCGAAGATGTAGATAAGAAATTTTTAGAATTGAACGGTGTTTTATCTAAAGAAGAAATTAAGAAAATTAGAATCAAGGAAACCAAATTTAAACCTAGAATTTGTCCAAGATGTAAAGAACAAAATCTTTTCGATGCAAAGTTTTGCAATAAGTGTTGGTTGCCTTTAGATGTAAAAACTTCTAGTGATGTTAAACAAAGAATAGATGCGCTGGTTAACGAAATTTTAGCTTTGAAAGATGTTGGTGCTACAGATGAGTTAATAGAAAAAGCGAAAGAGAAGAGATTGAATAGAGAATATGTAGAAACTATTGTAAAAACTACAGGATATTAACAAATTAGGTAGGCTAAAAGTAAAAGATTTATGCAAAGAAACACCATATTATAATGAAAATGAATAGTTATGAACTACAAACAGTATGCAATCAAAATTCCTGTGAAGACACTCGAGGAAATAGAGCAGATGTCAGAGAGGACAGGATTTAAGAAATCTGAAATAATCAGAGGTCTAATATTTGAGGCATTAGAGAAAAGAAGGTTAAATGGATAGAAATGTCTGAAGAAAGTCCATTTCCAAGTCTAATAAAAAGTGCTATGTTTAGACTAAAATTTTTTGAACTTGAAGAAGAATATTACTATTATCCATCTAAGTTAAAAGAATTTCTACACCTTTAAGAAAAGTTAATGAACAAGGATAGATTTCAAAAATATTATAGTTACTTGATAATAGCTACAGATAGTTACCAAAAAGAGTAACTATAGAAAAATATAAGAGCTATTTTATTTAAAAAACTATATAATGTCTGGAAAATATAGGAAAGGTTATCATGTCTGGTGGGCTGATGAATTGGCATATCTTAAAAAAATTATTCTAAATTCTAACTTTGAGATAAAACCGCCAAAAGCCATAGAAAAATTACAAAAGAAATTTCCTAAAAACAAAAAGTTTTATACTTATTCATCTGTTGCATCTAAATTATCAGAATGGAAAATACGTTTGATAAATAGAATCAAAGAAAAACTAAGAAGAAAAGATTAAAAAATTCTTCTTAAGAATTGCTCTATTTTAAAGTTGAAAATCATAGCAAATAATGTAACAATACCTATAATTGCCACAATTCTTGTTAATCGTTCTATTCTTTTATTCAAATCAAAAATGTTAAAGGTGTCTAATGACACAACCTGAAAGTTGTGAGAAGCTTGTTTAAAATCCTCATATCCCCACTCATAGCATTTTGTTGCGTTATTTCCACAACGTGGTGGTGGGTCTCGGTCTATTGGATTCAAGACGGATAGTAGTTTATAATTTCCTTCTTTTTCAACTCTGAAGCCATAGTCAAAATTTTCCGAAATACTTTCCCCAACTCTTAAAAATTCGATAGGTAAGTTATACGCAATAATTAAACCTTCTGTTGATTCTTGTTTTTCTGCTACACATTCAGGCGGTTTACATAAATGAGTATTAAACCGAAACCTGCCAGATTCCGAAGGACCTAAATTTGTAATTTTTACGTTTAATTTAACTGTTTCACCATTTGGAACAATATCATCTGGATAATTTAATTCTGTTTCTATTCGCATAGTAGATATATTTTTGTCTTGATTATATAGAGTCGCATAATGGTCTTTTTGAGCAATCGCTATAGAAAAAATTATTATTGATGCTAAGACGAAAATCTTTTTATCTGCTTCCATAAACTTTCATTATACTAATGCTTTTATATCTGTGATTTTTACTTTAAGTGATAATCCAAAAGTTCTTTCAAACGAGCTGGAAATATGATTTCAACCATAAGATTATAGGTACTTTGATTTTTTTAATGTTTTGCTTCTTTCAAAATGTTAAGCTGGTATAATGGTGATTATATAGAAACAACTAACATTTTTTGTAGTATGTTTTTAATTCCCTTTCCAAGTTTTAAGGGTTGATACGATTTTCTTAATATTTCTAGAATCTATGCTATCAAGATGTTCTTTCGTTCCTGTTAGCAAGTCTATACTATAGTCTACAATTTCTCTTAGCATTCTCATTTTATTATTGCGTGAAAGTGTTTGTGGTGAAGTCATTTAAGAACCTATTTAGATATTGCCAATTCACCAAATTTTTTTATTAGTATATCAAACTCTTCAATTTGTTTCTTATATATTTCTCTCTTAATTTCATCAGGAATTAGGTGAACTAATTCTCTAAGTATACTTTGATGTATTGCTAGTTGCATACCAACGACCTGATAAACATTTATTTCCATCTTTCCACCTCCTTTTTAAAATTTTAGTATTCTCGCCATCACTCTTAAACTTACTCAATTACTTTTCCGTAGTTACACCTCATTTTACCCTACCCTTCAGTTCTTATCTCCTTCCTCTTTCCTTTCTACACTATCTACATCCTCTACCTGTTTAGTAGATTTAGTAGGGTTAGTAGAATATGTAGATAAGGTAGAATAGGTAGAGTAGGATTCTATAAGATTTCTATAATCCTTTAAATCACAAAATCTAAGAACATCATCTTTCTTAAATAAATACTGAACTCTACCATTAACGGTTCTTCCTTTAAAAAGTGGGGTGTTTTTAAACACCTTGCCCAGAAAAATAGCCAACGACCTTTCCTTTTGATTTAATTCTTTAATATCAGGATTCCATAATGCAGGAGAAACATCTCGAACTATATCAGCTACATTAATCCATTTTTCTAAACATCTTTCACTTTTCAATTTTTCTAGAACACTTCCTATACCTAAATAAGTCCAGTCATCGCTTAATTCTTTTATTTTCTTTTGTTCTAACTGTTCTTGGTACAAACCCAACATCTCTTCATATAATTTTTTGCTGATTAGTTTTGCTAAAGTTAGTATGTCTTCAATTATTTCCAGTTCCCTTCCAATCAGCCTTTCTTCTTTCATCTTTCTATAAGTTTTGTAAACCAATTCCCAATTCTGCAAACCACAGATATAGCATTCATCCCTTATCTCTTGCCATTCAGAATCCTTTTCATTCATTTTTCTATTCACTATGGGGTCTTTACTTTTGATGATAGGTATTTTCCTAGCCCTATCCTCACTTGTGTCATCCAAGCCAAGAATGTTGTTCAGAAGTATGGACGTAAACAAATCAAAACCCATCGGCCTTCTTTTCGATTCTCCCTCAGTCCTAACTGATTTCGATTTTTTGTATGCCCTATACACAACCATAATGTCTTTCCTAATCTCTTCTGGAATTTCATCAAAGTTGTCGATAATTATTGTTGCCTTCGTGCTTTCTATCGACCTGAATATGCTTGATTTTGACCAGTCATTACTCATAGCTGAATTAAAACATAACAGTTTGTAAATTATCGATTGTTTAGTTTTCCCCGAACCTTTATCTTGACTTATTAATGTTCTTCCTTTGGATTCAAAGAGTTCTGTAAAATAAGTTGAAATTGTATCAAGTGCAACAAATTTGTGCCATCTCCCATCAGGATAAACCATATACCATTGGTTTTTCTTCATAATTTTGTTAAACATTCTTTGAATGGAGATTTTATTAGTTTTCCCAAAAAGCCATTTGCCAATTGATTGATTTGACCAATGCCTGTCTAAGATGTCATCAAAGAATTCCCATTTATAATTCAATCCAAATTTTGTTTTGATTTCGTCATTGTCTCCCCAGTTGATATAAATTTTTTTGTCGCTAGTTACAATTGCATCGTGTGGCTTAAAGTCTTCATCGTATATTTTAGTGCCGTAATAGAAGACTTCATTATGCAAACCCATTCCTAAGGATTGAAATTTGGGTTTCTCTCTACTTAACAGCGTTTTTATTTTCAAATTATGTAATTCTTCGTCTGTTAATAATCCAGCTTCTTTTTTTAATTCTTCCGTATCTGATACAAAATCTTTATATGCTTCAAAATCTAATTTAGTATTGGTCATACTTCTTTTCTCCTTTCTTTTTTTATTGCAATTAATTTTCAATTCTACTTATGCAACCTCTCCTCTTGTTTTGTTATAATGAGTTAATGCGTGATTCTGAAAACTAAGAAGTGAGCCAAAATCTTTCTTACAAATACTACATCTTCTTGTATTGTCTTTCCTTTTCCTTCCCATTCCAACCACTTTCTCAACTTACTCGGCTATTTGCTGGTATGACATTTACCCATTAGTCCAGCTTTGGAATTTTCTTGGGATAAACCATCAAATAGCTTACGAGGTTTCAATCTAATCTATTATAATTAATGTGTCTGCGACTGGAGTAGCTGGAACGACTGTCATTTTTATTTCTGCTGATGGAAAGTCTGGGATTGCTTTTTTTGAATGCAATGCCCAAGCTAGCAAGAAGCCTCCAGCGAAGCCGAGCCATAATATTCCATTTGTCATTTTAAATCCCTCCTCCACCTAAAAAGGAATCCAATTCATAACAATTGCCAACACAATAACTCTTTTGGCATTTCTCACAGATTTCTTCTTGGGGTTTTTTCATTTTTTAATTCACCTTTGTTAACAGATAACGACAAATCGAAATTCTTTTAAAATTTTCTCTTAATTCTTGCAAAGCCCTATCTTTATCTTTAATAAATTCGCTTACGTGATTTGTTCCACACTTTCTACAAATCGATTCATTTTTACAGTCTTCACACATCATATCATTTGTCACCTTTTGTTCCAAGTTGTATCAAATCGCTGTAGTCTTCCTCATTTTTTGCAACTTTCAAAAGCATTATTTTCAGTCTTTCAATTTCATTGTAAATTTTTTTTATGTGCTCTTCGACCTCTCTATCCATAATCACACCTTAAATCTTTTTGTTAGTTCCTCTTCAACACTTGGCATTTTCTCTGGTTGCTTTTCTGTTGGAAATAAGTCGGGGTTTCCTCGCAGTAAATCTTCATATTCCAGCTTAACAGGTTTTTGAAGTGTGTGAGTAGTTGATAAATTTGACTGCGGTTCTTCTACCATAGACTGCTGGGTAGGGGCAAAACTCTCATTTTCTGTTATTTCAGCAGTTTCGTCAGTTTGATTTTCGATTGATGGATTATTTGTTGTTGTGGGATTGAAATGTGGGTGAGGACTATTTTTAATTCGTTCGCCAATCGCCCTGCCAATTGGTTCTAACAGAGGTGGCGAAATTTTATCCAGAGTATCTTTTATCATCTGTTGGACAAAACCATCAGATTCGCTTTTTCCTAAACCAAGTTCATTTGCTACAGACTTAATGTTAGCTATTACACTTGATAATTTACCTATGTTTTCTATTGAGTTACCGTTTTGTAGGTGAGTCTGCAATTTAAAAACTTCGAGCATCAATTGAGTTTGTTTATCCTGTTGAGTCATCATAAGCTGGAACATTCTATTTGAATTATCCTGCATAGCCAAGAAAGATTGCTGATTTTGTTGCACCATCAAAGGCAAGACACTAGAGAAACTGTCTGCTTGTGGTTTTTGAGTTAGAAGCTCTAATTTTTTAAGTTCAAGTAATTCATTAATATCTATTTTCCCCTTGTCTTTTGCTTCCTTTTCTTTTGCCAACTTTTCCAAGTCTTTGTCTAAATGCGCCTCTGACAATTCTAAGCTTTTCAGTTTTAATCTATCTTTATCCACTTCGGCTATATCTTTCAAAGGCTGTGTTGGTTTATCCTTCAATGCAGAAGCATCAGGAATCATCGTAGGTGTCTTATCAGGATGGAAATTCCTTCGATGTAAAAATAGTTTTTCTTGGCTAGAAAATATCTTACCGCATTCACAACATACCACCTTTTCCTCAATTTTATCTTTTTTATCTATTTCCGCTTTTTTGCTTGCCAGATTAATCACCTAAGGAAAAGACATTTCGTTTCTGGCAAGGCAGTTGCCCTCAGCACAATTTAAGAATAAAAATCTTGTTAGGGACTAAACCCTTGAATTTGAATTTCTTTTCTAAATATTCTATTGTAAAATAAGGTTTAAATAGACATATATTCTCTAGTATATACTTCCCTCAAAAATTGCATTTTGCACAAAGTTTATATTTTAGCTTACCTAAATATGGTTATCAAGAGTCTTTAATAAAATTTTTAAACAATATCTCTGTTTTTCAAAGATACTGTCTAATCGGAAAGTTAGGCCTGGAGATCAGGTATACAAGATAGTAGAAAGTTAGTAATCCAATTTTTCAGTTACTTATTATAGCGAGGTCACTACCGGTACAGAAATATTGTTCCAGAAACTGGGAATGTGGTTGGACAACCACTCGAAGATACTCCGTCATAAAGTTCAACTTTCATAGGCGAAACAAGGCGGAAGTAAAGTATCCTGTTGCCATTTAGGGGATCAAAATAGCAATGTTCGGTAGTAACTTCCGCTGGATCCTTAAAGGTTGGGTTGCTAT
>CAZERL010000019.1:0-15292 GCA_964514495.1 uncultured archaeon
ATAACACTGATTAAGTGAAATCGTTGCGCAGATATTATATCGTGTCTGTAAGCTTCAATTTTTTTAATTTCGGTTTAATTACAAGCTGGCAGTAAACAGTATCAGGACCGCTGTTATAGTAATTTTGATGATAATCTTCAGCTTTCCAAAAATCGGTAAGTGGTTCGATTGTGGTTACAATATGCATATCAAAATGTTTAGAAGCTTCTCTTTTAGACGTCTCTGCCATCTCTCTCTGTCTCTCATCATGATAGAATATAACTGATCGATATTGAGTTCCAAAATCCGCCCCTTGTCTATTTAATGAAGTAGGGTCATGGCATTTCCAAAAAACATCTAACAATCTTTCATAAGTGGTTTCTCTGGGATTATAAGTTATCTGGACAACTTCTGCATGACCTGTTGAACCACTACATACTTCGTCATATGTTGGTTTTGGGTTATTCCCACCAGCGTAGCCTGAAACTACTGATCTTACACCATCCACCCTTTGAAACACAGCTTCTGTACACCAAAAACATCCAGCACCAAAAGTCGCTTTTTCTAAATCCTCCATCATACTAAATCTTTATCGATTTTTAAATTTATATTATTATTGATAAAATTCTTGGAAAGTGGGAATGGAAATAATTTTTTGACGATTGCTAGGAAATAATTTTTGCTTAAATATGATACGTATCACATTGATGTCACACGTGTGACATAGTCATTTTTATATTTGATATAAATAACTGTGAAAATGTCCTGTCTTTATTTTAGCAACCTCCTTCCAGCCTTTAAAAATATGCGAGGCTGATATCACCCTTGAAACTTTCTTAAAAGCTTAATGCCCAAATAAAATACTGAATATTCCTTTCTGCGAAAGCCAAACAACGGATACGATTGTAACCACCGGATTAGAGAATGTGCCGTTGACAGCCAATAAAACATAACCGCCAACAATTAAATCGATTATGCTTGCAATATCTTTAGAAGAAATTGTGAAAATAATGCCTCTGACAAGAATATAACCAACCATGAAAATTACAGTATCTTTTGCGAACATTCCATACAGCAAATGCAAGCCAATGACTATTGCAAAAATCAATTCAAGCAAGCCAAGGAATTTCATCATCATTCAAAAACCAAGATAAGTTTAAAAAATCAAGAACATCCTGTAGTGCTACCGCATGCTGTGCATACATAACAAGAACCACTTCTAACTGTTAAATTACCGCAATCTGAACAAGCTGGAGCATCTGACTGCACATCAAACTTTTGAATGACTTGCAAATCAGTTGTTGCATTTTTAGATGCATTTGTATCCATGTCTACTGGTTGTGAAACTTCTGAATTAAGACCAACTTTGTTCAATTCCTCTTGTGGTAAAAATTTTAATGCCATCCATCTGAAAATGTAATCCATCACCGACTTGGCTACTTGTATCTGCGGATTGTCTGTCCAACCTGATGGTTCGAATCTCATGTGAGTAAATTTGTTGACTAAAACTTTCAACGGAACTCCGTACTGTAGTGAAATCGAAACTGCAGTAGCGAACGAATCCATCAATCCAGATAATGTACTTCCTTCTTTTGACATAGTTATAAACAATTCCCCAGGCGTCCCGTCATCATATAGTCCAACATGCATATAACCCTCTTGGTTGCCGATTCTGAATTTGTGTGTCAGAGCTTTCCTCTCATCTGGCAATCTTCTTCTCACAGGCTTGTAGACAATTTTGACATCCTGCTTCTCTTCAGCGGTAGTTGATAGGGGTTGTGTGCTCTTGCTACCATCTCTATATAATGCAAGCGATTTCAACGCCAGTTTCCAGCCCTCCATGTAAACTTTCTGCACATCTGACACAGCAGCTTCATTCGGCATGTTTATTGTTTTGCTTATAGAGCCTGACAGGAATGGTTGCGCTACAGCCATCATCTTCACATGCGCCATGTAATCTATGAATCTTTTCCCTTTCTTACCGCACCTGTTGGCACAATCAAAAACAGCATAATGTTCTTCTTTCAAATGCGGTGCACCTTCTATAGTCATAGTCCCACAGATATACTCATTGGCAGCATCAATCTCAGCCTCGGTAAAGCCTAAAGCATTTAAAAAATCAAATGCCGGAGAATTGTACCGCTCTGATTTAAATCCTAGCCTTTCAAGACAATCTTTTCCTAAAGTATGCACATTAAATGCAAATTTTATTTCAAACACACCAGGAAGTAATTTTTCAATTTTCTGTATATCTTCTTCAGTAAATCCCTTCCTCTTTAATGTCAAATCGTTTATGTAAGGAGCATCTTTCAAAGCATTCGTCCCAATCATGTACTTGATGATGTCATTCACTTGTTCCCCATCATATCCCAAGTTTCTTAGCGCTGGTATAACCGACCTGTTGACAATCTTGAAATAACCCCCTCCATACAATTTCTTGAATTTAACCAAAGCAAAATCCGGTTCTATACCAGTAGTGTCAGCATCCATGACAAAACTTATTGTTCCTGTAGGTGCGATTAAAGTAGTTTGAGCGTTTCTATAACCGTAATTCTCACCCAACAATAAAGCTCTATCCCACGATTCTATCGCAGCATTCAAGAGATACTGCGGGCAAACTTTATGATCAATCCCGACAGGAATTGTATTTAATTTCTCATATTCCTCTGGTTTGGCGTTATAAGCAGCTCTTCGGTGGTTTCTTATTACACGCAGCATATGTTCCCTGTTTTTCTCGAATTCTGGAAATGCTCCCAAGAAGCTGGCCATCTCTGCTGATGTGGCATAAGATTCACCAGTCATCAATGCAGTTATCGCAGCAGCAATTACTCTACCCTTGTCAGAATCATAAGGAATTCCTAAAATCATCAATAGTGAACCCAAGTTTGTATAACCTAATCCTAAACTGCGTGTATCGTAACTCAATTGTGCTATCTCTTTAGATGGGAATTGCGCCATTAAAACAGAAATTTCCAAAGTAATTGTCCATAATCTTGTTGCATGTTTGAATGCTTCAACATCAAATATCCCGGTATCTTTATCCAAGAATTTCTCGAGATTAATTGATGAGAGGTTGCAAGCTGTGTTATCTAGATACATGAATTCTGAGCACGGATTGCTCGCATTGATTCTACCCGAAGCAGGTGATGTGTGCCAGTCATTTATAGTAGTATCAAATTGCAATCCGGGATCTGCGCATGCCCAAGCCGATTCAGCGATTTTATCCCACAAATATCGCGCTTTTAATGCTTTGCAAACTCTGCCGTCAGTTCTCCATGTTAAATTCCAATCAGTATCATCAACAACAGCCTTCATGTAGGCGTCTGTTACTCGGACAGAATTGTTTGAATGCTGGCCAAAAACATGCTCACCTTCTGATTCCATGGTGTTTTGAACCAAACCAGCTTTAACCAGTGCAAAAAATTTCCTCTCTTCATTAACTTTCCACATGATAAAATCTTCTATCTCCGGATGGTCAACGTTTAAAACAACCATCTTTGCCGCTCTGCGAGTGGTTCCGCCTGACTTAATCGCACCTCCGGTTTGATCTCCAATTTTCAAGAATGACATCACACCAGATGAAATGCCTCCACCAGACAGATGCTCGCCCTTGCCTCTTATTGTTGAGTAGTTGGTTCCAGAGCCGCTTCCGAATTTAAATATCCTTGCTTCTCTAACCCACAAATCCATTATTCCGCCTTCATTAACCAAATCGTCCTTTATCGGTTGAATAAAGCAGGCATGCACTTGCCCATGCGAATAAGCATCTGCAGAACGTGTTAGTTGTTTTGTGTCAGGGTCGATATAATAATGTCCCTGTGCCGGTCCTGTGACGCCATAAGCCCAATTCAATCCTGTATTAAACCATTGAGGTGAGTTGGGTGCAGCCATCTGGTTTACAATCATGTAAGTCATCTCATCATAAAATGCCTGTGCATCTTCATCAGACGCAAAATATCCGTATTTCTTCCCCCAATAAGTCCAGCACCCTGCCAATCTATTAACAATTTGTTTCAACGATGTTTCAGAGCCTAGGACAGGATTTCCAAAAGAATCTAAAATTAGTTTGCCTTCTTTATCTAATTGAGGCACGCCCCTTTTCCTGAAATACTTTTGTGCAAGTATATCCAATGCATTTTGACTCCAGAACTTAGGAATCTCTATGTTATGCATTTCAAACACAACAGAACCATCGGGATTTCTTATGACAGAAGAACGCCTTTCCCATCCAAACTTGTCAAAAACATTCTCGCCAGCTTTAGTCCATAGTCTTGATATTCTCAATCCTTTGTTGCCGATTAATTCTACTTTACCTGTAAGTAACCCATCCATAGCTATCGCTTCTTCAATTCTTTCAATTCCTTCTCAAAGTGCCCTATGCCTCTGAACTGCCTATAGACCGATGCAAACCTTATGTACGCGACATCATCCAACGTTTTTAGTTTCTCCATTGTCAATTCTCCGATTGTCCTGCTTTTTATCTCGTTGGTATCCATGTTTCTCAAGTCAGATTCTATCTCATCCACAGTCTTCTCTATCTCTTCCTGGGATACAGGCCTCTTGCCGCATGCAAGTGTTATCCCTCTCAGCAGCTTCTCCCTGTCAAACGGCTCTCTTCTTCCATCCCTTTTTATCACAACCAGCGGATGCGTTTCAATTCTTTCGTATGTGGTAAACCTCTTCCTGCATTTAAGGCATTCCCTGCGCCTTCTGATGGCCTTTTCGTCACTAGCCCTCTTGTCAACTACCCTTATTTTGTTGCTGCTGCAGTAGGGACACTTCATATATCTCTATTGCCTTGGAGTCTTTTAAACACAATAGGTTGTGGTTTTAATGACCACGAAATACAATTCTACAAAACAGTATATAAAGGATTTTCGTTGATTCAAAGGTTATTTTGAAAAATAGAAATGACTCGTCTGTAGTTACAGGAAATTTATTCATTACCACCAAAATCTTCTATCTTGTAAGTGAATTCTTCATCAGATTTAATCGTTCCACGCTCCTTTAAAATTTCCCTTGCCAGAAGCCAGAACAATACAGCAACAGATTTCTTGCCCTTGTTGTTTGCAGGGATTATAAAATCTATATCGCGTGTTTCATTGAACGTATCACAAACAACCACCAAAGGAACTCGGGCCTTAACCGCCTCCTTCAACGCCTGGTAATCAACCAAAGGATCTACAAGCACCATCGCATCCGCTTCTAAATACTTTTTATATCGTGGATTGGTTAAAGTTCCCGGCATGAATCTCCCTGTGACCACCACTGCAGTAATCACCTCACCAAATTTTTTCATCGCATCTACGGCAACAGGTTTCCTGCTGACAACTAAAATTCTTGACAGTCTTGACAAAAACTTTGCAGCCGTCCTTATCCTTTGATCAACCTTGCTCAGATTCAAGACAGCCAACCCATCCGGCCTAATCTTGTAAATGAATTCCTTCATCTGCGCAGTCCTCTGCTTCATGCCTATGTGTATCCCTGATGCCAGGTACTCCTCACGTGGAATCAAGAGTTTTGATACATTCATATCTAACAATATTGCTACAGAATGTTTTTAAAGGTTATTTAGAAACGGCAAGCAGTATAGCTCCTAGTACAAGCATAATTCCACCTATGATTATCTTGATTGTCTTGCTAGTTGTTTTGACATCTTTAAAATAAAACAACCCCCATCCAACGCTAAATAATATAGCTACTTGTGAAAGTGGACCAGCAAGTGCCAATCCAATTATACCTAACGCAAGGACACTTGCTACATTACCGATTGACCAAAGCATGCCTGAAAAAATGCTGGTGTAAGCTGTCCTCATTTCAAATTTTAACCCTTTAATCACTAATAAAAGAACACCAGACAAAAATGCACCAAGTGATATTGGAAAAATGAGTTTGTTAACTTCTATCTTGAGCAATAAAGGCACTACAAATGTCGATCCCCATATAATGCCAGCTAAAAACAAAAGAACAAATCCTTTTGTTAAAGTTTTGCTTCTATCCTCACTAACAGCAATTAACGGAATGCCGAGAATCAAAAACAATATGCCAACAATCGCCAGGAGAACTGATTGGAAAGGTTCTTGGAAAAATACAACCCCCCACAAAAAGGAAACTAAAACTACAGTAGCTTGGGCTAATGGAAATTTTGACATACCGACATGCTTTAATGCATTAGCAGCTAGTAAGTTCGCAATCGCCCACATGATTCCTGTTATTATACCAGCGTTTATCTCAAATGAAATGTTAAAAATAAACAATGAAGCAATTCCAACTAAAAGAATACCTATACCAGCAAAAAATTGATATTGATAAAGATCTATATCTTTGATTTTCTTCATAGGAACAAAATAAGTGCCAAAGAAAAATCCAGCAAAAACAGAAAGTAGAATCCCAATAAGTTCAGCCATGGTTTAACCAATGTAAGTAAGCTTTTCCTTCTCATCACCAGGCTTCCCCTGAGGTCTCATCATCTGCATCATGGCCCTTCTCTCAACATCCTGTATCTTCTTGATGAAATCCTCCATCTCCTTCACCTTCTTGTCCAGCTTGCTTGTATCCAATTTCATGTTGAGTATCTTCGTCAAAACTTTCAAAATCGCTTCAGCGGATTTTGGATCAGGGATAATCGGGAATCCTACCGTTTCACCAAGAAGGCCGACACCCTTGATATCATAATATTTTCCCAACCCCAGCAACAATCCAGAAGCACCGACTATCGTCCCAACCTTGCTGCCGGCATTGAAATCTATCCCATACTTGGAATATTTCTTCACCAATTCAGGCTCGCTGACAGCGCCAATAACCTTCGGCGCACCAGTCTGCTCTCCTATAGACAACCCAGCCAATGTAAACAAGTCTTTAACCCCATATTTGGTGACATACTTCAGGATCTCATCCGCAACCTCGTAATGCCCCTCTGCATCAGCAGCTTGGGTGTCACCAATCAAAAGTATCAAGTCCCTTTGGTTCTTTTCTTTAGCCTTCCAATAGTAGAATTCGTTCTTCAGGACATGCACCGCAGAAGATTGGTGCATCAATACAAAAG
The DNA here is from genome assembly GCA_964514495.1 of uncultured archaeon. Taxonomy (GTDB): domain Archaea; phylum Aenigmatarchaeota; class Aenigmatarchaeia; order CG10238-14; family SCSR01; genus JACQIA01. The sequence goes on from CAZERL010000019.1 coordinate 7,025, forward strand.
GCATGAAGTGGGATGATATGAGCTCGGCAAATTTCTTCGCCCCAAGCTCCTCTACCAGATAACCAGCAGCTATCCTCCCAACATTACCCACACCAGGAAGGCCTTCTATAAATATGGGGTTCTTCAGCTTCGGCTTCTCATACTCGATTATCTTAGTTGTCATTATCCATTATTTGGGGTTTAATTTACTTATATAATTTATTTGCACAAGCCCAAAAGAAAGTTCCAAATTTCGCGAACATTACCCAACTCATAAAACATGCCTATTTTGAATTGCTGCCCTTCTATACTTCCCAAATTTATCTTCAGGAGAGTACTTTGGCGGATGCGGATTTTCAGTTTCACTATCGCACTTATAGCAAATTTCTTTAAAAGTATACGAAATACACTTAGCGCACTTCCTGAGCTTCATTTTACAAACCTATAAACACTTTCTATCTCCATCGACTTTTGAGATTTACTTATAGCATCAAGCTTTTCCCTCAACATCTTTTCAGCCGTCTTGGGATCCGAGGTCTTCAGTTCCAGCCTGTACCTGGGAGCTGATATATAGGAAATCTCCAGCCCATTCACACCCAAACTCGTCAAGACTTTCTTTATCCTCTCAATACCGTCCTCAGCATACGACCTCAACTCCAGTTCAACCTTTAACACAATCTCCTTCACCTTGAAAGTTTTTTCAATAACTTTCAGCAATGCATCCTTCCAATTCTTTGATATGTCAAGCTCCCCCAAAATTTCCTTCGAGTTTGAAATCTCCTCAAACGCATTGATCAGCCCCCCAAACTTTTCTTGCAACAAAAACCCAACCTCATGATAGGACTGCTTCAGAGTCTTGTCCAGCTCCTTTCCCGCACGCTCAAGCATCTTTTCACCCCTTTGCTCCCCCCTAAATTCATTCATCTTCGTCCTTTCATCGTACTTAGAAACCCTCTTCAGGCTCAGGTTGACAAGATTCTTCTGCTCGTCTACCCTAACCACTTTTGCAACATATTGCTTGTTCGGTTTTACAAATTCCCTTATATCATGAATCCACTTTCCAGCCACCTCTGATATGTGAATCATTCCCTCAGTATTGTATTCTTCAAGACTGCACCAAGCAGCGAATGGAGTTATCCTCTGTACAGTACACAAAACTACTTCTCCGGTATTAGGCAAACCTTGTCTCTTTACCAACAAACCACCAATAACTTTAATACTATACTGAATTAAGTAGTTTTAGTTTTATATGCGGCATTTACCGATAATAACCTTTTTACTAGTTTCGATAGTATTGACACCATTAGTTGTAGCACAAACACCTGCAGCACCAGGAGTTACACCCGACTCATTCCTATACAATTTAGATGTAGCTTTGGATCAAATAAAACTCTTGTTAACCTTCGATAATGTTGCAAAAGCACGAGTTGGTTTGGAGATTGCTGGAGAAAGATTGGGAGAAGTTAGGGAGATGGCGTTGAAAAATAAACTGGAAGCGATGCAACGAGCCCAGTCAGAGCATAGAAATTCATTGGAAAGAGTAAGAACAGCAGTATCGGTTTTATCCCGTACTAATTCTACTCAAGAAATTGTAGACGAGGTCAAAATAGAAAGAGAATCGGAAGAACATGAAGATGAGGTAGAAACAGTTTCACAGGAAGTTGAAGTGAAAGTTAAAGTTAGAGGAAACATCACCGCCGAACAGCAAGCTTTGATTGATTCAGTTTTATCCAAATTGCAAAACTTCACAGGAGATGTTAAAGTAGAAATCAAGGCGAAGAAAGGAGCAACCAAAATAAAAATCAAACAGGAAACAGGGAAGGCAGATGAGGAAATAGAGGAAGAGGTTAACCGAATAGAAATTAAAGAGAGATTAACAGAAATTAGAGAAAGGAAAGCTGTTGAAAGAATTGAAGATGCGAAAGAAGAGATTTCTGAAGTTCAAGAAACGATAGATAAATTGCAGCAAAGAAACTTTACAATTCCAAAAGCTGTTGATAAGTTATTCGAGCAAGCTAATGAGAAAATTGCAAATGCCGAAGCAGCTTTGAATGAAACCAAGTTTGGCGAAGCCTTTGGCCAAGCTACTGCTGCCAAGAATTTAGCCAAGAATGCTGAACGGCTATTGGAAAGACTTTTGGAGGCTAAGGAAGAGAAGGAAGTGGAAATTGAAGCTGAAGTGGAAAAAGGAATAGCAAAAGTCAAAGTTGAGATTGGTGATAGGAAGTTGAAGTTTAGAGTACCAACTGCTGATAGAAACAAAATTATTTCTGAAATTGTTAGTAGAACTGGTTTATCTAAAGAAGAAGTAGAAAAAATATTGAAAATTGAAGTAGAAGATAAAGAAGAGGGGGAAGAGAGGAAAGTTGAAAGAAAAGAAGTTAGGGAACGTAAAGAATCTTCTGGTAAGATAGAAAGGGAAGAAAAATCAGAATCCTCAGGTGAGAATAAAAGTAGAAAATCTGGAAGTGAAAATTCAAGAGGCAGTAAATCAGGAAGTTCTGGAAAAGAGGATAACGACTAGATTTTTGTTTAAAAGTTAAACAGCCAATATATATTTTATGGTAATCATCACTGCATTGGCAGTTGTTTTTGTAATAAGTCTTTTGGGTGTAACTGGCGGAATTCTTTTAATTTATAATAAAAAATTGGCTAGACTCGTTTCAAAATATTTCATAAATTTTGCAATAGGCGCATTGCTGGGAGTAGTTTTCTTGGATCTATTGCCAGAAGCCATCACTGCTGGTGGAAATATATTGGTTTATTCGCTCATAGGCATTCTTACCTTTTACTTATTGGAAAAAACTTTGCTTTGGTACCACCATCATTCCATAGAACACATAACATCACACGGAAAAGGCAAACATCCTCCAGAAGAAAAGGCGCATCCCACTGGATATATGATTATTTTGGGCGATGCTCTACACAATTTCATAGACGGTTTGGTTATTGCAGCAGGTTTTCTGGTAGACTTCAAGCTTGGCATCACAACCTCTCTTGCCGTTCTGTTTCATGAATTGCCTCAAGAAATGGGTGAATTTGCCATCCTGCTTCATTCAAAATTCAGTAGATTTAAAATAATTTTGTATAGTTTGGCTGCACAAATGACTGCAGTGTTAGGCGCATTAATAGGATTCTTTTACCTGCCTTTATTTGAAAATTTAGGACCTATACTTGCGTTTACAGCTGGAGGTTTCATTTACATCGCCAGCACAGACCTGTTGCCAGAGACACACAGAGAGAAAAGTGCAATTAAATCTTTAATACAAATTGGCTTATTGGTACTCGGTATTTTAGTCATATGGTATGTAGGACAAATATTTCCAGACTGACCAGCAATGTTAAATAATTTAAGTAATAATTAAGCATATGGTTTTTAACAGGTTTCAGGTATTTTTGTTAGTATCTATAGTAGTTTTGTCTGGTTGTGTAGGACAGCCGCAAGTAACTACCGAGCAACCTGCACCAGTACCCATTGCTAAACAGGCAAGTCTTGCAGTCAGTTCCCAATCTTTGGTTGGCAATGAAATAGTTATCGATAGTTTGTATTTGGACAAGGATGGTTACGTTGTCATACACAAAGATGCTGATGGCAAGCCTAGTGCTGTCATAGGACATAGCGATTTGTTATCTGGCGAAAAGACTAACATCAAAGTGACAATTGATGCTGCACAAGCTGGAACCAAAGTTTTTGCAATGCTTCATTATGACGATGATAATGATGGTGTGTATGGATTTCCCGATGAAGACAAGCCTGTAGCTTTAGAAGGTAATGTAGTGGTTAAGGCAATTGCACTTACTCAACAAATACTTACACCAGCACCAACTGCTGTAGTATCCAAGGAATTTAAAATCACCATAGACCATAGCGGAGGGTATTCGCCAAACAAGGTTTCCGTAAGCAAAGGCGATAATGTGAAAATTTCAGCTATAAGCAACCAACCTTCGCATGAGCATGGAATTACAATAGACGCATACAGCATCAATAAAACTGTATTGAAAAGTTTGTTTGCAGACCCGGATGTGATAGAATTTACTGCTGATAAGGCAGGTACTTTTGAGATGTATTGCAAGACTTGTGAGACAGGTCCTTTGGGTTCTCATCCTTGGCTGAAAGGAACCCTGGAAGTTAAGTGAAATCGTTACGTTTGCACTATTTTCGACCAGTCTATTCATCTAAGTGCTAAAATTATAACGCAGTTATATTTAAATACGTTTGCAACATATTCTATCTATGAAACTCTTTTGCGAAACAATCTTCGACGATACACTACCAGCAGTTAGAGCGATAATTACTAATGAGATGATACAGACTTATGGCATGAACCAATTTCAAGCCGCCCAAAAACTCGGTATAACCCAGCCAGCCGTTTCACAGTACCTCAGCGGCTTGAGGGGCAAAAGAGTAAGGCAGCTAATATCTAATGCCAAACTGTTGAATGCGATAAAACAATTGACAGCAGACATAGTGAGTGGCAGAACAAAGTTGCACGAGAAAATTTGCGAAATCTGCGCCACCACAAGATCTCATAACATCTACTCCGAAAAGGAATTGAATCCATTCTTGTGCTTGATTGAAATGTACGGGGATAAACTGAAGAAGGAGGGTAAACTGCATGAGTGAATTGACAATCAAGGATTTGCATGTGGAAATAGAAGGAAAAGAAATAATCAAAGGCATAAGTCTGGAAATAAAGCAAGGAGAGATACATGCATTGATGGGCCCCAATGGAAGCGGGAAGACAAGTCTGGCTTATGTCTTGATGGGGCATCCAAAATACAAAGTAACCAAAGGAGAAATTCTATTGGATGGTCAAAATATATTGAATCTGGCTCCAGACAAACGAGCTAAGTTGGGTTTATTCCTCGGCTTCCAGTATCCGGTTGAAGTCTCTGGAGTATCCTTATCAAATTTTCTAAGGACCGTTTACATGTCTATGAATGGACAGAAGAAGAAAGATGTTGGTGAAGAGGTTTTGTCGGTTCTTGAATTCAGGGAATTTCTGAAGCAGAAATTGAGGGAGCTTAATATGGACGAATCTTTTGCGAGCAGGTATTTGAATGAAGGATTTTCTGGAGGAGAGAAGAAAAGGGCAGAGGTTTTACAGATGTCTATTCTAAAGCCTAAGATAGCGATTATCGATGAAGCAGATTCAGGTGCGGACGTGGATGCACTTAAATTGATAGCTAACGGTATATCTAGCGTCAATAAAGTTGATAACACGGGGATACTTTTGATAACTCATTACAATAGAATTCTTCATCACTTGGCGCCACATTATGTCCATGTGATGATTGATGGCAAGATTGTAAAGTCTGGCAACAAGAAATTGGCTGACGAGATTGAACAAAAAGGTTATGAAACATTGAGAGCTGGTTAAATGGACAAACAAATTTCGGACATAAGGAGCGAGTATGCAGAGAAATATGGGTTTAGTGTACCAGATAAATCAGTTCATAAATCAGAACCAGGTTTGTCTGAACGAGTTTTAAGGGAGATGTCTGAAATCAAAGGAGAAAAAGGAGAACACGAATGGATACACAAGTTCAGATTAAGAGCATTGGACCACTTCATGAAAAGGCCTATGCCTAAATGGGGAGGGGATTTGTCTTCGATTAATTTCGACGATATAACTTATTACATAAAGCCAACAGAAAAACAAGAAGAATCTTGGGAAGAACTGCCCCCGGAGATTAAAAACACCTTCGATAAGTTGGGAATTCCTGAGGCTGAAAGAAAATTCTTAGCCGGTGTTGGTGTTCAGTTTGATTCTGAAAATATTTATCACAGTTTAAAGAAAGATTTGGAAAAGAGAGGAGTAATTTTCGTAGATCCAAATACAGGTCTACAGAAATATCCGCATATATTCAAGAAATGGTTTGGTTCCACAATTCCACCTGAAGACAACAAGTTTGCAGCATTGAATTCGGCATTTTTCAGTGGTGGTAGTTTCATTTACATCCCACCAGGTGTTGAAGTCAAGCAACCATTGCAAGCTTATTTCAGAATTAATGCAGAAGGTTTTGGACAATTTGAAAGAACTTTGATTATTGTAGACGAGGGAGCTAAAGCACACTACATAGAAGGTTGCACCGCACCAATTTATTCGAAAGAATCACTTCACGCAGCTGTAGTTGAGGTAATTGCTTTACCTGGTTCTCATTTTAGATACACAACTTTACAAAATTGGTCTAACAATGTTTATAACTTAGTTACAAAGCGTGCACATGCATTTGAAGGAACGACTGTCGAATGGTTGGATGCAAATATTGGGTCGAAATTAACTATGAAGTATCCCAGTGTATTTTTGAGAGGTCCTAGAGCTAAAGCTGACATATTATCTGTAGCATTCGCCGGCAAAGGCCAGCACCAAGACACCGGTGGTAAAGTAGTTCATCTAGCGCCTCATACAACTTCAAAACTCATTGCAAAATCTGTCAGCAAAGATGGTGGAAGAACTACGTATAGGGGTTTGTTGCATGTAAGCAAGCTAGCAGATAATGTAAAGTCTACTGTAAGATGCGATGCTTTATTATTAGATGAAATTTCCAAAACCGATACATATCCTTATAATGAAGTAAACAATGAATCAGCAACTATAACGCATGAGGCTACAGTTGGAAAGATTGGGGAGCAGCAATTGTTCTATTTGATGTCGAGGGGGTTGAACGAGCAGGAAGCACTAAGCATGATTGTATCTGGGTTCTTCGATGCATTTGCAAAAGAAATTCCTTTGGAGTATGCGGTTGAGTTCAACAGACTAATACAGCTTGAGATGACAGGTGCGGTAGGCTAGCTGTAGTGATTTGCATGTCAGTAGAAAGTTTTTTAGATGAGAATACAAGAAATGATGAGCCATCTTGGTTAAAAGAATTTCGATTGGAGTCATTCAAGACTTTTGAAAATTCGAAAGCAGAAAGTACAGAATTATTTAAACACCAGACATTGTTCAATGATTTTACTTTAGAAGAATTTGCAACCAGCGATATTTCCTTAAAAGCCACAAATGAGACTAGAATGGATATGCCAAATGATTTAAAAGAAAAAGGAGTTATAGTAACCCAATTGAATAGTACTATTAAAAATGAGCCACAATTTAGACAAATTCTTGTGAGCGATTCAAAAATTGATGACAAATTCTTGCATATGAACAATGCACTGTTCCAGTCAGGCTTGTATATTTACGTTCCTAGGGGAGTGCAAATTGAAACTCCTTTAAGGTTGATAACAACATTAAACTCACATTTAATCAGCAAATTAGTATTAGTTCTTGACTCTGATAGCAAACTTAGGCTTGTTAAGGAAGACTACTCTAATCACACCAATAATCCGGTTTTGTTTAGTGATTCTATTGAAGTATTGTTAAAAGACGGAGCTGAATTGCATTTGTCTCATTTACAAAATCTGAGCCAAAATATCGTGCATTTATCTAACAAAATCAGCACATGCCATAGAAACAGCCGGATATACTGGAACATAGGGTATTTTGGAGGTAAAAAAGTCAGATCTAGAGTTTATAGTGTGCTTCTTGGCGAAGGAAGCGAGGCGGAAGATATGGAAGTATTATTCGGAAATAAGGAACAGCAATTCGATGTATATTCAACTTTATTGCACACGGGGAAAAATACTACAGGAAGAGTTTTGTCTAACGGTGTTTTGAGGGATAAATCATTTTCAATCTTTAAAGGAATGATAAAAATTTCTGAAGGTGCAAAAAATTCTAATTCATTCTTGGGTGAGCATGCAATGCTGTTAAGCAAAGAGGCAAAAGCCAAAGCAATTCCCAGTTTAGAAATTGAAACAAACGAAGTGAAAGCCACACATTCCGCATCAGTTTCCCAGATTGAAGAAGACAAAATATTCTATTTAATGTCTCGAGGTTTGAGTGAAGATGATGCCAAGAAGATGATAGCCTTGGGGTTTTTTGAGCCTGTTATTCAAAGGATGGTTCTAGATGAGATAAAGACAAAACTTTACCATTTATTGGAGTTGAAGTGGCAAGGCAGGGAAGACGAGTTTCTCAAAGATTTAAATAAATTGCAAATTGAAGAATCTAAGGAAATGGTTAAAAAGAAGGATATATTCGCCGGACATTACAAATACAGGTGAAATGATGTTTGATGTAGAAAAATTAAGGGAAGATTTCCCAATCTTAAAGAGGAAAATTGAAGGAAAACCTTTGATTTTTTTAGACAGCGCTTCGACATCGCAAAAGCCCGTTCAAGTTATAAACGCGATTAAAGAGTACTACGAAATGCATAACGCAAACCCTCATCGTTCTTTGTATA
>CAZERL010000020.1:0-1832 GCA_964514495.1 uncultured archaeon
AAGAGATAATGTTTTAAATACTCGAAATTTGTAATGAATTAAATTAGTCGGTGATAAAAATCATAGTTCCGGTCCGTTGCATCACATGTGGTAAAGTCATAGGCCATTTATGGCAGAAGTACAAGGAAAGTATGGAGAAAGGTGAGGATGGCAAGAAGGTTTTGGACAGTTTGGGATTAGTTCGTTATTGCTGCAGACAGACTTTCATGGGCAACATAGATTTGTTGAAAGAAGTTAGCCAGTTTAAGCCATAAACTGCCAATCGGCTGCCTTTTCCAACCCAGCTTTGATAAAATTCTTAATATCATTTTCATCCCTTTTAGGCTCTTTGTTTTTTGTTGCTTCCTGGAATTTCCACAAAGGCTCGTAAATTCTTTTAATATCATCTAGCGACAAGGATGGTTTTTTGCCGTTTATCATCTCTATCATCTCATTTAACATGAATTGGTAGGATATAGGGCCTGTAGGTGATCCAAAACTTACCACATTTCTTTTTCCATTTTTTATTTCAATCAATTCCCATGTTCCTCTCAATTCAGAGTTGAACTCTTGCTCAGAGCTTATATAATTCAGATCCAAAAATGCATTTTTCTCAAACACCAACCTCAACGTCTTATGCGTTATACCATGAGGAAATCCTTTGCCAACCCTTACGTATGCCAAGGCATCCTGCGTGAAATTACTTCCACCGATCTTAAACTTTGCATACGCCCCTGTGGGATTGATGTAATCGTAATCTTTGTTTATCACGTATGAATCAGCCTCAAGACAATCGATAAAATCTGCCTTGCAGGTATATGATAAAATTCCCAGAGGATGAATCCAGTCCATTAGAATTCCGCCATTTTCAGGCCTGAACAGCCAATTTCTTCTCACGTCTTCCGGGTTTATTTCCTCGAAGAATGTGCCGATGGCATGCGTTATTTTCCCGTATTCCTTGGTTGCAAATGATAAAATCTTTGGCAATTCAAGCGTTAGAATTTTTCCCAAATAGTGCAGATGAATAGCAACTTTTTTTTCGTGATTGTTGCTTTTGATAAAATCTATAGCTTCAGTGAAGTTTTCGCGATCGGTTGCAAAAGTTTTCTCTGTTACTGTAACCTTTTCGTGCTCTAAAGATTGGATGGTCTGTTCTTTATGGAATTCGTTGTGGCTTGCAATTTGTACGACATCCAAACCATCAAAGAACTCTTCCGGCAAAGATTTTTCAGGCTCGATCCTAAAATAATTTTCTCTGGTTATTCCGAACTTGTCCAGAATTTCTTTCTTGTCTTCATACCATGTCACTCCAACTGCCTTGTTTATGTTCATTCTTCCGTCAGTATCCATGGTTCGCTTCAGTCGCATTACCCAATGCCCTACGCCGACAGCACCCAGTTTATACATCACTTATGCCCCCCGAAAGCTTTCCTGAGTGCGCCGAGTGTTTTGAAACCGTATTCAAATTTTTCATCGTCTCTCAGCTTTCTTAATTCACCGCTAATCGCTTTGATAGCATCTTCGATTATCTTTTCTCTTTCTTCTTTAGAAGCTCTGGATATTAGTCTCATCCAATAGCTAACTGCGCCATCCGGCAATGGCTCTCGTGAAATTTCCAAAGCCATCCTAGGATAATCCCCGCCTTCTACCTTCGGTTCTCTTGCAAATATCTCATCATCAGGGACATTGGTGTACAAATCGCCTAAATGTGATTGAACTAATCCTTCGCGAATTGTTTTAAACACTTTTTTGGGATCTAAATTCAAACTCACAGCAAGATTCGCAACTTCTGCGATGGCCTGCATCTCTTCCTGTTCCAACAAATTATGCAGCATCTTAACTTTATGGCCGTT
>CAZERL010000020.1:1932-15207 GCA_964514495.1 uncultured archaeon
CCAAACCGCTTTTTCCAAAAACCAGTTCTTCAACAGCTTCGTTTGGTATTGACAGAAATACATGGTCTACCTTGCTTGCCAAGTCTTCAGGTGATTTTGCAATGTAAACTCCTAGTTTTTCTAATTTTTTTATTTCTTCATCAATCTTCCTTTTATAGACAGCCTTTAGATAGCCGGCCTTCAGAAGATTTTCCGCAATCCCCAGCCCCATTTTCCCCAAACCGACTAAACCAACTGTCTCCATAATAGTCTAATTAATCTTACAAATCAACGCTTTAAAGGTTTTTAATCCAAAAAATGCGCCAACCGTAAACATTTTAAGCTAGCATAAGAAATAGAGATATTACTCTAAGGGGCAGAACTGCATGCCTTTGCTGCTTCCAGGTGGAATTGTGATTTGGCCAAAAGATAGATTGACTAGATTTGAAGTTGCTAGGCTTGTAGGCGCTAGGGCTTTACAGGTTTCTCTAGGTGCACCTATTTTGGTTAAAGCTGAGGAAACCAATCCTATTGAAGTTTCGAAAAATGAATTCAAGGAAAAGATTATACCAATAACTATCAAGAGGAAACTGCCGAATGGCGAAGAAAATGTTGTTGAAGTGAAGAAAGGTATTGAAAATTGGATGATTGATAATAAGGGGGAAATATAAATTTTTGGTCGATTTACTTAAGAGATGTTTAATAAAATGAATTAAAAATTAATGATTGATAGAGAGTGCGCAAAAAATACGATGTTAATTCAAAAGTGCATTTTTTAGAAGTTTTTCCTTTTATCATCATATTAGTTATTTATTGGCCATTGATAGTTTTGATGCTGTCAGCACAGGTAATAGTCTACTATATTCTGAAAAATTATTATCTGGAAAAGCGAAAATGGGATTTGAATTTCAGTTGTGGTAATACCGATGGTGGTGGCATTAATGCCGATATTTTAAAAAGGTATGTCACAAATTTTGTTTTGATTAAAGACATTTACAACTTGCCTTTCAAAGATAAACAATTCACATACACTTTATGCTCTCACACAATAGAACATGTGGATTATCCGGAAAGATTTTACAAAGAATTGAAAAGAATTTCTAAAAATATTGTATTAGTAGTACCACCCATATGGGATTTATCTGCCTTGCTAAACATGAAAGAACACAAATGGCATTTTCTAACTTTTAAAACTATGCACATGAACAATATTCCGAAGGGGATAAAATTGACGCCATGGTGGTGGCTTAGGGAAAAGATGGGTTGGTACGCCGGACCTTAGTATAGTATAATGGGCTCTAACCTCATTCTAAAAACTCGACATCATCAACAATCCCATCAGAATCCCTGTCTATTGCTCTTACCACCCTTGCAATGCCGTCTTCAAACTTATTCCCATTTTCTAATTTTCTGATATACTTCATCAAGCCAATTATGGATGCCCTGGTTCCCTTGAACCTTTTGCCAGAAAGGACAAGAATTTCCTTGTCTTTGTTGAATGGATTTTTCATCTTTACGATAATTCCGACATCATCCTCTGGATATACAGATTTTGACAACGAGGAAACGATACTAAACTCATGCTTCGTATCAAAGTATATAGGCAGTTTGTCATTGATCTTATCAATCAAAATATTGGCTTTAGGTCCGCCAATCAAAATAAGATTTCCTTTTAACTCGTTGTCTCTTGTTTGTGTATCCAATTTGTAGTTTGGTTTTGCATCATTCAGAAAACTGCCTAAAAACAATGCAAAGTCTATAGCAGCGCTGCCGTCAGAAGCCTGCGCGCTGTATTTCCCATGAGGATCTGGCGAGCCAACAACTATAGTAGCGTTTAATTTTCCATTTTCTATGAATGAGCTGAAGAAGTCCAATTCCCTGACTTTAGTTTTGACATCAACCAAATGCTCGCCGTCAAATAGTTTGACTGAAATAAATGGGTAGGAGACGGAGTATAGTTTGGCCAAAGCCCCGACACGCTCCTCTGTCCCAACTAGGTTTATTATACCTGCCTTTTCCAATCTCCTTATGTGGTAGTAAATCTTCTGCTCATGCTGCTTGAGTTTTCTGGCTATGTCCATCGCACACGACGGTTTCTTGGATAATTCTTGAGTAACCTTCAATGCCAATTCACTGTTAAACACACTAAATATCTTGGGTTCTATAAGCAACGTCCTATAGGCCTTCTGTCCGTCCTTTGTTTCATCAACTAGATAGGGCATAGATCTATAATGAGAACTATAGGTTTATAAACTTTCTTTTAGGGGTTAGGCCGTTTTAAGCCTCCTTTTACACCTTAGAACCCCATCACTAAACAAACCCTTTTAGATTTCTTTTAAGGCGGTTTAACACGAATTTAAAGTTGGATGAAGGATAATGCAAATATGTCTGTCAACCTGTCGCAATCCTGACAAGCTAATTTTTAAGAGATAGTTATGTGCGGTATAGTCGGCTTCATCGGCAACAGAACAGATGTGGGCAATCTTCTATTGGATAGTCTTAAGAAATTGGAGTATCGTGGATACGATTCCTGCGGTATTGCTACTATTTCCAATGGTGAAATTTTAATCAGGAAGGACATAGGAAAGATTGATAGTGTTAACGAGAAATTGAATTTCGCTGAACTAAACGGAAATATAGGCATAGCCCACACCCGTTGGGCAACTCATGGCGGTGTCACCAAAGAAAATGCCCACCCGCATCTTTCTAACAATAAGAAGATTGCAGTAGTCCATAATGGAATAATAGAAAATTATCAGGAGCTGAGGAATTTCTTGAAAGAAAATGGATTCAGCTTCTATAGCAGCACTGACACGGAGATCATACCTAACTTGATAGAATTTGAGATGAGGGATGAAAAGAATTTTGAAGAGGCTACGATAAATGCGCTAAGGAAACTTGAAGGGAGTTATGCTATACTTGTTTTGAATGCTGATGAAAAAAGACTGATAGCAGCGAGAAAAGGAGCACCGTTGGTCTTGGGTGTGGCGGATGAAGGCCATTTCGTTGCAAGCGATATACCATCATTCCTTGAATACACGAAAGACGTCACATATCTGCATGATGGTGATGTAGTAATTTTAGGGGATAGCTTGAGTATCTTCAACCTCCTGGAAAATAAGGAGGTGGTTAGGCCTGTTGATACTGTGGAATGGAATATAGAACAGGCGATGAAAGGAAATTTCGACCATTTCATGCTGAAGGAAATATCAGAGCAGGTTGAAACTATTCAAAGGGCGGTAGAACAAGACAAATCGATAATTTTCGAAATAGTGCAGCAAATTAAAGAAGCGAAAGGTGTTTTCTTTGTTGCTTGTGGAACATCCTATCATGCATGCCTGACTGCCAGTTATCTGTTTTCAAAGATAGCAAAAATGCATGTGAATGTTGTTGTTGCATCTGAATTTCCAAGCTATGAGCACTTCCTGACAGACAAGACATTGGTTATAGCCGTTTCTCAAAGTGGTGAGACTGCAGACGTTCTAGAAGCAGTGAAGACTGCGAAAAATAAAAACAGTAAAGTCATATCACTAGTAAACGTAATGGGTTCTTCATTACATAGATACTCAGACCAGTCGTTGATGATGCATGCAGGACCTGAAATTTGTGTTGTCGCAACTAAAACCTATACGTCACAATTGGCAATACTTACGCTATTGGCATACACATTAGTCGAAAAATATGAGGAGGGCAAGCAGGAATTAAAATATTTATGGAACTTAATCTACAATCTTACGTCCGCAAACACGAGAGATAGAATAAAGGAACTAGCTGAGAGATTGAAGGATTGGCAACATATATTTTTAATCGGAAGGGGGCTGCAGTATCCTACTGCATTGGAAGCTGCATTGAAAATCAAAGAAGTTTCTTACATACACGCGGAAGGATTTTCTGGTGGGGAGTTGAAGCACGGACCTATAACTTTGATAGAAAATGGGACGCCGTGCATAGTTTTTGTATCTGAGGAGAATGAGAAAGAGACCATTTCCAATGCAATCGAAATTAAAAGCAGGGGTGGGTATATCATTGGAGTTGCTCCTAAGAATAACGAAGTCTTTGATTTCTTCATTAAAGTTCCTGAAGTTGGTAATACAAACCCAATTGCCCAAATAATTCCAATACAAATCCTTGGGTATCAACTTGCATTATTGAGGGGACATGATCCGGATATGCCCAGGAATCTTGCGAAAAGTGTCACAGTAAAGTGATTTTATGCATTTAGAGGTGAGAGAATTGGAAGAGAAGGATTTGGAAAATGGATTTTTAGAAACTCTAAGTCATTTAAGAAATGTTAATCTCGATATAAAGAAAGCAAAAGAAATTTTCAGGAAAAAATCTAATCAAGATAACAAAATTTTTGTCGCTGTTAACGAAAATGGAAAAATCATTGGCTCTACAACTCTACTTATTGAGCAAAAATTTATTCACGAAGGTGGCTTGGTTGGACATATAGAAGATGTGGTTACAAATAAAGAATTCAGAGGTTTGGGTGTCGGCAGTGCTGTAATAAAAAAAGCCATAGAAGTTGCAAAACAAGCAGGCTGTTATAAAGTTATTTTAAATTGTTCTGAAGAGAATTTTCCTTTCTACGAGAAGCTTGGGTTCAAGAAACATGGGACGGAAATGAGACTTGATTTGAAATAAAGTGAAAACATGCAAGCAGTTATTTTAGCAGCCGGTTTAGGAACTAGACTAAGGCCGATAATTGGTGAAGAAATACCAAAGGTTATGTTGCGGTTGAATGGTAAACCACTTTTGCAATATGCTATTGAAAATCTTAAGAAAAATAAAATTGAGGATATTGTAATCGCTGTTCACTACAAGAAAGAACAGGTAATTGATTATTTTGGAAATGGGAAAGAGTTTGGTGTGAATATTCAATATGTTTTCCAAGAAAATCCGAAAGGCGGGACAGCTGATGCTTTAAGATATGCTAGAAACAAAATTAACGGCGAGTTCCTTTTGGTTTATGGTGACAACTTGTTTGCTCCGAATACAGTTGAGAAAATTTTAGAGAAACAAAATTACGATGGTATTTTGGCAGTTAAAAGAATGGAGAATCTAAGCAAATTTGGTGTTGTTGATGTCGAGGGTGACAGAGTAGTGGAGCTTGTGGAAAAGCCTGATAAGTTTGTATCGAACCTTGCTTTGGCTGGACTGTTTGTATTGCCTTATGACATTTTTAAATTCATAGAAATGATAAAGCCTTCAAAAAGAAACGAATATGAGCTTACCGATGCAATACAACTGCTTATAAAAAATAACTACAAGTTAGGCTATATAGAAATAGAGGGTTTTTGGGCAGACCCAAGGGATGCTAAAGAGCTGGAACTTGCCAAGGAATTTGCACGTGAAAATTATGATGTATGAACATATATTCAGAGCTTACGACATACGGGGAATTTATGGCAAAGATTTGACTTCAGAGATAGCTGAAAGGCTTGGAAAGGCGTTCGGCACTTACATAGGATATGGTAAAGAAATCATAGTCGGCAAGGATGCTAGGCTAAGTGGCGGTGAACTCAAGGATGCTCTAATCAAAGGTTTGACTTCTGTGGGCTGCAATATAATTGACACAGGAACAGTGCCAACCCCTGTTGTATATTTTGCAATAGAACATTTGAAGACAGACGGGGGTGTTATGATAACTGCGTCCCATAATCCTCCGGAATGGAATGGGTTTAAATTGTGCGGTAAGAATGGTTCTAGCGTATCAGAGAATTTTGGGTTGGAGGAAGTAAAAAATCTTTTCATGGAACAAAACTTTCGAACATCTGAAAAGGAAGGTTATGTGAAAATTTACGATAAAATTATTGACGAGTATGTAAAATTCGTAATAAATAAAATAAAACTAAAGCGCAAATTAAAGGTTATTTTGGATACAGGAAATGGCGTGTGTGCACTTACAGCCCCTGCAATTTTGGAAAAACTGGGCTGCAAGGTAATAACAATAAATGAAGAGTTAGACGGCAGGTTTCCTAATCGTTCTCCAGACCCGACTGAAGAAGCATTGTTTGCATTGAGCAAAATGGTTTTGAAAGAGCAATCGGATGTTGGAATAGCGTTTGATGGTGACGGTGATAGGGTTGCGTTCGTTGATGAGAAGGGGCGATACGTTTCATCAGGAAATCTAACTATACCAATTTTTTCATCTGCAATTCTAAAGTCCAATAAAAATTCTAAGATTGTATTTGATATTTGCTGCTCCAATGCAGTTGAGGAAATAATTAAATCGAATGGCGGCATACCGGTGGTTAATAGGGTTGGCAGGGCATATATCAGGAATAGAATGCTGGAAGAAGGGGCTGTATTCGGCGGTGAACACAGCAACCATCTGTTCTTTTCAGATATATTTGGGTTTGATGACGGTGTGTTTGCAGGTGTGAAGATGGTTGAATTGCTGTCTAATAGTGAGAAACCGTTTTCAAGTTTTGTAGATGCAATACCTGTATATCCGTCTGTGCCTGTCAAAGAAATCGTATGCCCAGATAGTTTCAAGTTTGACGTCATGAAACGTTTAAAAAAGAGATTCTCTAGTTTAGGTTATAAAACAATTGATCTGGACGGGGTAAAAGTTGTCAATGCAGACGGTTGGGTGCTTATAAGGCCTTCAAATACCCTACCGGCAATAAAAATTAATTCTGAAGCGAAGACTATTGATAGGGCAAAAGAACTTTTCAGCTTTGCGCAAGATATTGTAAGGGAAGAGATTGCTGAATATGTATAAGATTTTAATTACAGAGCCGGAGTATTTTCCTGAAGAAGCAGTTGCAATACTCAGACAGATTGGCAATGTTGTTGCCAAAAGAATGGGCAGAAAAGAATTAATGAAGGAGGTAAAAGATACGGATATACTTTTTGTAAGAGTTGAGACTTTAATTGATAAAATACTTTTGAAGAATGCGGAAAAGCTCAAGATTATAGCCTCTGCTACCACAGGAATTGAGCATATAGATGTTGTAGGAGCTGAAAAGAGGGGAATTAAGATAATCAATTTGGAAGGTGTGCACACATTGCCGACAGCAGAACATACATTCGCATTGATCCTAAGTCTTGTTAGAAAGACTCCTTGGGCGTTTGAACATATGAAGAAAGGCAAATGGGAGAGATACAAATTTTTCGGAAAAGAATTGGGGGGGAAGACTCTGGGTATTGTAGGATTGGGGAGGATTGGCGGGAAAGTTGCTGAGTATGCCAAAGCGTTCGGTATGAATATTATAGCTCATGATCCCTATGTCAGCAATGAGAGAGCCACAGAGTTAGGACTTGAACTGACTTCATTGGAGAATGTTCTCAAGAAATCTGATGTGATTACTGTCCATGCGATGCTCACAAAAGAGACGGAAAATATGATAGATACGAAACAATTGGAAATCATGAAGAGCAGTGCTGTCTTAGTGAATGTTGCCAGAGGAAAGATTGTGAACGAGAAGGCGCTGGTAAAGGCACTGAAAAGCAAAGTTATAACGGGCGCGGCTTTGGACGTATACAGCACAGAACCTGTTGAAGATGGGAATATTTTAGTGAAGTATGCGAAGGCAAATGACAATCTATTATTGACACCGCACATCGCAGCATCGACAGACGAAAGCATTAGACACGCCGCCATTTATGTAGCACAAAAGGTAAAAGAAGTTATCAGAAAGTAATTGTTATGCCAGGGATAGGTAGCATAGTTAGATTCGGAATTGGGATTATACTGTCTGTGGAGATTATAAGAAACACTTTGTTTGGCAATAAAGTAATTTCCGATCTGGCTTTAATTCTTTCAATAGTTTTTATTTTATTGTCTGCCTTATATTTTGCTTTTAGGTTCTAATTACATTCTTTCAGGCACTTTGATGCCCAACAATTTCAAAGAATTTTCTAGAACAATTTTTGTTGCAGTAACCAGTGTCAATCTGAAATCTCTTTGTCTTGGATCATTTGCTTTCAAAACTGGGCAATTCTGATAGAAGTTATTAAAGGTTGTTGCCAATTCATATGCATAATTACAAATGAAATTGGGCCTGTTATCTTTGGCTGCATTTACTGCAACACCATAAAAATTCATCAAAACTTTAATTAAATGCTTCTCATGTGGCGATAATTTCGAAAACAAAATTGTTTGATGTTTTTTAGATTTTTTTAATATTCCTAAACATCTTGTATGTGCATACTGCAAATAAGGTCCTGTATTGCCTTCTAACTTTAATGCGCCCTCCCAATCGAAAATTATTGTATTTTCTGGAGCTATTTTAATCATAGCATACTTCATAGCACCTAAAGCAATTTTCTTTGCTAATGATACTTTAGTTCTTTTACTTAATTTTGGATTTCGTTTTGCAACCTCCCCCAAAGTCTTTTCAACTATCTTGTCCCTTAACTCCGAATAAAGAACTACATTGCCTTCGCGTGATGACATCTTACCTTCCTTTAGCATAACTAGTCCATAAGATAGATGCTGACTTTTCTTAGCTGCCGGTGAATTAATAAATTCAAATATCTTAAAAAGTTGTTTGAAATATAAATCCTGTTCTGAGCCGACTACATGAATGCACCTATCGACTTTAAAATCGGTAAATTCTTTTTCTGCCAAGCCCAAATCTTTTGCCATGTATAGTGGAGTGCCTAATTTGGTTACAATAACTGTAGCTCCTAATCCGTATTTTTCTAGATCAACAACAATTGCTTCATTGCTTAGTTTTGCTATATTTTTCTTCAAAGCTTCCTGAGAAATTTCAACTCCTCTTTTTTCAACCTCGCTTTCAAAATACAATTTATTGAATTCAACTCCCAATTCTTTGTATATTTTGCTGAAATAATCTAAACTCCATCTTCTAGTGGTTTTCCATAATTTATTGAGGCTGGGGTCTTTGGCGTAAATTTTCTTATTTATTTCATCAATTTCTTTTTCCAACTGCTCATTGTTTGTTACTTTTTTATTAGCTTCTGTGTAGACTTTTCCTAGCCATTCTCCTCTATCTTGTTTAGGGGGTTTACTTTCGAAGAGATTTTTATATCCCCATAAACATTTGGCAACATGTGGACCAATATCTCCTTGATAGTTTGTTCTTATAACCTTGTAACCGGTAAATTCCAAAATTCTGCACAAGGATTCGCCCAAACTTATATTTCTAAAATGGCCTATGTGAAAACTTTTGTGAGTGTTTGGATGGGCAAACTCAACCATTATTGGCTTGTTTTTTCCGAAGGAAATTTTTTCCTTGGACAAAATTCTTGATAAAACCTTTTCGGCAACCTTCTCCCAATAAAAAAAGAAATTAACATACCCACCTCTAGCTTCTGTTTTTATTATCAAAGGGTTTTTGGAAATTCTTATTTTTTTTACCAGTTCTTCGGCTATTTCCTGTGGATTCTTCTGCTCTTGTTTAGCCAAACCAAAACATGGAAAAGCTATGTCACCGAATTCCTCGTTAGGAGGCACTTCCAAAACTTCTTTGTTTGTTTTTATTCCAACAGATTCGAGAATTTTTATTACTTCGTCTTTGAGCATAAGTAATATTTCTTTGCAAAAGTAATTAACCTTTCAAGGAAATTTCAATCAGACATATTTTTGTAACAAACTAAAAGCTTTCAATCCTTCATCCTTTGTAAGAACTATGACAGTATCTGTATAACACGAAATGAACTCTTTTATGTTTATACCATTACCTACTAACAATTGAGTTATGAATGCTACATAACCAGCAACTTTTTCAATTTCGTCGGGACTTTTAATTATAAGTGCGACGAGATTCTTTGTAATTTCTGTATCAGCACTCTCTTTTATTTCTAATTCTGTTTGATCTGTTATGTAAACATTGTGTTTGATCAATCCACTGATAACAACACTTGAGGCTAGGTACTGGATATTAAATGTCTTATTTGTTATAATGACAGCGATTTTATCACGCAATTCTATTCTAGAGTTTTTTAAAAGTTTAAGAATTCTTTCCTCGTTGAAGGATTTTTGTTTGGTCAGATTCCTTTTTTCTCTTATTATACTCGCTTTTACAGCTTCTATACTTGTTTTAGAACTCAATTCTCTCTGCACATATCTAGCTAAAGCCGAGTAATTGACTATATTTTGCAGTAAAGCGTTAACTAAAAGAGGTCTTTTGCCTAAAATTTCTTTCACCTGTTTTGAAATTGATTTTGTTTCATTTGGAACACTTTTTGTCATATATGTAACATTTGTGTCATAAAGTATTTAAGGTCGTAATTTGATTATCAGTGAAAAGGTATGAAAGAATGGTGAAAATTCAAGGTGGTGTAATTGGTCGTAAAGGAAGGCGAAATAGCATTTGATCTAAGTTCACTGGAAGGCAAACTTTTTGTAATTAAGGCTGGTGGCGATGTATTGGATGGGCATAATACTATAGCAGAAGATATAAAGATGATAACCAAGCATGGAGCAAATGTAGCTTTTGTATATGGTTCAAAGAGTGAATTAAGTACAGAAGAGAGAAGACACGGACTTATGCCTGAATTTATTGGAGGATTACGTGTATCTAGTGCAGCGTTTATGGAAAAAGTGTATGTTCCAGTGATGGAACGAAGAGGAGCTTCTTTAACTTCTGATTTCCCTGATGCAGAATTCTTCTTAGTGGGCGCATTTGCTAGAAAAGTAGATGACCCGAGATTAGCTTATGTAGGTAGAGCTAACGACACAGATAAGTCGGTAGTAGATTACTTTAACAACGGCACAAATGGGAGAGTTGCTGTAGTTTCGTCTCTAGCTAAATCTATCATAGAAGGTGGGGGTTATGGTCAAAATGATTTGTTAAATTGCAATGCTGATGATGTTGCAGCTGTATTAGCGATTGGATTACATGCGCATGAATTGTATTTAGCTACTAATGTTTCTGGTGTAAAAATCAATGACGAACATATACCTTCTTTGGGATATGACAATGCAAGAATTCGAATAAACCATGGTCAAATAACTGATGGTATGATACCGAAAATTCAAAGCGCAGCAACAGTTGCTGAAAATGGAATACCAACTATAATCTTTGATGGAAGAGAACCACATGCTGTTTTATATGCAATGCATGGACGAATAGGAACAGTAATCCATAATCACTTGTATATTCAGAGATCTATTTAACACACAGTTAAAACACAAATCTTTCTTCTAGTATTCTTGCACTGCCACCAGATTTTTTAATATCAATTGCTATCCTGATTAACTCATCCATTTTTTCTGACTTCCATATGGAAAACTGTAACATTTTTGCATCTATCTTCTGTAATTCTCTCCAACTTCTAACTTTTACAGTTCCCATTTCTCTTGGCAAGTCAAATACTAAAATGAATTCTTTCACCACATTCACCTTATGAATGTAACACGTGTTACATAATTATAAACTTTTCTATACTTTAGCACATACTTTATTTCTATGATACCAGTCAGAGATTACGATATCAAAAACAAAACAGATGTAAACAAATTAATTAACCAAATGGAAGCAAGTGGAGGATTTACATCTAAAAAACTTGCTGATGGGGTTGACATAATAAAAAGGATGTTCGCCGACAAGGATTCCTTAAACTTCTTATCATTTCCTGCTGATATAATTGCCACAGGCACCAGAGGAATAATTCGTGACATGATAAAGGAAAAATGGTTCGATGTTGTCATCACTACTTGCGGAACTTTGGACCATGATTTAGCCAGAAGCTTCAAAGATTACTACCATGGCAGTTTTGACATGGATGACGCTGAACTGCATAAGAAGGGCATCAACCGCTTAGGGAATATTCTAGTTCCTAATGAATCTTATGGGATTATTTTAGAGGAAAAAATGAGGCAATTCTTGAACGAAATAAATGCAAAAGAATTAGCCACTTACGAATTGGTTTGGGAATTAGGTAAAAAATTAAAGAAAGATTCTATCATGTACTGGTGCTGGAAAAATGAGATACCAATGATAATTCCTGGGATTACGGATGGAGCTGTCGGCTATCAACTTTGGCAATATTCTCAAAATCATAATTTCAAAATAGATGTGTTGAAAGATGAGAAACTTCTAAGTGATTTGGTTTGGAATTCTAAAAAATCTGGCGCGTTAATTATTGGCGGTGGTATATCAAAGCATCACGTCATATGGCATTCTCAATTCATGGGTGGTCTGAATAATGTAGTATACATCACTACCGCTGTGGAATATGATGGCAGTTTATCCGGGGCTAGACCTAAAGAAGCAATATCGTGGGGCAAGATAAATGAGAAAGCGAAATATATCACAATTGAAATGGATGCTACTGTCGCTTTGCCAATAATTTTCGCGAGTTTAATTTAACCAAACCACAACTTGATTTCCCTTTCAGCCTCCTCTCTGGTCGCAGAAGCATGCACAAGGTTCATCATTATCCTATCATCGTCCGGCAACGACAAGTCACCCAAATCCCTTCTTATAGTTCCTTTCTCTGCCTTCGCAGGATCCGTCGCCCCAGTAACCTTCCTTGCCATGGCAACTGCATCAGAACCTTCAAATATCATTACAACTACTAGGCCTAAGGACATGAACTTTTCTAAATCAGGATAGAACGGCTTTGCAACATGGGCAGAATAATGCCGCTTAAGCAACTCTGGTGTCGGAGTAATTTCCTTCCTTTTTACCATCTTCAACCCAGCGTCTTCATACCTCTTGATTATTTTTCTTTCAAGCCCCTTCTTCACGGCATCCGGCTTTATCAGCACAAGTGTCCGTTCCATACCATCACCTTATTATCCAGAATATGTTTGATATCCTCAAAAACTTTTCCCGCATCCCTTTCCCCATCTACATCATATAAAATTCCAGATTTCTTGTAATGATTCAACACTTCCTCGGTTTGTTTTTTATAAACCTTCAACCTCTCCTTGATCACATCTTCTTTATCATCATCCCTTTGAATCAACTTACCACCGCAATTGTCGCAAATTCCCGGTTTCTTCGAAGGATTGAAAACTAGATTGAAAATCGACTGGCATGAAGAGCACATTCTTCTACTAGTTAATCTTCTAATAATTTCCTTCTCACCCACAACCAAATTCAAAATGCCGTCCAGCTTTATTTTTATTTTTTCCAGCAATCTGTCAAAAAACTTCACTTGATTCACCGTCCTAGGATAGCCATCCAGTATAAATCCAGTCTTGTATCCAGGCTTTTTCAATTCCTCTTCAATTATGCCGTTAATTATTTCGTCAGGAACCAACAAACCTTTGTTCACATACTCCTTGGCTTTCTTGCCTAATGCTGTCTCTTTTTTCATATGTTCCCTGAAAATATCGCCTGTGGTGATTTGCTTGATTTTGTATGCTTCAGC
>CAZERL010000021.1:0-15041 GCA_964514495.1 uncultured archaeon
ATTGATTTTGATGAGGTATGGAAGTTAGCCAGAGAACATAAGCCGAAGTTGATTTGGGTTGGGGCAAGCGCATATGTCAGGGAATTTCCCTTTGAGGAGTTTTCTGAAGTTGCTGACGAAGTGAATGCATATTTGGCTGCGGATATAGCGCATGTTGCTGGTTTGGTTGTTGGTGGTGCCCACAAAAGCCCTGTGCCATACGTTCACATGATTACTACCACAACGCACAAGACACTTAGAGGTCCTAGGGGAGCAGTTATAATGGTTACTGAAAAGGGGTTGAAGAAAGACCCTGAACTTGCGGATAAAATTGACAAGGCAGTATTCCCTGGTTTGCAAGGCGGCCCTCATGACCATACTACTGCAGCTATTGCCGTAGCTTTGGGAGAAGCATTGAAACCAGAATTCAAGGAATACGCTAAACAAATAGTTAAGAATGCAAAAGTTTTAGCTCAATCATTGATGGATAATGGGATCAAGCTTGTGTCTAATGGAACTGACAATCATTTGATGCTTGTGGATTTAACTCCGTTTGGTAAAGGTAAGGGAATTTTTGCACAGGAAGCGTTAGATTTGGGTGGGATTACTCTGAATAAAAATACTATACCCAATGAGCCATCATCGCCATTTTATCCATCAGGAATTCGTTTGGGCACACCAGCATTAACCACAAGAGGTATGAAAGAAGAAGAGATGAAATTGATTGGAAAATGGATATCAGAAATTATCATGGAAGTTAAGAATTATCAATTGCCTGATGATAAGGAAGAAAGAAATCGAGTATTGAAGAAATTCAGGGAAGATATAAAAAATAATCAAACTATAAAAAGAATCAAACAAGAGGTTGTTGATTTGTGTAAAAGATTTCCATTGTATCAGGAGCTATTGCAATGAACGAAGAGAAAAACAGGTTGCGGACAGGAGCATTTTTTGGATTTCTACAGTCTCTCTTGATGGCTTTCTCTATTGCCATACCAGCTTTTTATTTCAATTCAATTGGTGTATCTTTGGTTGTATACACATTTTTGCTTTCTATAGGCGATGTGATTTCTTTTCTGTCAAAACCAATCATAGGAAATTTGACCGACAAATTTGGGGAGAAGAATTTTCTTATAGCAGGTGTTTTGATTTTTGTAGTTTCACTTTTCTTACTTGGGCAGACGACTGATGTCTTGCTTTTAACTATTTTAAAAATAGTATCTGGTGTTGCTGGCGCGATTCTTTTTGTTGTGATTTTGATTTATGGGTTGAGAAAAGTCAAGGTTGAACCTGATAAGAAAGTTGGATTTTTCGGAGGGGTAAAAAGCAGCGGATGGATTTTTGGATTATTGATTCCTGGTATTTTCATTTCAACGTTTGGCATAGGAAATGCATTTAATTTGATTCTAGTTGTTGGTTTGTTTTGGTTAATTGCTACAATACATTTTGCAAGGAAATATGGAATTGTGGAGAAAATTAAGGTAAAACCTTCTTTCGCATTCATCAAAAAAATACCTGTCCTGATGATATACAAGACCATGGATTTGGCGATGTTTAGTACGTTTCTGTTCTTTTTCATTAGAGTTGGCCTTAAAGATTTGGGCTTGACTGCAGCCATAATTTCAATAGTACTAGCGATAGAAAATGTGTTCTTTGCTGGAAATCAATTGCTTTTAGGAAAAATTTCTAACAAAATTAGAAGGAAATATTGGATTCCTTTGTCAATTATTTCACATTTAATTGCCGCTTGGTTTATCATTAATGCCCATAGTCTCATGGATTACATTTTGGGTGGAATATTCATAGGGCTCGCTGGTGGGTTTATGGATGTTTGGATATTTTCAAAGATTAGTGAAGATGTTGAACATCATAACAAAGGCAAATTCATTGGGACGTTTGGATGGAGCTATGATTTTGCAACGATAATTGGGGCGCAATTGCCGCTTTTGGTAGTTGCATTTGGGTTGAACCAATTCTCTGCGTTATTCGTTTATCCAGTTGTGATGCTTTTAACATTAATGCTTACAATAAGGAAGAAAATTTAAAATCCTGGGATCCATCCGCCCGAAACCTCTATATTTGCTCCTGTGACGTAATCTGATTTCTCTGATAACAAAAACATTACTGCATTCACTATGTCATCTATGGTTGCAACTCTTCCTTTAGGCACTTCAAGCTTCACTTTGCTGAATTCTGTAATACCAGGGGATATGACATTCAAGTTAATTCCATTCTTGGCTTCTGCTGCCGCCAAAGCTTTAGTTAACATGTATACAGCAGTTTTAGCCATGTAATATGGTGTTGTGTTTTCTCTTATTACAATTCTATCGCATCCAGCACAACCAAAATTAATTATTCTACCGAATTTGTTTTCCCGCATTTTTGGCAGGAAATATTTGCAGCAATAGAAGGTACTCATCAAATTGCTTTCAATTGCATCACGAAATTCTTCTGAAGAAGCTTCTGTTATCGGTTTGTAAATGAAATTGCCGACGTTATTAACTAAGATGTCCACTCTGCCGAGTTTTTTGAAAATTTCATTGGCTATTTTTTCAATATCTATTTCATTTCTCAAATTTGCTTTTATTAAAAAAGAATCTTTGCTATAGTATTTAATTTCTCTTAATGTTTCTTCTGCTTCCTTTTCGCTTAAATTATATTGGACTATAACTGTTGCGCCTTCTTTTGCCAAGGCTAATGCTATTGCTTTACCGATTCCTTTTGCGCTACCAGTCACTAGTGCAATTTTACCTTCTGACATGACAATTTTGAGCTCCCATATTCCTTTTTATTTTAATTTGCTAAGAAATTCTTCTCTATTGATTCTTGCTAACTCTAATATGCCTAGTAATGTACCTATCTTGACTTCTTTATGTAACGGGACAACTGTAACTATTTTTTCTCCTTTAACAAACTTACGGAGGATAACATGACTTCCTTTTTGCCTAACTGTTTTAAAACCGAACTCTTTTACCAAAATTTTTATTACCTTTATTCCAGAAAGTTTACCTAATTTTGACACTAATTGCACCAATTGCTTTTATTTCATTTAGTTCTTTCTTCATTTCTGGCATTCCTTCTAAGTAAAGTTCTACGGCTTCTTGGATGTTGTGAATAGCTTCTTCTATGGTTTTCCCTTGTGTTGTTACACCTGTAATGGCCTCTTTAATTATATACCATTTATCTTCTTTCCATACAACAGTTTGCAATTCCATAATCTCACTATTTATTATCCTTTTATCTTATTATTTAAGGTTTAATTTCTACAACTTTTGTAAGTGACATATAAGTGAATTATAGAGAAGTTACCAACTATATTTTGAATTTGAAAAGATTTGGGGACATGAAATTAGGCTTGCAAAGAGTTGAATATCTGTTAAGTGTTATAGGCAACCCTCATGGAAAATTAAAGTTTATTCATGTAGGTGGTACTGCAGGCAAAGGATCTACTGTAGCTATGATCTCGTCTATTTTAAAAGAAGCGGGATATAAGGTCGGTAGATATACCTCACCGCATTTATCAAGTTTTACAGAAAGAATCGTCATTAATGATGATAGGATATCAGAAGACGAAATAGTCAGACAATTTGAAGAGTTAAAACCTATAGTAGATGAGATGGGTGATAAGCCTACATTTTTTGAGTTAACAACCACTATAGCATTAAAGTATTTCTATGAGCAAAAGGTGGATTTTGTAGTTTTGGAAGTTGGGTTGGGCGGTAGACTAGATGCAACGAATGTTGTTACTCCTTCAGTTTCGGTTATAACAAATGTTGGTTTGGAGCATACGGAAATTCTCGGGAATATTGTAGAAGAGATAGCAGGAGAGAAGGCTGGAATAATTAAGGAAAATGGGATTTTAGTTACTGCTGCAGATGGTAAAGTTTATAGTATACTAGAGACCATTTGCAAACAAAAAAAATCAAAAATAATCAGAGTTAGTAATAGTGAAGTAAATTATAAGTTAGGATTGTTGGGAAATTATCAGAAAATTAATGCTGCGGTTGCATTAGCAGTAATAAATGAATTAAGAAATTTTGAAATTAATATTTCTAAAGATGCGATTAAAGAAGGATTATTAAAAGTAAAGTGGTCTGGGAGGTTTGAAATTATGCAGGAAAATCCTCTTGTTATTTTAGATTGTGCAAAGGATCCGTTAGCTATGAATAAGTTGGCAGGATCTTTGAAAAGTTATTTTGGTGATGGGGATTTGATTTTAGTAATTAGTATATCATCTGATAAAAAGATTTCACCAATGCTAAAAGAAATTGCTCCAATTTCAAAGTTGATTGTTATAACAAGACACAAGGTTTCAGATAGGGCTGCTGATACAAGTTTAATAGCTAATGAAGTGGGAAAATATGGAAAAGATTATTTGATAGTTGATGATGTTAAGAAGGCTGTTGTTAAGGCTATAGAATTTGCGGGTGAAAGTGATGTGGTTTGTGTCACAGGTTCGGTTTTTACTGTTGGTGAAGCTAGAGAGTTGTGGTATCCTGAAAAGGTGTTGTGGGGAAGGGAGTTGAACGAGATAAGAATAAAATAGTTATTTTACAAATTCTACATTTTTCATATCTCTGAAGTCTTCGTCGCCAGTAAGAAATTTAACATTATGACTTTTTGCTACCATATAGCCAATAGCATAGGGTATTGATAATTTTTTATTTTTAACTTTTAAATCCATAGCTCTTTTAATGTCTTGAAATGTAACTTCAACGGCAAATGGTATAAATTTCTTTGTATAATTATTAGCAATCTTCTTCCCCTTTTCTTTTTTCAAATTGTAATTCAATTCTGCAATGTTAAATATTGAAGTAATAACAAGTGAATCTTCGTATTCTTTATAATCAGGGTTTCCACGAAAAATTTCAAAAAAGGCATAAGTATCGAAGAAAAAAGTTTCTTTACTCATCCCAAGCTTCCTTGTCAGATTTTCTTAAAATTTCTTCAGTGCTTTTATCAAACTTTAATGTACCAAATGTTTCCTTCATAGGATTATTTCTTTTTCTTATAAAAATCTCCACAGTTTCGTTTGGTCTAATGTGTTCTTTGACTACAAACTTTTTAGGTATAACTACCCCTAATGATCTCCCCCATTTTCTTATGTGTGACTTTAAACTTATCATCTGTATCAATGATTATATTGGTATAATTATATTTAAAGCTTAAGCTAAGGTTATGTTTTCACTGTTGGCGAAGCTGGAGAATTTATATCAGAATTTGTTTTAATTTTACACGAAATGATTATAATATAATAAAATACTAAAATTAATTGTGCCAGACATAAAGGAATGGGTTAAGAGGCAATTAAAAGCTGGTTACTCCAAGGAGGCAATTAAACAAGAGCTTATTAACGGTGGATATAATCCGAATTTATTTGATGAAGCACTAAGAGAAAATTTAATTAAAGCTACTAGAGAAAAATCCATTGAAACCATTAGAAAAAAATCACATCATAAAATCCTGCTTGCTGCTGCATTGGTTGTTTTTTCCATGGTAGTCGCATTTGTCTTTTATCCAGAATTATTAAACCAATTTAATTTATCCTTTTCTCAATTATCAAGTCAGCCCTTCAAACCAGAAGATGCTGCCTTTATCTCAGAATCTGACTTGAATTTTCAATCAAAGGTGAAAAATATAACAGGTTATGATTGGATTACCTTCTTGAATGCTGATGGGAGTGAGAATGCAAAGCTAACGGCATTGCTGTTTTTAGCAAATGAAATAGACGTTTTGGAAGATGATTTTGGTTTTGTTGACCGCTCTGTTGGAATAAGTAAAGATGAGCTGGGTATATCCAGACTAGATGCAACTGATAACAGTAGGGAGAATATGTTAAAATTAATAGGCAATGTTAAATCAGGTAATAATGTTTTCTTCTCAAAAGGTTTAGAGACTGCTAAGATAAGGGCAAACAGGCTTTCGGTTATTGAGAATTTCTTCAAGAGATATGCATTACCGGAAGGTGTATTAAATACTGATGCGACAGAAATTTTTGCCGAGATGCTTGGTTTGACTGTAGACGATTATTCAAAGTTAATATCACTTATGATAGTAAATTATAATTTGTTTTTGGTAGAGTAATGAGAATTATTTTGAGTCCGTAACTAAAGGTTTCAAATCCTCAGTCGTTGCTTTCCCCCACTTGATAAAATCATCAAATGTATTACTCTTGTCAAGAAGTCCAACTATCTGAGAGGTTGTTAACTGCTTACTTTTTAAAGAATTTATTGTGCTTAGTACAGGTATCCCTAATTGAAGATCGCCTAGAGATTCTGCATAGCTTAAAGAGTTGCTTGCAACAAATTCGTTTTTGATAATGCGTTTCATAGAATTGAATGCATCATCAACAGATATTTTAGAGGCACTTAATCCATGTTCTAATACATCAACTATAGAATCTTCACCTGCACCAGCGCCTAAAAGTTTTATAGCATGTTCACGTAATTTAGTATTAGCTTTTGTTATTTCGCTTTTCCCTAAAACAGAGACGAATCTGTCAAAAACTTGTTCCTTATTAGCTACAATTGCTGCAGTCTCTATACTACGCTTTTCAGCTTCTGATACTGTGACCCCTGGTGTTTGTAAATTAAGTTCTAGGATGGTTCTTCTAAATGTTATTGCATCATTGGGGTCTATGCCAACTGCAACTACGTCTTGTAGTGGCCTGCCGAACAATTCTGTGTTTTCTGCCCCGTATTTTTTAAGTATCTGGACCCTGGTCTTTTCAGTCACTAAAAGTTTCTCAACGTATTGAAAAGGGATTGCATCATCGAATATATACTCGTTATCAATAAATCTGGGTTTTAGATCAGTCACTGCACTCTTTTTTAGAATCCATACTGCGAGTTTGTCACTGTTGCTAAAGCCCAAAGCATCTGTTGGTCTTTGGGTAGCAAAAGTTTCAAGACCCTTTGGCCTTCCAATACCATTCTGTTTCTTGAATGTATCAAGTAGTTTGAGCATGTCAATTTCGCCAGGCGATCCACGAATGTCATAACCGGACCCTTCGGCTCTGTAAATGAATTTATCACGTGTGCTTGCTTTGAAATCAATAGTAAAATGACTTACAACGTCGTTGTTTTCCCCAAGCCCAAGTTTTTCTCCAAGACTAGTGTATTCTGGAAGATTAGCTTTCAGTTCATCCAAGTTGTATGCTTTGTATTGTGGAAATTGACGGTAAAAGTCATCTAAAAGTACGGTATCACCATTTAAAATTAGAAATTCTGTCACACTTTTTTGGAATTCTCTAAGTATAAGGTCACTGACACTTTTTATATCTAAAAGTTGGGCTACCCGTTGTTTTTCAGCTTCTGTTGCCGAACCATCCCTTACCTTTTTCAGCAGTCCACTTTCAACAAGCTCCTTCGCATTTTCCGGTTCAACACCCTCTCTTATCAGCGTTTGTATCGCATTTTCCTTATCTCGCAAAAGCAATCTTGGCAATTTGAATGCCAGCTTCAAAGGCGAGATAACAACTTTAGCTCCTAAACGCACGGCCTTGCCAACAAATTTGCATCCTATTTTTACAGGTCCTTTGCATGGGTTTATCGGGATAAGGTTGTCTAAACCCAGCATAGCTACTCCAAATCCAGCAGTCATTACCCATGCCTTATGCCCTTTGCTGTTAAGCCTTTTCATCTCCTTTTCTGCGTCAGCAAATCTTGAAGTATCTTTATAATTCTGAACAACGATGTTGTAGAACTCCACAGCAAGCCCTTCGTCCGCTCTTTTCTTCACAAGTTCTGCTGTCTGGTAAAATATCTCTGCATTCAACTCATCCACATCTTCATTATTCCTGACAGCTTTGTCATATTTCTCCAAGGCAAGCGTCAAAGGAGTTATGGAATTTTTAACTATTGTTTCTTCTTTTGTTCTTATGGCTAGAAAATCATTTTTTACGGTGGGTGTTATATTCTCACATTCATAAGTTTCTGATTTCCCTCTATTTTTTGGGTCTTCTTCTATTTTTTTAACTATTTGTGCTATGCACTCTTCATCATATTGTTTGAAAAGTTTTCCAGGATGAACTAAATCCCCGTACTTTTCTTGAAAGAATTTCCTACCAGCTTCGTTTATTTTTCCTTTGTTATCAAGAAAAGACCTGTAGGTGTTTAGTATTTCTTCCATTGTCCTTCCAGACTCTAAATCGGTTCTTATAACTGTATGAAGTGCAATTTGATCGTCTAAATTATTTATTTTATTTCCACTTCTGAATATCTCAAGAACATTAAACCACTTAATGACACCAAATCCGGTGAAACTCTCTGATTCTGTTTCTAATCCACTTTTTAAAGCAGCTAACACAGTATCTACAACTGCTGTAACATCTTCATTTATTTCCGCAGTTTCTAATTGGCAACAAACTTGTGGTATTTCAAAGCCTTTGATTACTTTTTTCTTAGGGCATGAAAAGGTTGATTTGTAGCTGCCTTTTTTTAATTTACACACATCATCATCAACGCAAGTAAACGGACAAGATGTCTTTTCACCGCAACTTCCATAACACAAATATTTCCCGTTTTCACATTTTATCTCATCCCCGTAATCATCCTTCTTAACTTCAGCGCAATTTGGAAATTCAGAACAGGGCTTGTCTCGTTTGCTAAATTTAGTCTCATGCTTCTCGTACTTTTGCACCCATGCGTCACATGTACTTCCACATTTTGAAGAGAGTATACAGGAGGATTTTTTTACAGACCCGTCTTCACCAAATTCCACACTGCATGCTTCATTATCTCCACAATCACGTCCATAGCACGTCTTTCCACATTCTTCCAGAAATTGAAATTCTATCTCAAATACCTCGCTCACATTGTCATAATTAGCTGGGCTTGGATTGTTTGAAGCGCCAATCAACCTGAATTCGTACACACCGCTCTCTTTGATGTACAATGATGGCACTATCCTTACTTTAATTGTTCTTCCTTCTTTAGGCAATGCCCCCAAAGACCATGCAACAGATATGTTATTCCATTCGCTGACGCCTTTTTTCCTATACTGCAACCTGACTTCATACTGCCCTTCTGGGAAATCCTTGAAAGTGAATGAAGCTTCATATGTGCTTGAGAATCTTTTGCTGTAATCTCCTTTGATTTTAATTACTTCTGATTGTCCGCTTGTAGTGGTTGATGGTTTTGTGTCTCCCGTTTCGGTAGTTGGTGTAGATGGAGCGGGAGATGTGGTTGGAGTAGTTTTAATTGCAGAAGTTCCGACTTTTTGTTCGCCAAACCTGCATTTGCATTTATACCCATTGCCCTCTGGAGTCAATTTACAAGCTGCTCCGCTTATGCATTCCCTATCAGTAAATTTTGTACAACTTTGGCCTTGGAGAACTGGAGTGCCGCATTCTTTATCTTCTTTATACGGATCTATTGTTTCCACTCCACTACGTGGACTAGGAGCTTGCACTGAGGTAGTTGTTGTGGTTGGGGCAGGTATGGTAATGGTGAAGTCTTGTGTTGACCCTGTTTTTACAACACACTCTCTATCAAACTTTCCCTTAGCTGACAGGCAATCTATTTTATAATTACTAAAATACGTGTTAGTACCTATATTTACAGATACCACAATTATGTATTTAGCATCAGGCAAACCGGATTTTGAATAAGAAATTGTCTGGTCTTTGTTAGTAGGTAAGCTGTAAGTAGGTTTTAATTCAGCAAAATCGATAAGCTTTCCGCCCTTTGATGGGTCGTTTATATCGGTCAAACTGTATATTCCGACCAACAGATTACTGTAAACTTTATCGTTGGCATTAATCTTTGCTTTTCCGCTTATTGTTTTAGAAGGTAGTAAAAATCCAACAACGGTCTCAACAACTTTTTCTATTATGTTTTTTTCTTCAGGTTTAGTTGTAGGCGGAACCGTCGTAGTAGTTGGAGATGGTGTTGGTGTTACACACATATAACTTCCTGATCTAAATTCGCATGTGAGACCAGAGCAGCAGCCGTTAACTCGGCAATCCTCACCTACCTTTGCACATGAAGGTGCAGGAGTAACTGTACAGGTAGAATCTGAGGCACAGAAATCACCCTCTGCACAAATGCAGAGTCTTTGATTAGAAGTGCATCCACCCGCTCCGCAAGAACCGCTAGTACAATCTATAGGGCATGCTGATGGAGTAATTAGCAAACTGACTTTAGAATCGCCTGCAGCATCTCTATTTTTTATTACATCTAGAACTTTTATGTCTATTCCAGCTTGAGAAATTATTCGGCTTTCACCTTTATTTATATCAACCATATCTACGAATACATCTGGTGATACCGACGCATCTCGGATTTCTATCCTGGCATTATCTGTAAATCCAGATGCATAAATGTTATATTTGCCAAATTTTATAGGACTAGATTTGCCTGCAGTACCTGAAAGAGCTCCTGATTGTTGTCCAATTGCGGCAGTTGTTAAAATGGCAATACCTATTAAAAGAAGAATAGCGGCTGTAATCAGTGGAAAACCTTTCATAGAATCAGCCTTTCTTTGCCTCTACCACTTCGGCAACAGTTATAGTAGCAGTTTCTGGTTTTGGTGTTTTTCCTGCTGGTGCTGGTGTTTTTTCTACAGATGTTGCAACTGGAGCGACTTTAAACCCTAAGCATGCGTTGTATTTGCCAGCCAGATAATCTGCACAATTCTCTCTTGTAGGCTTATTGCCGTATTTTGCATCCCAAAATTTGTTTGGGTCGTAAAAAGAACAATATTGGGCTACAGCTAGCAAGCAGTCTTGCCTTGAGCTTTCTCTACCTAAACTGCCAGTTTGTTGGAAGAATAAATAACCCATCAAACCAAGTATGGCTATACCTAAAACAATAGCAATGATATGAGGTACTGGTAAAGTGCCTTTGCTCATTTGGTATCTAATGATTATTTAGAATTTTGTAGTAAAAATAATTAAAGCTCATAAGATTAAAATAGATTAACTTGCTATAGATTGCTATGGTTGAAGAAGGATGAAAGCCTATCTAGATATTGTTGAGAGGATTTTAAAATATGGTGTTTTGAAGAAGAATAGAACTGGTGTTGATACCATTGCTATTGCTGGCGCGATGTTTGAGCACAACATGGAAGATGGTTTTCCTTCACTCACAACAAAAAAAATGCCGTTTAGATTGGTTGCATCTGAGCTGGAATTTTTCATCAAAGGCATGACAGATAAAAAATGGTTGATGGATAACGATAATCACATTTGGGACGAGTGGGCTAGCCAAGACATAGTCAATTATGGGCATGATCCGGAAATAAAGAGGAAAATGTTGGAAGCACGCGATTTAGGCCCAGTATACGGTTGGCAATGGAGAAATTTCGGAGCGAAGTATGTTTCTTATGACAAGGAACCTATGGGACAGGGTGTAGATCAACTTGCGAATCTTGTAAAAAAATTAAAACAAGATCCCTATGATAGAAGAATGATTGTTACATCATGGAACCCTGTAGATCTTAATAAAATGGCACTACCTCCGTGTCATTATTCGTTTCAAGTTACTGTCATAGGTGATAGATTAAACCTCATGTGGAGTCAAAGGTCTGTGGATGTT
Organism: uncultured archaeon; assembly: GCA_964514495.1. Taxonomy (GTDB): domain Archaea; phylum Aenigmatarchaeota; class Aenigmatarchaeia; order CG10238-14; family SCSR01; genus JACQIA01. Next base: position 11,517 of record CAZERL010000021.1, read on the forward strand.
GCTTTAGGTTTGCCGTTTAACGTTGCTAGTTACGGGTTGTTGTTGCATCTATTGGCGAAAGAAGCCAATATTAAGGAGGGAAAGTTAGTTGGGTTTTTAGGTGATACTCACATTTATGTAACGCATACAGATGGATTAAAGGAGCAATTGAAACGCCAGCCTTACAAATTGCCAACAATCAAAACAGAAAACTTCGCTTCAATTTTTGAATGGAAATATACAGATACAAAAGTGGAGAATTACGTATACCATCCTTCGATAAAATTTGAGATTGCAGTATGAGCGAAATAATAATTATTGCAGCCATTTCGGAAAATAATGTGATAGGAAAAGATGGAAAAATTCCTTGGCATATTAAGGAAGATCTTCAAAGGTTTAAAAGATTGACATTAAATCATCCTGTGATTATGGGAAGGAAGACGTATGAATCATTGCCGATAAAACCGTTGAAAGACAGGATAAACATAGTTCTTACGAGAGACAAAAGCTTTAATCCACCAGATGTAATTGTAAAAAATTCTTTGCAAGATGCTATAGAGTATTGCAAGGACTATGATAAAGTTTTCATTATCGGAGGGCAATCATTATTTGAAGAGGGTTTAAAGTTTGCCGATACTTTGGAATTGACAAGAGTAGATGGAAATTATGATGGGGATGCATTTTTTCCTGAAATAAATTTTGATGAATGGATTCTAAAAAATAGAGAAACAAAAGACGGCTATTCGTTTCTTACATATACGAGGAGAAAATAAAATTATATCGCTTAATCTTAACTCAAAATCCAAAGTCAAGCCATTTCTTCTCTTTTTTCTTTTCTTCCTCTTCCCACAATTTCAAAACTTTGGCGTTCTTTTTTATCAAGCCAATATTTTTCTCCATATCCCTTTTGCTGTTGCCTATGCCAGATGTATTTCCTACCCCAACAACCACTATGCTCCCCTTTTCTCTTGTATGCGCAATATTGTCTTCAACGGATTTGACAACCTTCGGAACAGCATTCAATACTTCTGTCTTCATAGGCATTATAGCCTCCTCATGGCTCATCTTGATTACATAAGTGTCTAATGGAATGTCTTTTTGTGTTGCTATGTTTTCTATGTAAGCCCTTTCAACACCAACACCGCCTATAGCAACCCCAATGCCTTCTGCTATAGAACCGGTCTTCTCCCCTTCAAGCTTCGCAGCAGCATCTATCGTGATTATTTTGGCTACTTTCTGCCTTCTGGCATATCTGTCTACAATCCTGCCGATCTTACCCAGCCTTCCTCCAGGGCCTTTGGCCTTAACTATGTAGACTGCTTTTCCTTTGATTCTCTTCGTACAAACAATAGTATCCTCGTCCGTTTCCTTCACTTTAGAATCGCCTATCAAATGTGTTGCAACCACAGGACCGGCCGCATCGCCGATGGGCCAACCATTGGTTAATGCCTCAGTCCCCTTCAGCAGTGCCTTGGATATCCTTTCGATAAACGGCATCTGCATTTGCAGAATCATTGCCAGCTGAAGATTCTTGGTCTTCTTGATTATCCCTATGTAGTGCTTTACTATCTTGGTTATCTGGTTTAGCGATATTGCTCCAGACAGTCCCATCATCAGGTTTGCCTGGTTTTCTGAATCCAGTTTCGGCCCTATGTGCTTTACGAAATACTTGAACCTCTTCTCGGATAGCTCTACCAAATGCTCTATCTTCTTCACTATCCCATACGGATCCAGGCTGACAGGCTCTATCACGAAAAAATCCAGAAAATTGTTTATCGATTCTCTCAGGTTCTTCGAAGGCGTTCTGGTGATTTTTCTTGTCACAACCCTTCTAGCGGTATGTGTAAAGCCTTCGAGCATGTTTGCAGTCTGCTCCAATCTCCAAATCATCTGCGTAATCATCAATTTGGGATATACGAAAATCATGACGAATAGCATGATGAACCAAATTATATTGCCCAGTAAACCGTCGGTTTGCAAGAGTTGTAATTCCATAATATTGCCTTGGGGAAGTGTGTGCATAAATATATTGTTTAACTCCTATATAACCTTTAGGGATGTAATGCGATCAAAGATTGTTGTTATAGTTTTGCTGATAATGGTCATAGCAGGGTTTCTGGTAGCCGGCCCTATGGGCAACAACCTTTTTGGGAATGTTGATGTCTTCAGGGGATTGTCTTCCTTGCTTGCCATTGGCTCCAAGGACCACTTCCAAATCCAGATGGTTGCGAATAAAGACGCTTTTATAGGCAAGTTGTTTGAATTGTCCAACACTTCGGTGTATTTGAACGGGATTTGTGTCGGCTCTGTATATGTGTTCGGGGCTAACATTGCCAAGGAGGGAAGATGCAGTATCTTGCTGGAAGAGGTAAAGGGGAAGGTTGAATACAGCAGCATAGGAACTCTTGAAGGCAGTATAGAAGCAGGCCAAGTGAATCTGGACGGGTCGGTGATAGTGCCTGCTAGCGATAGAAGGGTTAGATTCAGTGTTGTGCCTACCGACATGTTCATATCAAACTATAACTCCAACAGTATTTCCCTGCCTACAGTAACCGGCGAGGTGAAGAAGTTCAAAGCGGACGGCAGCCAGGACCAGCTAAAGACATTAATAGATGAAAAGATAGAAATCTTTAATTATATAGGAAACGCTAGACTAAATGTAAATCACATGGTATTGAGCGGGTTTGCAACGAAAGTCAATTGGTTCAGTTGAATTAGATGGTTATTTATAAGGATAGAAGCAAAAGCGAAGAGTCGAATGTAGCTCTATTTGTAGACGGCCCTAACATGCTCAGAAAGGAGTTCATGATTGACCTACGGGAGCTTAGGAGGCGCGTGCAGAAGTTCGGAAAGCTTATTATTGCCAAGGTTTTCATAAACCAGTTCGCTCCTGAGAAGCTTATAGAGGCGATTATAAATGAAGGTTATGAGTGTATTGTTATTCTAGCCCAGCAGGAGCAGGAGGCGAGCGATGTGGATGTGTCATTGGCTGTATCGGCGATAGAGACTGTGCTGACCAAGGACGTGGATGTTATTGCATTGGCTACTAGGGATGCGGATTTCCTTCCTGTGGTGCAGAAGGCAAAGGAATATGGGAAGAAGGCCATTATATTGGGCGCTGAGCCCGGATTTTCGAGCAGTCTGCAGAATGCTGCTGATGTTGTGGAGATGCTGTAAATTAATGCAAAAGGATATATTTATAAAAGACCAATTATTTATACTGATTGAAATGGGATTAAGAGATTTATTGCCTGAAACGCTTTTTGGATCAAGACAAGAAGCAGTAGAATTGCCGGAAGAAGAGGAGCAGATGGAGAGGGTGAATGTCAGGATAGAGAATTTAACTAACATGGCTGATGTGGACAGGTTTGAGAAATTGGTAAGAGAAGGCAATATTCTGCTTTTAAAAACAAAACAATTGCAAAGGCAGGATTTGGGTCAGTTCCAGCTGGCTGTGCAGAAGCTCAAGAGAGTGTCACACAATTATGGGTTTGATTTGGCTGCCACAGAGGAAGGATATTTGGTTGTAACTCCTAAGTTTGCCAG
>CAZERL010000022.1:0-14958 GCA_964514495.1 uncultured archaeon
AGTATTTCCAAATCCTCATTAAAAACCTTTGATAGATACTCTTTTTTATCCTCTTGATAAATCATTAGTTCAATTCTACTAGCAGCACCTATGCCGTAGAATGCACCTGAGTTTATGTTATTCTCTTTGCAAAAATTTATTATCGATTCAACAATCCTCTCCCTTTTAAAAATTCTTATCAGATATTTGCCATTAATTTTCTTGAACTTCATCCCATCACAATAGTAGAATTATAAAAGCACTCCAAACAATTTAAAGATTATGGGAGCTGCTGTACAGGTAATTTTATTTGGCCTGTTGATGCTGGGATTATTTTCAATAGGCGATGAGCTAAACAAAGAGATGAATAAAGTAATCACCTTGCCTCTAAAGGCTTTGATAGTAAATGGGGAATTAGGAAGCGGGAGAAATGCAGACAATGCAACTAAGATGATTGAAAATGTAAACAGGGTTTGGAGTGTGGCTAACATATCATTTTATGTTAAATCCTCGGCAATTGTTAAAATGGGTTCTGACGAAATAACAACTGCTTTAAAGGGGAATGGAAGAATTTTTGCAGAGGCAGAAGGTTACGATGCAAATGCAGTAAACATGTTTTTCATCAAGAACATGAGCCACAATGGAATTTCTTTTCCTGAATATAGAACAGTAGTGATGCCAGATAAAACTACCAATCTTGAGTATGTGGCAGCTGCCCATGAACTTGGACATGTATTGGGGTTAGACCACAACCCAGAAGAAGAGTATTTGATGTTTGCTGTATGTAATGGAACTGCCATAGCACTTGCAGAAATTTTAGATGTTAGAAACAATGCTAAACGGCTTTTGGTCAGTTTTAATTCAAATACTATGGTATTGCCACCTGCTTCTGTAGAATTTTCAGTCATAAGTTAGTTTTTAATATTTTTTGATGCCCCAGCTGGGACACATTAATTATTTCCAGCAAACCTAATGCAAACAAAATTTCGATAATTGCTAAGGAAACTATCATCAAACAAACTTATCATTTAAAAGCACCTAATATCTATTATGCCGATTAGTACAGCACCGTATACAAGGAAATACTGGCACACGAAGAGCAGAGGCAGCGAGACAACTGTAAACTGCGAGTTCTGCAAAAGAGAGGTGCCCAAATACAAGACCTTCACAATTTTCAGGGGGTTAAGGATTTCAGACCCGGTAATCCTGCAGCAGGTGGACAGAAGGATGATACATCTTTTAAATAGAAAGGTCAGGGTTTGCCCTTCATGCGCTAGATACAGGGGCATATCCCAGCCCGGGAAATCCATCAGAAAGAAGCACATGAGGGTTTGAATGCTAGGGAAGATAAAAAGCCTAAGAGGCGCACTTTATAGGAAAATTATAGAGAAGAAACCAGTGGAAGAACAAAAGGCAGAGAAAGTTGTAGAGGAGCTTCCAGGGGTTGAACTTAAAAAACCGTCCAGAATCGTAGAATTCCCTCCTATTACAGATATAGCAAAAATAAACATAACCTATCCTCTGATAGAACCTTTCGCTTATGCAAACATCAAATGGAACCCTGAGACAAAAGAATTGGCCTACAATGTCATAGAACCCGCATTGGCGGAAGAGGAAAAAACGAATCTCAGGAAAATTGCCGATGCATTGATAGAGTCTGTGGATATAGGCTTGTCAAGCATGAAGGGGACCCCCAAGGTGATAGATTATCTGGAGAAGAATGTCAACAAAATAGTCAAGGACTTTGGCTTGAAGGTTACGCCAAACCAATACGCAAAAATAATGTATTACATCTACAGGGATTTCGTAGGAAATAACGAGATAGAAGTGTTCTTGCAGGATCCTAATATAGAGGACATAAGCTGCGATGGCGTGAAGACGCCTGTATATATAATCCATCGAAAATACGGCTCGCTGAAGACAACCATAGCTTACGAGGATGTGGACAGGCTGAGGGAGTTCGTTGTAAAATTGGCCGAAAGGTGCGGGAGGTATATCAGCTATGCAGAACCTATCCTGGATGGAACTTTGCCTGACGGGAGCAGGGTGTCTGCAACTTTGGCCGGTGATGTTGCCACAAGAGGGCCTACATTCACTATACGTAAGTTTTCTGAAAGACCATTTTCACCTATAGACCAAATAGAACTTAACACAGCAACTACAGAAATGATGGCGTATCTTTGGTATTTGGTGGAACACGGCGCCTCCATCCTAGTAGTCGGGGGAGTGGCAACCGGGAAGACGTCTTTTCTAAACTCTGTATCCATGTTTATCCAGCCCGAAGCAAAGATAGTCTCCATAGAGGACACCAGAGAGCTTAGACTGCCGCATCAGCATTGGATAGCTGGCTTGGCGAGATCTGGCTTTGGCATTCCCATGCCGACCGGTGAAAAATACGGTGAAGTGTCATTATTCGATTTGCTGAAAGAGAGCTTCAGGCAGAACCCTGACTATGTGATAGTAGGGGAGGTTAGAGGAAATGAAACTTATGTGATGTTCCAAGGCATGAGCTCCGGACATCCGTCATTGTCAACATTCCACGCCGGCTCTGTTGAGACTATGATAAAGAGACTGACTACAGCGCCGATAAATCTTTCACCTACTTTGCTCGAAAGCTTGGACGTTATAATTATAATGGCCCATGCAAAGGAAAAGGGCAAATCGGCGAGAAGAATAAGCGATATCGTAGAAATAATTTCTGTGGACCCGAACACAAATGAGGTGAAGACAAATGCTGTATTCAAATGGGATCCTACCACCGATTCCTATTCAAAAGTGGGCGATAGTCTCAAGGTGGAAAGGGTAACAATCATAAAAGGCGGGAATTTAGAGGATGCCAAAAAGGAGGTTGAAAGGAGGAAGAGCATTTTGGAGTGGATGCAGAAAAAACAGATAAAGGATTACGCGGAGGTTACAAAAATCATTTCCCAATATTACAAAGAACCGAATAAAGTACTGGAGATGGTCGGCGAAACGCCTGTCGCGGAAAAGGCTGCGGAAAAGCCAAGTGCCATCGAGACTCCTAAGGAGGAAAGGCCGAGGCGTGTATCGCTTCTCGATTTGCTGGGACTTAAAGTAATCATGGGGAAGCCGTAATCTATTTTCATTAGCACAACCAAATTTCATTTGGAGAAAATGAGTTATAAAAGTATTGCTGTCCAGCTGTTCGGGAATCTGGCGGATAAGTACGGCGAATCCTTTATAATAACAAAAAATAGTCTCCTCACTGCAAACATAAAGATGCCGTTCAGGATTTACCTAAGCGTCTTATTCCTCACGACCGCATTGGTTTCCATTGGAACCATTATAGTACTCTTCATATTGTTGAAAGTATTATCAGTTGCACAAATTCCTGAAATTATGCAGATTGTATACATAATCTTCATCCCTATCATAGCTGCCGTGCTGACATTTTCTGTACTTATCATATACCCATCGCAAGTTTCTGTAGTACGGGAGCGGAACATAGAAACCAACATGCCTTTTGTTCTGACGCATATGGGAGCAATCGCGCAATCAGGTGTGCCGCCGCAGGTAATTTTCAGGCTTGTCAGCCAGTTTGACGAGTATGGCGATGTTGCTGTGGAAATGAGGAAGATAGTTAAAAATATAGATGACTTTGGTGTTGACCCTCTAACAGCTATAAAACAAACGGCCGAGAGAACGCCATCAACAACATTGAAGCAAATATTGCTTGGCCTTGTGACTACGATAGAATCTGGCGGTGATGTAAAACTTTTTTTGAAAAGCACGGGCGAACAAACTTTATTTGAATGGAGAATAAGGAGGGAGAAATTCCTTCAGCAATTGTCAGCCTATGCAGAATTCTATACGGGATTGCTGATTGCTGCGCCTTTGTTCATCATAGCGTTATTTGCAGTAATGAACATGATACAGCCTAATATAGCCGGCTATAACATTTTAGACCTGACGAAATTGAGCATTTACCTGATCGTGCCTACGCTTAACATAGGATTCATTATATTCTTAAGGGGTGTAGAGGTTGAAATTTAAAATTGACAGAAGATTGGCGACTGCAATAGGAGTAAATACGGCGATTGTAGCAGCATTGGTTGCAGTGAACCGGACTGTGCTTGTGCAGTATACAAACCTTGCTTCGGTCATAAACATTTTTGCAGCACTTCTCTTGGTGGCTCCCATGCTCGTCATTCTGTATCTCAAGTACGAGAAGAAGAAAGAACTGGAAAATATGTTCCCTGTCTTTTTAAGGGATTTTGTAGAGTCGGTCAGGGGGGGGATGACTATACCGCAGGCAATCAAAACTGTATCAAGAAATGACTACAAGGCTTTGTCTCCTTACGTAAGGAAGATAGCCGCCCAAATGGATTGGGGCATCCCAGTCTCTACAGTTCTCCTAAGATTCTCTAAAGAAGTAAAGTCTAGGGTAATAGGTAGGATAATATCTTCTGTTGTCGAAAGCCATAGATTCGGGGGTAATTTGATTGATGCTTTCGAGGCATTATCGAGAACAGCCGTAGAGGTTGAGAGGCTGAAGGCTGAAAGGATGCTTTACCTGCAATCGCAGATGATGACTGGGTATATAATTTTCTTTGTTTTTCTTGGTGTTATGCTGGGCTTGCAGCAGTTTTTGGTACCAAGCTTGGCACAGGTTTCGCCTCTTGGGGTATTGTCTGGGGCTAGCCAAGAAGGGTTGGCTGCAGAATACAAGACGATATTCAGGAACTTAATAGTCATCCAGGGTTTGTTTGCCGGTTTGACAGTGGGGAAAATGGCTGAAGGGTCTATTCTGGCAGGTGTCAAGCATAGTGTATTCATGGTATTTGCAGGGAGCCTGATTTTCTCTATCTTTGGTTAAGCGGTAAATGAAGTTTCCGAAGAGTATTTATACCGAACCATTATAGAAAAGTGTTTTGGCGAGCGGCGAAATTATTATCTCTTAATCAAAAATGGTATGAGTATACGAGAAATTAAAGGCAATAAAAATATTATTCCAATAGTAAATAAAGGTGTCTTCTCACTTAATCTCAGTTTAACTGATATCCAGTATAAACCTACGAAAGCCATGATAATAAATATAATCCATGTAGATAATCCCATCAAATTTATTAACTAATACATGGTTTGAGCGGAGCGAAAAAGTTTTGGCCGGCGAACATTAGATTGAGTATGACGGGCGGGACTGTTTATTTTATTTCTTCAAACTCTCCAGCTTTTTTGTTTTTTTTGCAGTTGTCCCAATTAAAATAACGACCATTCATTGCGATATAAACTCCGCGAGGGAGAGTTTGAACGAATGCTAGTGCACTGCCAAGATTAAACAATCCGTCTGAACTTCGAAACACATAGGGGACCATTGCACCAGTTAGAATTATTGTTTTATTTTTTATTTTCTTAGCGAGCACTCGTGCGGTTTCTACCATAGTATCTGTACCATGAGTAATAAGAATTTTATCTTCATTTACTTTAATGCAATTTTGAGCAATTGTTTCTCTATCATTATAAGTCATATTCAGACTATCAATCATCATCAAAGTGCGTATATCAACATTAATGCGCGAACGCCCGAGTGCAAGGATTTCAGGTAAATGTGTATCCTTAAAGAATAGTTGTCCATCTAAATCATTATATTCTTTATCGAAAGTCCCGCCTGTTACAAAAACTTTGATTGTCATATGATTAAGTTATTATGAACACTTATTAAATATTTCGATAGTGAGCCAGCCCGAATTGCATTTAACAGGCTTTTAACGAATATGGGACTATTTCTGAGATTTAAAACTAATAGACGCTGTTTTCGGATAACGCCTCGAGAAATTTCTCTGTCTAACTACTAACTTCTGAAGCATCGACAGTATCATAAACAGAGGCACACTGTGTTATAACCCTTATATCATCGTAATTGCTTCCGCCGATGCTTATGTTAAACGACGCTATTTCCCTGGCTGATAAAGACAAGTTTGCACTCGAGCAGTTGTATGGGGACGACGCTGTGCCGCACAGGGATGTCTTCAGGGAGCTTTGGTTTTTGAATAGTGTTTGAATTTGTATTGTATCCAAACTTATAGTGCCTGTATTTTCGATTTTACCTGTGATATTTCCACCAACATATCTCAGACTTTTCAGAGAAACACCGCCATAGTTGCATTTAATTTCTGTGGTTGACTGGTTGCTGACTATATCCGATGTGGTTCGGGTGTATCCTGTCAACCAAACACTGACTATTCCTGCAATCCCAACTGTAAACGCAATCAAAAGAATGACTGCAATAAACGGTGATATTCCCTTCATTTGCATGTCGCACTCACGCTCAGCTCAGGGCATTCGGTCTTGATATTCATAGAAGAATAACCGGAACTCACCGGTGAAATTGGGAATGACTTTATGAATCCCGAAGGCAAACTTCCGTTCAAATCAAATCTTGAAACGGCGTTATCGGGGTATACGACGAATGCCGTCAAATTATGCAATTCTATGCTCCTGATATTTTCGAGTATCAGGTTGATCCTTTGGCTGGTAGAGTTATAGCTACAGGAATATACTTTAAAATCGGCGAAATTGCACTTGGAAACTATGTTTTGGTTGGAAAATGTCTCTGTCCGCAGCCTTACAAAACCAGATGCCCAGTAGGCAAGCATCCCGGCAATTGTCATTGTAATGGCAATCAAGAGGACTGCTGCAACCAAAGGGGATACTGCCTTAGAGTCCATAATAAAGATTTCATTTTGCGGTAAATAAATATCTAGTATAAAGCATAATTCTGATTTAATGAAAGGGCAATCGAGGTTTGTCAGCTATATGCTGACTGTTTTGTTTTCTATCCTTGTATTGACCAGCATATCCGCTCTAGTTTATACCGTCTATAGGGCTGCTTTGGAGCGGGAAATCAGGGCTGAGCTGACCCAGATAGCTACGCAAACCAAAGACAACCTGATAAAAATTTATGATAGCGGGAAAAATTCCAGGATACAGCCGACCAATTATACAAGTGCATTGATAAGCGAGATTGATTTGAACTTGCCTGACAGTGTTGCCAAGCTGAATTATGAGGTTGACTTGATATCGGCCAGTTCTTTGTATTCCTATTTAACGGCAGCCACCATAGGAGGTGTCAATATATCCGGGATTAAGGATGCTTCTGCGGCAAAAGTCATAGCGAAGACAACCCAAGATCCGATAGTTGCGCTTGAGTTTGATTTGCCGAATCTGGATATCAACATACAGGGCAAGATTAGGAATGGCTTGAATGATGTCTTAAGATATTATAGGCATAACCAAAATTCCACCATTTATGATACCGTTATACTCGGCCAATCTGATATTATAATTAGGGTAACGGACATCAGATGATTGCATGCCTTCGCAGATAGATTTTGCCATTGCCGTGGGATTGCTCTTTAGTTTCATATCAGTCCTGATTGTATATCTGATAAATTATGTGACAAATTACACCAATCTCAGCTCTACCAGCGAATTGAGAACCGTTGCATACAATATCTATACTACATTATTTGCAGGCAAGGGAGTCCCAAGAAATTGGACAGAAGCGGGGGATAACCCATTTAAGGTGGGGCTTGTTACAGACATGTATAGAATTCCTGTGATTGTAATTGAAAATAGTTCTACCTATAGAGGGAATGTGTCGCTGAATTTATCCTTAACCTTTGATGCAAATTGCGAAAAGAGGGCATGGAACACTACAGTAAGGGTCATCAATTCGACCAACCATGAAGTACCGCTCCAATTATTCAACCAAACTTTTTGCTCGCAGCAATTTTTGAACACTTCCGACATAGTGTTTAACAATAGCTTTAGCGCTTCTGAGACAAAAAACTTTTCGATATACTTTTCAAATGATAAGAATATTACAGGACTAAATTATTCAATTGCATTTCCGTCAGTTGTAAATTTCACGTTTACAATCTATCCGGAAGAAAAGCTTACTGCAGTATCTGCGGAGAGGCTGATTGCACTCAGGAAATTGAATTATGCGGACGTGTTGAACACCTTGAGCAAGGATTATTATTTCAATTTGGAGATAAGCGAATGAAGGGCATGCTACAGAGTCTAGAGGCAGTTATAGCCATATTGGCAATCTTGACGGTTTTCATTACTTTTTATAGTGGAAGGGATGCTATACCAGAATTTGACACTGTGAATTGGAAGGCCAGGGGATTTGATGCATTAAAAGCTTTGGATGACAGCAACAGGCTGAGGGATGTCATCATTACGGATGATACTTCGGCATTAAAAGACAGGCTATCGAGCTTACTGCCTTCACAATTGAATTATGATGTTGTCATATGTGAAAAAAACTGCGGGAAGCCGGATATACAATCGGACAAATTAACTTCTGTAGTTTACTTGGTGTCTGGAGATTTGAACAATTACTTGCCGCGCCAGATTATCTTGTATTTGTGGTGATATGGGAAAAGGACAGATATTCATAATCATTTCGGTAATAACGATAGTTGTAATAGTATTGATCAGGACTAGTTTGAATTTGACAAACATACTTGAAAACAAGAGGTTTTTGGAACTGGGGCTGGAGAGAGTGGAATTCAAAAATCTGAGAAGCGAATTAAGCAGAACAATGCAGGTCAGCTATAACATGACCAACATTTCCGAGAATATCAATAATTTCATGGGTTTTGCAAAAGATTCTTTCTCAAGCAGGGCGACCATATTAACTGGCGTGGGGCTGCTCGCATCATTTCCACAAGTAAACCAAGGCCAGAATACGCGATTGAATGTGACATTCATGAACTATATGGACGAGGACATAACAAGCTTGAATTTGACATTCAACAACAGCCAGCAGAATTTCACATCAATAGGAAAATCCTCGGCATTCACGACTAGCTTCGTGTTTGCAACTCAAAGCAGTTTAAACTTCAGCCTACTGATGAATTTCACGACACCAACCACGAACTCAACTGAAAATATCACAATTCCGGTTGAACTCAGCACTAGCAAATTTGTTGGTTTCTTTGACATAAAAATTAGTAGCAGTAGGCTGGAACATAGAGATAAGTTTACAGAAACGATAATTCTCAATTCGACGCGCAGAGTTTAGTCACTCGAATAGACTTTCATCCTCATCAAAATCGTCTGCCAACGGATTGTAAATGTCTTCTTCCATGGTTAGCACCTTATTTCTATATTTATTTATAGATTTATATATTTAATTATAGATTGAATGCCAAGAACCTTGATAGTCGAACTCCCGGATGAACTGTGGGAAAGGTTTATTAAAAGGGCGATTAAAAAGTACGGTCATCATGGCGGGATAAGGAAGACTGTTATCGAAGCTTTAGAGAAGCTTTTGAGGGAGGGCTGATTCTATGAAGGGTATCAGTCAACTCATAAGCACTGTAGTCATCTTCCTTATAACAACCACCGGAATTGGGATTGCATTGCTGGTTGGCAATCCGGTTATTGACAGGGCGAAGGAATCTGCCATATTCAACGAGGCCATACAGAATATGAAATTCTTTGATAATATAATCAGGGAGGTTGCATCGGAAGGTAAAGGCAGTTTTAGGACCCTTCAATTGAAGGTTAGCGGGGGGGAATACAAGGTAAATCAAAAGACCAACACTATAGAATTTACACAAACAATTCAAAGTGGTATACTTGAGGCTGGGACTTTCGTGAAAGAGGGGAACGTTTTCATTGCTGCCGGAACCAATGCCAGAGCTAGCAAGTATGATCTGGATGGGGATGGGGTTACTGACATTGTCTTGGAAAATGAGATTATGAGGGTTGGCATCTTGAATAATGCGACACCTGGCAATACAATCAATACAAGCAGGGTATTGAAATTATTCAACTTCAAAGAGACTGGGGCAAATATTACGATCAATGATAGTTCCATTGTCATTGATAATAGAACGCAAAGTTCCATCGGCACTGGTTATATAGAAATAGTTAGGGAGGATGAGAAACTGGCGGCTGCTGAGGCTGTGTTGCATATGAACTCTACAAACATGACGGCTTCTTCGGCAGGAGCAAATTTCACTTATGACGTTGTTTATACGCTGAGGGCAGGGGCAGATTTTCTCATAGTCAAAACCCAGAACATATCTGATTACATTAATGGCAGCAATATACCAACACTGGTAAAGTTTAATTTCGATTATAGAATTGGAGGCAATAAGAGTGTTGATGCATATGATATAGGAACAATCAATGAAACAACAGGAGCAAGAAATGTGACGCGTCAATTTTCAACGTCGCACGGAAATTTAACCCAAAAATATGTGTGTGTTTTCAATCGCACAAGCTCTGATGGTTTATTATTTTCATTAGTTCATTCGGGTAAAAGCGATAGGCTAGACTATGTTAATTTCACGAGCATAATTGATGTGAACAATTATAATAACAATACATATCACACTTCAATAAGGCAAAAGATAGTAGGTTCTAGTCTGATAATCCCATTCACTAAAGGGACATGCAAACTGATATCAGATAATTATTACCAGATAGCTAACCAAGAAATACCGAGTAGGCCGTTTGCTTCGTTTGATTTAGGCGGTGAGGACATACCAATTCAAGTATATTCGACATACGATAGGCTGCAGTTGAATGGAACTGATAGATTTAGTGCTGGCAGTTATAAAATTTGTTTGAGCAACGAGGGTGTTGTCGGAGGGAAGCCGAGGATATGGGTGAGAGTATGCTAAAATTTTGTTCAGATTATAAAAAAGGAAAAATTAGGTAATATGTGAATAAAGAAGCTAATCTATTTAAAAAATAACAAAACGTATATAATCAGTATGGCAAAAGACAAAATGCTTCCGTTCAAGATTTTATCTGTAATCTCGCTCTTGATTTCTCTTTCAATCGCTTATTTTATCTTCGCCGGCAATCAACTGTCTATCCAATTGCCAACTCTAACACCGCAAATTTCAGAATTGTCTACTGACGGCTATGTTGAAGTCAAACCAGAAGCTGCCATCATAGGTAATGAAGGTGTTGTGAGCTTGGTTGGGAGTTGTTATCGGGTTACTGCAGGCACTGATGCAACGCAGGCGGAATCGATACTCAATGGGATGGAAAGGAAAATTCCTACAAGACCAAATGCGCATGATTTGATGAAAGAAACCTTTGAAGCGATGAACATACAGGTTCTGATGGTCAAGGTTGTGGATATAAAGGATAATAATTACATAGGCAGGCTTATCGTCAAGCAGGGGGATAATGTCTTGAGTTTGGATTCTAGGCCGAGCGATGGGATAGCTCTGGCAGTCAGAACCAATTCTAAAATTTATTTCAAGGAAAGTATGATGAAGGAACGTGGGCAGTATGTTTGCTGACTATTTCTTTAATGCATCTTTGAATTTCTGCTTGAATTCCTTGGCATCCTCAACAATCTTATCCGCAGCCTTTTCCAATGCAGCCACAGGCGAGCCTCTGTATGTTTTGACAAATATCTTTGGTTGTGACATATAAGGATGCTCCTTTATTTGAGCAGCCTCGGAAATGCTCTTGTCATCCCACAAATACTCCCTTATGGCGTTGGTTAATGTGAAAGTCTCACCTTTGACTTCCACAAGCAATGTCTTGTCGTCTTCCTTGATTTTCTTCAATTCCATAAACATCTATTACCTACATTTGACTGTTGCCAATAAAAATCTATCGGTTGTGTATGTCATAATAATTCAGCATGGGTATTTTATATTTGCCTTGATCGTCTGTAGAAATACGGGGGCAAGCAAAATTTATAAGAATGTCTAATTTTAGTCCCTCTAATTTTTGCTGCGAAATCTCGTCCATAGCAAATAGATATACCTCTTTGCCCTCCTTTTCCAATTTTTTCTTTAATGCCGACGGGTTTCCGAACATCTGCCCACGCTTCCAGCTTATCAAGAATCCAACTCGCTTAGCTTCCTTAAATACTTGCCTGTTCCATGCGACTATTTTTTGCACTTTAGCCTTAATGCCATCAATAGAATAAATCTCGCATTTTTCCAAATCCAAATTCAACAATGGCTTGGCTGTCTCCATCGCGAGTCCTAATCCATAAAATTTCCCAGCTGAAACGCAAAGAAACGCATCAACCTTGCTTTCCATTGCTTTACCAGCACCAGCTCTGCATCCTAGCATTTGACCTTCATACTTTTCCAACGGTGATTTGGACATGAAAACTTTCTTCTTTTTACTTTCAAGGAATTCTTTTACTTTCTTAGTTGCGGGAATAAATTGTAAACTTGTGACCAGCCCTATTCTCTGATAATTTTCTAATTTAGAGAATTCTTTTTCTAAAATTGGCTGCGGATTTCCATTCAAGAAATAATCATAGTAAATCACAGGTATATCTGCCTTAACGCCAAAATCGCTGTGGGCAATGTGAAGTATGGCATCGCACTTCAATCGCTTCGCTTCATCTTCCCTAATATCACAAGCACCCCAAGTCGAATCCAAGCACAAGTAAGTCTCAAACCCGTTTTTTTCCAATTGTTTCGCAATTTCTTGTATCCTTAGTTTCAAACCTTCCGGGAATTGAACGAAAATTCTCTTGGCGTTTATAGCTCTCAGCTTTTCTATAACTTCTTCCATTGGTATCGATATCAATAATTGCTGCTAGTGTTTAAAAAGATTGTCTCTTGGTTGAACGGTATTGCAGGAAACGCAATAGCACAAAGACTGCTAGCAATCCGCCGAGTACTATGAAAACCACTTCTACAGATAAAGTAGGTTGCTCTGCTTTAGATATCTTAATCAACGAAGACTTGGATGCTGACCTGGTTCCGGTGGAAACAGTGACTGTAAAATCATATTCCCCTGGCTTAACATCCTCCGGAACTGATGCGGAAAATGATATGGTTTCCTTGGTCTTTTCGCCGACTATTACAGAAGAAGGTATGGATACCCAACCGGCAGCCTTGCCGCTTACTTCAACATCAAACTTAGCCGGGCTGTTTATAAGATTCTCCAAGTCAAACGCCAGCCTAACATCCTCACCTCCCTTGCTTTCGAATGATTCACTAAGTGATATAACAGGTTCGAATCCCCTCACATCCTCGGCTGAGGATATGCATAACCCTTTAGAACACCCGTCAGGACAGTATTGGTCATAAACCCATGTAGTCGAGCAATCGGAATTGGTAAATAATCGCTGCCTTATGCTGCCTGAGCATCTGAATTCAGGAAGGGCTTCAACCTTGCATTCGCCAGAGACTGCTGGTGATAGCTGCTGTGGTGATGAGGAAACTCCGACAAAGCTTTTTATCTGGGATTCTTCCTTGCCGCATGCGAACACTTTGGTCTCTATTTCGTGCGTTCCGGTCTCCTTAACCTTCTGCCTGCATGTGTAGGTCTTGGATTCCTCGGGCTGCAGCTTCACTGAAGTGACTTCACAAACCATAGGCACGCAATTGCCGCCCTTGCATACAGCATGTTCTATCGCAATCAAATTTTCTTTGTTGCCGATGTTCCTGGTGTAGACTGATGCGATTATATCTTGGTCTACCTGTTTCTCCAATGGTGCTGCTATTGATGTTGTGAATAGGCAGCTTGGATCGCAGATATCTATTGTAAATTGCTTCTCCCTTGTTGATTCTGATGTGGCACAAGAAGCCTTTGCCACAACCTTCACATTTGGCGTCGATTTGCCGAATGACGTTGTATCGATGACGTTCTTGAAGTTTATATTAGCAAAATTATCCGGGCTGATTGTAATTATACTGGAATCCAAAAGCTTACCGTCAACAAACAAATCGGCAAAAACTTTGTCTTGCGTGTTTCCCCTAAGCGATATCTTCGTATCTACGTTAATCTTTTCCTTCAAGCAAAAAGTGATTTTTTCCACATCGGTGCTTGCTTTCCTGAAAACTATGTTGTCCACAGATAACGTGCATTTTTTGGGTTCCTCCCTTATTGTAATTAAGGCCGTTGAAGATGCTTTCAAGCCTGCGGTATTGTGATTGTCAGAATCGACTACAATCATTGCCTGATGTTCTTGAGTAGTTGCGTCTTTTGGAACTTTTATGTCAATGGATACAAGTTCCGACTGCTGCGGGAATACAGATATTGGTGTTGTACGTATAAAGGAAGTCCAGCCTGCGGGAAGTGATGTTGCTATCCTGAAACTAGTAAAACTACAGGTTTGAGTGTCTTCATTCCTTATAGTCAAAGTCAGCAAAAAAGTAGTATCAGGGGGTCCTGCAATTGAGCTTGGGGAAACTGTTAATACCGGTCGCGCTCTTGTACATTCCTGAGCGTAAGAATCTGCACTAAAGGCTGCAGCCAAAGATATGGCCAATAAAACGATTAAAATAAGTCTTCTCACAATAGTAGTTTGGATTTGAAAGAATTAAAATCCTATCTTTGGATGAAATAATCGATTATAAATGGCGAGGCTGAGATGAGGATCAAAATCAGGATGAAGATGAACAGGCGTTTCCTTCTGTCCTTCCCCCACAACAGACCAAAGAGGGCTCCGATTATTATACCAAAGATGTGCGCTTCGTATGCTACATGCGATGGTGTGAAGAGATTGGACAGATTAGATAGAAGGTATAGCGCTCCTGCGGCAACAAATGGCAGTGGTATTGCTGGCGGGAAGATGACGAATTTGCCTGAGCATACGAATGTCCCCAAACCTACTAATCCCGATATGGCCGCTGAGGCGCCTATGGCTATTGTTTCTGGCGTGTAGCCGAATATAGGCATCATTACCGAGAAGCTGCTTAAGGCTCCGGATGAAAAGTAAACTAGGATGTACTTCCACTTGCTGACGTTGCTTTCTATCGTCCAGCCCAGGAAGAACAATGCTATCATGTTGGCGATCAAATGGCTGAAGTTTGCGTGCAGGAATATTGAAGTGAGGATGACGTAATAGTTGCCTGAAAGGAAGCTCTTCTGGTTGAAGCCGTAGTTCTTGATGTAGTAATCTAAATCCGTCAGGCTGTAGATGAATGCGATGATATTTAAGGCTATCAGGAACAGCGTTAGTTTCATTAATTAAATTATCCTATAGATATTATATGAAGA
>CAZERL010000023.1:0-13696 GCA_964514495.1 uncultured archaeon
AAATACTTTCGGTGTCAATTTTGATTGTCTAATTGTCAAGCTGTTCCAATTCAATACTTTAAGCAAATCTGTAACAATCCAGCGTGAAACGTAAGCTGGCTTATTGAATAACTTCACACATGCCTCGAAGAAATCCGCTAATGCCTTGTCAACATAAACAATAACTTTAGCATCTCTTTCAGGGATTTTGTATTCTTTGACAAATCTGCCAATTCTCTGGTCAGGCAATTCTGGCATCTTCTTGGATATATTGTTAATTGAAGAATCAGAAAGCTCAATTACAGGTAAATCTGTATCCTCTATATACCCATAGTCATCTTCTAACTCTTTTTTCCTTAGCGAATGCGTAGTTTTTGTATCGGCATCAAAATGCCTTGTTTCCCTTTCAACTTTGATATTCATTTTAGATAGGTTTTGTTGCCTGATAATTTCATAATTTAATGCCTTCTCAACATTTACAAATCCTGTGACATTTTTCACTTCAACCCTTTCCCCACCTTCGATAGATATATTGGCATCAACTCTTAGACTGCCTTCTCTCGCCGAATTAAATACCTCCAAATGTTCCAAAATAGAAGATAATTTCGATAAAAATTCTCTAACTTGTGCAGTATTCTCAAAATCTGGTTCTGTAACAATTTCTATTAAAGGAATACCAGCTCTGTTATAATCGATAAGTACATACTGTGCCGATGTTATATTTCCCCCAACATGTATAAGCCTTCCAGGATCTTCCTCTAAATGCACTCTTCTAATTCGTATTTTTTTATCTGTGATAGCGATATATCCATTTTGAGCTAAAGGAACTTCATATTGAGTTATTTGATAATTTTTTGGCATATCTGGATAAAAATAAGATTTTCTAGAAAAATAGAATTCTTTATTTATTTTGCAGTTTAATGCTAGCGCTACCAATAATCCAAATTCTATCGTCTTTTTATTGATAACTGGTTTAGAGCCGGGAAATCCGCCACACACAACACATAAATTTGT
Source organism: uncultured archaeon (assembly GCA_964514495.1). GTDB lineage: Archaea > Aenigmatarchaeota > Aenigmatarchaeia > CG10238-14 > SCSR01 > JACQIA01. The sequence continues at coordinate 994 of CAZERL010000023.1, forward strand.
ATTAGGTTCCGCATTTGAAATATCAGTTGAACAAGAACAAAACAACTTTGATTTAGTTTCTAAAGCTACATGCACTTCCAAACCCATAATTACTTTCATATGTTTAATTTCTCCTTTGCAAGTTTTAATCCTAAAATTGTATAGGCGGTTGTCAACTCACCATCAAGGAACATTTGATATGCTTTGTTTATAGGCATCTTTATCACTTCTATAATTTCATTGTCATCAGGTTTACTTTCTGCCTTGCTTAAGTTAGTAGCTAAAAATATGTGATGAATTCCATTGCTATTCGCGGATACAGCAGTCGTAGCTAATTTCTCGAAATTTCCAGCCTTCATTCCTATCTCCTCAGCTAATTCTTTTTCTGCCCTAATTCTGGGATTATCCTCATCTTCTTTATTCTCGCATACGCCTGCCGGTATTTGTATGATATGTCTTTCCCACGCAACTCTCCATTCTTTGCACAAATATGTGTTATTGTTTTCATCTAAAGGTACTACAGATACAGTTGTAGGAAACTTTGTATAAGAAAAATCAACCAAATTACCATTATCGAGTTTGGCTTTGGCCGAGATTACTTCCAGTCTATCAGATTTTAGTAAAGATTTCTTTTCTAAGATTTCTCCCATATTTAATTTTCCCATTTTTAATATTACATTTACAGATAAAGTGGACTTGTTCTATATTCTATTACTTCATACATTAAATGCTTCGGTATTACATCTATAGCTATTCTAACTTGTCCAGCTCTTTCTCGTTGCCTTGGAAATATTAAATCAAACCCATCTTGATCTAGTATATATTCGTGAGGATTTAGAAATCGTCTAAAATGCAAATGAGCTTCTTCTCCCACTGCAGATATTCTTCCGTAATTGACGAAAGTTCTATATAGTCCATCTAGGTAAAGTGCATATTGTAGTGTAGATAACCTTTCTCGATTTATTCTTCTATCAGGGGTTAAAGAAAAAATAAGTTTACCATACCTACTATTTGCTTCTCTGGCATCCATAGAAAATAACATTTCCATCTCTTCTTGCTGTTTTTCTGGAGGTAAAAGTGGAAAATATGGTGTATGATAAAAGTATGGATATTTACCAAACACACGTGCCAATTGACTGTTAAGTCCACCGAACTCACCAACCAATATTTCCGGTTCTGGCAATTTTTCTTCCTCAGCTCCTAGCATATAGGCAAGGTCTCTCAGATGTATTGATAGCCCTAAATCCATTTGCAAAAAACTTGATAAAGAAATCGATTCTCCTATTTCAACATTTCTCATAAGTTTAATTCAAGCAAGATTAGCTTCTTAAGTTTTACTTTCAAATGCGTATGCAGCTTGTAAAATCTTCTTTTCCTGTAAGTGGTCTCCCATCAAATGCAAACCCACTGGTAATCCATTTACTTCACCAGCAGGAACAGAAATCATTGGTACACCTGCGAGATTAGGCGCTACTGTAAGAATGTCCATCATATATGTCTCTATAGGTGATAATTTCCCTATCTCATTAAACCTAGGAGCTACAACAGGCATAGTTGGAGCAGCTAACACATCAAACTTCTTGAAAGCCTTCTTGAAATCTTCTATCACTTTAGTTCTAACCTTCAATGCTTTCAGATAATAGGCATCCCTGTATCCAGCCATCCTAGCGAAAGTTCCTAGAACAATCCTTCTCTTAGCCTCCTCCCCAAATCCATTGCTTCTGACATTCGAGAAATACCCATCAAAATTACCCTGCAAAGCCTGATGCAATCCGTATCTCATTCCTGCATACTTGGCTAGATTAGTAGACGCTTCTGATACAGCTATTATGTAGTAAGATGGCAATGCGTATTGGGTATGCGGCAATGAAACTTCCTTGTATGTTGCACCCTCATCCTCCAATTTTTTAATTGCAGCCCAAATTACTTTAGCAACCTTCTCGTCTATATTTTCAAAATATTCCTTAGGAACTCCAATTTTCATACCCTTGATGTTTCCTTTTAGGTATTTTGTGTAATCCTGTTTTGGCACATTTAGCGAAGTAGAATCTTTGGTATCATTGCCAGATATGACTGATAGCAGTAAGGCTACATCGTAAACTGTCTTCCCCATGCCGCCTATCTTGTCCAGGCTATTCGCATAGTCAATCAACCCCCATCTAGAGACTAAACCATAGGTTGGTGTCAATCCAACAGTACCAGTGAAAGCGGCAGGACAGGATATGCTTCCACCAGTGGACTCTGCCAGAGCAACATGGGGGAAATCTGCTGCAAGTGTTAAGCAAGACGCACCACCGCTACTGCCACCACAGCTCCTATCAGTATCTGAAGGATTCCTGGGTATCGCGAAAGCAGAATTGACGGAAAAGGTTCCAAAGCCGAACTCATCCATGACAGTCTTACCTATGATTACAGCACCCTCATCCTTAGTTCTATCTACAGCCGTAGCGTCAAAAGGTGGCAAATAACCTTCCAGTATCCTACTGCCTGCAGTGGTCTGTATGTTTTTAGTGCAGATATTGTCTTTAACAGATATAGGTAATCCATAAAGGCTACCTTTGTCCCTAGGCGCTTCGAGTTTTTCTAACAAAGTGATAAAAGCATTGTATTTTTCTTGTATGACTTCATTTTTCTCAACTACACTGGTGAAAAAGTCGTTCAAATCTATATTACCAGCCTTAACTTCCCTTAGAAACTCTTTAACAGAAACAGCTTTCATATAATCTTCGGTCCTTTGAAGTACTTCTCTTCTTTGTGCTTGGTGTTGGCTAATGGTTGCCATTTCCATTCTTCCGCCTTATCTTCCCTCAAGACATTCTTAATCTCCTGCGGATGGAAGGAGGCTTTGACATTTTTGGTATCTACTTCGTCTAATTTTTTGAAAGTAGTGAGAATATCAGATAATTGTTTGGTAAAATTCTCTACTTCTTCATCCGTCAACTTTAATCTTGCGTTATCAGCAACACGTTTTACCAATGCTTTGTCAATCTTCCAGTAGTCTGGCATAAAATCAATATAGAAAATTGTAAGTTTATATAAAGTAGTTTTAATTTGGTATTATGTCAAAAATGACCGAAGAAGAAAAACAAGCTCTGGCAGAGCGAAAGAGACAACCTATAAGGATGGAAATAGACGAGTATAAGCAGTTGATGGACAAGATCTTAAAAATAACGCCATTAACCGCTATGGAAATAATACAGAAAATAGACAAGGGAGATAATGATTTTTCCAATGCAAGGATTGTTGGTTTAGACTGGGCTGGAAGGAATCTAAGCGGTTACAATTTTGAGAATTCCATACTTCAATGGGTGAGCTTTAGTAATTGTAAATTAATTAAAGCCAACTTTTCCAACGCACATATAGAGTGGACAATGTTTTCCAAAGCTGATTTGACAAAAGCTAAATTTGAACATGCAGACATATGGAATACTGCATTCGATTCAGCTATACTAGATGATACTAGCTTTAGAAATGCAAATTTAAGATATATTTTGTTTGCTGATGCAAATACTAGCGCGGCTGATTTCTTTGGTGCTTTTAAATTCAAGAACTTTGAGAATTGGAGAGAATTATCAGATCTTCCAGAAAGCGAGTGGAATGTAATTTTCGATTATATGAGGTTGTTCGGACTTAGTAATTCACAAATTATGTTTTTCAAATCCCAAGTAGGAAAAGTTAAATCTGCTGCTGAAAAGATAAAATTTGTCTATAACTTTGGTATAAGTTCTTTTGGACAAGATGTCTATTTAGGTTCTTCCACAAATGAAATATCGTCTTCTAAGGGCGCTTATACTTCAGCCGATGCATATACTGTTGCAGATCCTTATGCTTCGAAACGAACAAAATCAAAAGAAGAAAGGCAGAGTTATAAAAAATAATTATTAATCTAATAATGAAGTTTAATTAGGTGAGTGCCGTTAGTCTGGAGATTGTAGATTTAATCATAGTTGCTATCTTTTTCATAGTTACATTTCTCATCGGAATCATTGATCGTAAAAAAGTGAGAATAGAAGACTATTGGGTAAATAGCAGAAAAACCAATAAATTCGCTCTTGTTGCAAGTGTCGTTTCAACTTATATGGGAGCAGTAGCTATTCTTGCCTTGGCAGGCGTAACTTATTCCGGCGCTGGTCTTGCCGCCTTTTCAATCGTTGGTTCAATTTTCTTTTATTTTTTTATTTTTGCTAAATTCTTTGCACCGCGAATAAAGGAATTTGGAGATAAATTTCATGCGTATACTTTGCCAGATTTTCTTGAGTTTAGGTATTCAAAAAATGTCAGAATTGTTGGTGCATTAGTCATTTTAGTGAGTTATTCCCTTTGGCTAGCTTTGCAAATGTTAGGTGTAGCTGCTTTTGTCTCTGCTATAATAGGTTTTAACCCAGTCATAGCTACAATCATAGGTGGTTTTATTGTAATTGCATATACTGCAATAGGCGGGCTTCGGGCTGATATAAGAACCGATATTTTTCAATTCTTTATAATGCTTTCTCTTTTGATAGTATTTCTTCCTATGTTGATAGTAAAAGGTGGTGGATTAGATGCAATATCAACCCTTCCAACATCCTTCTTAATTGGTACGGAGTTTGCTCCGTTATACGTTTTTATTTTTGCATTTTTCTTCTTGGGTGCAAGTACTTTAACCAGTGCAGAACTTTGGCAACGATCATATGCGGGAGATACTAAAAAAAACGTTCGATGGGCAATGGGAATTTCAAGTATTCTAATAGTTTTATTTCTTGCCATGTCAGTACTTTTTGGAATTTATGGTAGGTTGCTTCTGCCAAATGCAAACCCCAATTTGATTGTTCCTGAGTTGCTTAGTCTTATACTGCCAGCTGGTATTTTTGGCATAGTCCTTGCTGGGTTTTTTGCTGCTATTATGTCTACTGCAGATTCGATACTTTTAGTAACAAGTATGACATTAGTACATGATCTGTATCAGAAAACATTTGACAAAAAACTTTCACCAGAAAATCTCTTAAAAATGAGTAGATGGGTAACTTTCATTGTTGGCATGCTTGCATTGAGTGTTGCATTAGTCGTGTTTAATTTAGTCCATCTTGCGATAGAATCATTAAGTTTTTATGTCGTTTTGCTGCCAGCGATAGTTTTTGGGTTTTATTGGAAAAAAGCAACCAGCAACGCTGCATTTTGGAGCATTATCTTTGGATTCATCACAATTGTTGCATTCGTTTTTATTGATCCTGTGCAGGCATTTATACCAGGTATAATAGTAGGTTTTCTTACGTTTTTGATTGTCAATGCTTTTACAAAAAGAAAACAATCGGTTATTCAATAAATAAGGAATTTAACTGCCATATTAGAATTATATGTCTATAAAGTTATAATTAAATTAGAGAATTATTATGGAGCCTAAATACGAATATCAGATAGCTGTTGACGGTAATGTAGTTTGGCGAGGTTTGAATCCTAAAGAGAAGTATGTAGAAATTAAGAAAAAAAATCCTGATAAAAGGGTATCATTAGCATGGAAATCGAAATATGACATACTTGTGTTGGTATGCAAAGTGTAGAGTTTCCTTATGTCGAAGAGGAAAGCAAAGTTTTTAATAAAGTTAAGAGACCTAAGATATCTGTAGATTTTTTCTCTAAGGTAGATGACGAATGGCTGACGCTTGACGATGTTTTGGCTGATACAGGAGCAGATGTCTCCATGCTACCAAGATACATAGGAGAACTAGCTGTTGGCGATATAACAACTGGTAAATATGTTGAAATAAAAGGAATAGAACCTTCTGCTATGTTAAGTGCTTTTATTCATGAATTGAAAGCTCGAATAAAAGATAAAGAGTTTGAGTTGCCAGTAGCAATAGCTGATTCTAATGATGTACCATCTGTTTTGGGAAGAATTAAAGGGCTAGACATATTTGATGCAAATTTTATAAGAGGAGATAGGATAAAGATTTCTTGGTAAATTAGAAACTTATAAAGTAGCATTATTGATGAGATAATTATGGCTGAAGAGACAAAGGAATGGAAAATAACCACTGTGAGAATGGATGAAGAAGCACAGAAAATGGGAAAATTATACGAACGAATAAAAAGCAAAACTTTTGAAAGAAAAGCATTGACAGCTGGCGAAATTGTGCAAAAAATTGACAAAGGAGACAAAGATTTTTCAAATGTAAGAATAGTAGGTTTGGATTGGGCTGGCAGGAATTTAAGCGGTTACAATTTTGAGAATTCTGCATTTGAATGGGTAAGCTTCAGCAATTGCAAGTTGATTGGAGCCAACTTTTCCAGTGCGCACATGGACTGGACTATGTTTTCCAATGCCGATTTGACAAAAGCTAATTTTGAGCACGCAGATATATGGAACGCTATTTTCGATTCGACCACACTTGATAATGCAAATTTTAAGAATTCCAACTTAAGATGGGTCGCGTTTCCTGATGGGAATATGAATGCGGCTGATTTTTCCGGCGCGACTAAATTCAGAATCTATACAAGCTGGCATGAGTTATCGGATGCAACGCCAGAAAGCGAATGGAATTTGATTTTTGATTATCTAAGGAAATTCGGGCTTAGCGATTCGCAGATAATGTCGTTCAAGTCCAAAATACTCGGATATAAGTCTATTACTGAAAAGGTGAAGTTTGCATATGATTTTGGAAGAGAGTTCATGTCATCTCCAAACGTTTATACTGGGTTTGAAGAGGCTGGAATGTCGTCTAAAGATACATACGCATCAACTGACACATATAGTTGGTCGGATCCATATGCAGCTAAAAGAACTAAATCGAAGGGATTAGGTTACAAGTAAAGTTTTCTGCTCTAAATTCTTTGTATATTTTAATGTAAAACGTTTTACATTTTTTAAGAAATCGATGTCCCAAGCGGGACATTAAAATTGTAACTATTAAGTGAAGAAAATTTTGTTATACGTATAACAAGTGAGACGAACAGTTAATTATTAGAAATTGGAATATGTCGCATGTACGGCAGATTATGTAACACGTGTTACAATCCATCTATAGTATCCCAATAAATTTTACACACAACCACTTGTGTTTTTATTGAAATTCTTCCAAAATTCATCAGAAATCTTTCAAATTATCCACTGCAAGATATAGGTTGAATGTCAGAAATCCTTTAAATATTCACTCAAGAAAATAATTTTACGGATTTAACTTAACTTACGGATTAACTCAACTCGGATTAACTTCGCGGATTGTAACTTACGGATTGGAAACAGATTCTTTTAGTCACGGATTTTTATAACAATCTATTTCTCTTGAATTGTGTTTGTCGAAACCTTATAAAGGGTTTTTCGATGATACAAAATATATTTTGGAGAAAATAGGAGGAGAAAAAATGGAATCTATTGTAAGAAGCGCGCTAGGAAAAGGTAACGAAGAATCTCCTACAACTAGGTTTAGACTGGAATCAACCTCTGGTGCTACGTTTGCCAATGTTGATTACTATAAACTGGCTGAGCAGGAGTTCGGCTTTCAAATAAAGAAAGCCCAGATAGCAGTAGTAGGCTGCGGAGGTGCAGGACAAAACACTGTAACCAGACTAACCGAGATGGGGGTCGAAGGGGCTACAACTGTTTCTCTCAATACTGATGCGAAACATTTAGCCGTGGGTAAAGCAGACAAGAAGATCCTCATCGGCAGGGAACTAACTCGAGGGTTAGGCTGCGGTGGACATCCTGAGATCGGCAAAAAGTCAGCCGAGGAGAGCAGGAATGAGATCAAGGAACTACTCGAAGGGGTAGATCTGCTCTTTGCTATTGCAGGCCTGGGTAAAGGAACAGGAACAGGTAGCGTCCCAGTGGTTTGCGAGATGGCAAAATCGATGGGTGCTATAGTCATTGCTGTGGTGACAATGCCCTTCAAGGTAGAAGGTGCAAGAATCAACAAAGCAGAAGACGGTCTGGCTTCCCTAAGACAGGTTACTGACACAGTAATAGTAATCGAAAACGACAAGCTGTTGAAATACGCTGGCAATCTGTCAGTCCAACAGGCGTTTTCCATAGCTGATGAACTGGTTGCTAGCATGGTCAAGGGAATCACAGAAACTATCACACTACCAAGCCTGGTAAATCTCGATTACGCCGACATAAAGGCAGTGATGAGTGCAGGCGGTGTAGCGGCAATAGGAGTAGGTGAATCCAACAGCAGCGACAGGGCAAGGGATGCAATCACAAAAGCGTTGATGAATCCATTGCTTGAAGTGGATTACACGGGCGCAGCTGGTGCCTTGGTGCATATAACCGGAGGGGAAGATATGAGATTGGAAGAGGTAAACCTCATCGGTGAAACAGTAGGGCAGCATCTAGACCCGGCAGCAACAGTATTCTGGGGAGCAAGAATTCTACCAGAGTTCAAAGGAAAAATCCAAGTGATAGCAATCATCACCGGCGTCAAATCGCCATACATACTCGGCCCAGTGAGCTACGAAAGACCTGTTGTAAGAGAACTTAGCAGTACTTTGGGGATCGACATCATAAGATGAGATCCTTCCCCGCTTTTCTTTTTTTTTGATTCGGGGATTAAAACTTCAGGAGGGTTGGCAAAAATGGAAGACGACATATTTGATCCGTTCGAAGACATGGAAGAAGACGAAGAAAGCTTGGGAATATGAAGATTTTTTGATTTTTTTATTTGTTCCAAAGTTTTAGTGGTATTGCTATCTTATGATAAGAGAGATTTATAAGTTCTGAAATCTACAGTTATCTGCAATCTCTATATTCTAACTACTTTTCCATAATGGTTCGATATAAACGTCTTTAATCTATATATTATAAACCTTTATATACTATAACTTATAACATATAACTATGACCAAAACCATAGCATTATCAGAAGCCACATGGGAGAAATTAAAGAGAATAAAAGAAATAGAGAGGGCATCTACTTTCCCTGAAGTGATAGAGAAATTGATCCAAAAAACTTCTGATATGCCTAAATCCATGTTTGGGATAGATAAAAGATTAAAACCACTTGCACAAAAAGAGCATAAAGAATTTTTAAAGGATCATGAAACATGAATCAACAGATGCAACTGCTCAAAACGGATGTTTTAGAAGAAAATTTCTATGTGATAGATTCATTTGCTTGGATAGAATACTTTGGTGGGACAGAAAAGGGAGGAAAAGTAAAGCAATACATTGAATCAGGAAAAGCTGTCACACCCACAATAGTTATCGCTGAGTTGTCTAACAAATACTCAAGAGAAAACTTAGAGTTTGGAGAAAGATTAAAATTTATAAAATTTAACACACGCATAGTCCTATTAACTGAAGATATAGCAGATAAATCAGGTAAAATAAATGTGGAGAGAAAGAAGCTTGTAAAAGATTGGCCTTTAGCAGATTCAATAGTTTTAACAACAGCTAGAGAATTGGATGCAAAAATCGTTACTGGTGATGAACACTTTAAAGATTTACCAGAAGCAATAATGGTTTGATAAACATTGAACTAACTAAACCCACTTGATTAACCCGTTATTAGCCAGTTTATCCAATATACCAGAAACAGCAGCCTTTACTATGTCCCTGTTGCCGTTGACAGTAAAGATATCAACTATGCTATCCAGTTTTGTCTTGCCGTCGCACTGAACCCACACAAGGAAAGAAATAGGATCTAAAGGATAGCTTTTGTTGGTCTGGGAATCGGCCAATACATAGGCTTCCCCACTCCTACTCCAAGGCAATTCTTTACTTTTTACAGGAAATTTACCTTCCATGCAATCAAGCCGGTTCTTCTTCCGTAGTTTCTCCCTCTTCGGGCATGCCCGCTAGTATCTTGTGATTTACCAGTACGACATCCCCCACTGCCTGCACTACAGGGTAAGGAACAATTATCCCCTTCTTCCCCCCGACCATCTTTCCCAGAGCGGAATTCTTTGCAGCCTCTATAACCAATGAGCGTACTTTGAATCTTGATAAGTCAAGCTCCATGTCTGTTACCTTGCCGCAGTAGACGCCCTTGCTGGTGAAGACGTCCTTGTTGAACATGTCTTGAATGTCTTTTACTGAAATTGCCATGATTAATCCTCCTATTAGTTATTGTTATATTAAATTAATAAAGTTTTGCAGATAAATAAAAAACCAAAGTTACAATAAGTAGGGAGACATAAATTTCCCGAGTGATTATCCAAATTCTGCATCCGTTAGGCTCAAATCCCGCAAATAGCCCCATATTCGTTAAATCATATTGACTCGTTAAAAATACTCTTCGATTGCTTCGCATCTATTCCCATTCAATAGTACTTGGCGGCTTGTGTGTGATGTCATACACAACCCTTGAAACTTCTGGAATTTCGTTTGTTATTCTTGTTGATATCGTTTCCAAGACTTCGTAAGGCAGTTTGGCGAAATTGGCAGTCATCGCCTCTTTGCTTTCTACTGCACGTATAGCAACCGTATATCCGTAAGCCCTCGCATCGCCTTTAACTCCAGTAGTTTTAGTATCGGTCAAAATCGCAAAATATTGCCACAAATTTTCACTTAAGCCGCTTTTTTCTATCTCCTGTGCAACTATCCTGTCAGCCTTTTTTACAATCTCAATTTTATTTTCAGTAACTTCCCCAATAATTCTGACTGCGAGTGCTGGTCCTGGAAAAGGCTGCCTCCTGACAATATACTTAGGCATGCCTAGTTCTTCGGCAACATTTCTCACCTCATCCTTGTACAAATCCCTCAAAGGCTCGATGATTTTCTTGAATTTTATTTTATCAGGTATCCCGCCAACATTGTGGTGCGTCTTTATTTTTTCCGAGTGCCTGGTAGAGCCTGATTCTATCCTATCCGGATAAATTGTTCCTTGCAGAAGATAATTTGCTTTAATCTTCTCCGCAATTTTCTCGAATACCTTAATGAATTCGTTTCCAATGATTCTTCTCTTCTCTTCCGGATCTTTAACGCCTTTCAATTTGTTCATAAACTGCTTCTTTGCATCGACAATCGTAAGGCTAAGTCCAGAGCTTTTGAATACATTCCTGATCTCCTCGGCTTCCCCCTCCCTCATAAAGCCATGGTCTACAAAAACCGCAACCAAATTCTTGCCCAAAGCCTTTGATGCAAGCAACGCAGCAGTAGACGAATCTATTCCCCCGCTCAATGCAATTATGGCCTTCTCATTCCCGACAATTCGTTTAATCTCGCTTATAGAATCTTTTGCGAAATTTGCAGGCTGCCAGTTGCTTTCGCATTTGCATATGTCGAAAATGAAATTCTTCAATATAACATTGCCATTTGCCGTATGAACCACTTCAGGATGCCACTGGATGCCGAAGATGGGCTTTACTTTGTGCCTGAATGCAGCCACTGGACAATTTTCTGTTGTTGCCAAAGTTTCGAATTCTGAAGGCAGGCTATAAACCGTATCGCCATGGCTCATCCAGACCTTTTCAGTTCTGTTTAATTTGTTTAGTATACTGACAGGTTTGGTTATTTGAACGATAGTATGGCCAAATTCTTTTCTGGTTGCTTTCTTTACATTGCCACGAAACACATGTGATAGCAATTGATGGCCATAACATAGACCAAGCAGTGGCAGTCCTGCGTTTAAAATGCTTTGGCTCATCTTTGGAGAATCCGAATCATAGACACTCGAAGGTCCTCCAGACAGGATTAAACCCCTGATGTTGAATTTTTCGGATAATTTGGAAATTTCGTTTGAAGACATGTTGGATGAAACAACTTCAGAATAGACGCCGTTTTCCCTTATCCTTCTGCCTATCAAGTGCGCGTACTGCCCGCCGAAATCCAGAACAAGGATGGTGTCAGGCTTCATATTATAAAAATCAAAGTCAAATATATAAGGGTTTAGATTATTGTTATGCCTAGGTCGCCTAACCTGGTAAAGGAACAACTCTAGAATGGCACTGGTTTGCTATCTAATGGCAAGTAACCAGCGGTCGAAAGACCTTGCGAGTTCAAATCTCGCCCTAGGCGCTTTATTAACTCTATCAATATTAAAAAATCATTTGTTATAACAAAATCGAATGACTCTTTAACTATTTCTATTTGTTGATTATTTTCAGGCATTATTGTAGCGATGGCAATCCAAATAAAAGAAATTGCACCAAGTTCAATTTTAGATGCTATCTTAATGAATTCTCTTTTCTAGGTTTTATAATATTTTTGTTTATATTTGGTTTTTTCCTTATATCTAATCTTAGTAAAAAATCTAGTAAGAGTAGAAGAAAGTAAATAAGAAATCAATAAATACCAAGAAAATAATATAAAATAAGGTAGGGCGTTAAAGCCAACTTAAGTGTCCGCCCTGGGCGCTACATCTAAATTTTAGTTAAACGAAATATCATATAATGGCATACGAATGGTTGTTGATTTTCGAAATACCTTTGATACTAGGAATAATTTCAATAGCAACACAATCCGGTTTTTTTGTACCCTTGCCTATGAGCACAGTTAGGAAGATCTTAAAATTGGGTGAAATTAAGAAAAATGATGTGGTTTATGATTTGGGTTCTGGGGATGGTAGAGTAGTTATTGCCGCATCTAAAGAATATGGAGCCAAAGCTGTTGGCATTGAGAAGAATCCTGTTTTATACCGGATATCCGATTGGAATACTAAACGGCATGGTTTGAATGGAAAAATAAAGCTGATAAAGGGTGATATATTTGAACAAAATTTTTCCGATGCAGATGCTGTTATAGTATATCTGACTCCGAGACTGAACGCTAAATTAAAACCTAAATTAGAAAGAGAGTTGAGGAAAGGTTCAA
>CAZERL010000024.1:0-12484 GCA_964514495.1 uncultured archaeon
AGAAACTCCAGCTATTCCAACCACAGCTATCACAATTATGGCAATTATTGCTGTGTATATGCCTTTACCCATAATTTAATATCATTTTGTGATGGTATAAAAACTATTTTCAATTTATCAAATTTTATGATGGTGTCCAACAAAAAATGTCCAGAGGTAGTTAAGGCGAAATAGTTATTTTAAGCTAAACCTAGTCGAATGAGTAGAAGTCCTATTAGAATGGCAATAAAAGCCATTGTTCTTACTAATGATAACTTATTTTCCAGCATATTGAGAATAGTTGATGGGAACTTTGGTATTACAAAAATTATCATTCCCATTACCAACATTAGTATAGAAAAACCTCCAACGAGCAATTGAATCAAAGAAACTTCATTCCAAACATAATAAATAAAAATCAAGCCAACTAGAAAAACAATTGCCCCCAAAGTTTTTGTAGAAGACTCTCTAGAAACCTTACGTTTACAGAAAGAAATAAACTTTTTAGGCCAAATAGCAGCAGGTAGTCTTGTAACAATAACCAGTATTCCTAAAATAACTGCTATGGTTTCAAGATTAGGCATATGACAAATATTCTTTTAAGCTTTTAAATAAAAAGATTTTAATAATTATTATGGATATTTCTGCAAAAGACTATTTCTTAATGTCTTTTGTTTCATTCATGCTACTTTCTCCAATTACATTGGCAGAAAGAATAGACATTTTTGACTTGGAGAATGACATAAGAGAGTTAGAAAATTTTGCTGCAGAAATCGATTCGTATCTTGCTGAATTAAAAGAAAATGGGTATGTGATTGATGCTGAAGAAAATATATGGCAGGAAATAAAACGCCTTATTTCTGGAGTTAAAACTCAATTCGATGCCAAGAATTATAATGCAGTAGAGAGAATGCTTGAGCAGATTGAAGATATCTATGATACTTTCGAGCATAGTCTTGAGAATGAAGTTAGAACTTCTGATTTGAAGTACTATGTTGACTGGCTTGCTGAGAATCAAAAAGGCATTGAAGACTATTTGAATGATCTGAAATTTCAAGGATACGACATAACTAGATTAAAAGCTCTTTGGGGTGCAGCGAAGCAGTTATATCTTTATGGAAAAGCGGAATTTGAAAGATTAAACTACGAAAGTGCTCAGGAACTTTTCTCAAAAGCAGATGTCATATATGGACAACTTGATTGGGAGCTTAATACGTTATTAGAAAAGAGTTTTGAAGATCAAGCAATCAAAGACATAAAAGAAATGTTTGGATGGTATGAAACTTGGGCCAAAGAGGTTGAAAAGGTTTTATTTGAATTAGGAACGGAGGGCTATAATATTGATGAGGAAAGGGGATGGTTTGATGATATTAAGAACCTTTATGGTGAAGCTAAAGCAGTATTTGAAGAAAAGGATTATTCTAAAGTATTTGACTTATCTGAAGAGCTTGATAGAGAAATACAGAGGTTTGAAGAACTTTTATACAAGGAAAGGGTTGACGAAAATCAGATTATTGCGGATTTAGAAGAATATTTTACCTGGGTTAAAGAATCTGTTGATTATTATAAAGCAGATTTAACAGATCCAAGATACTTGAGCGATTGGGAAAAGTATGGATTTAAGATTTCTAGTATACAAGATACCCAGAAATTAATTGAGAGCAAATATAATGAAGCTAGGAAAGCATTTGATGCAAAAGATTATGATAAAACATGGAATTTACTAGATGAAATCTCCGGACTTATAGAATCTTATGACTATGATTATTACTATAGTTGGGATGTTGTTAATCAAATCGATGACCTTAAAACTGTAATTTCAGAGGGGGGCGAATCGATAAGCTCATTTAAAGCTGATTTGAGTGATGCTGGATATCTGAATGCTTGGGAAAGTTATGGAATATCTAAAGGCGAAGTTGAAAGTAAGCTGGCAGAAATCGAACCAATTTATAATGAAATTAAAAACATAGTTGCTGAGGGAGAGAAACTATATGGTGAAGGTAAAAGAGATGAAGCAATCGCTAAACTAGAGCAGGCTTATTCAAAAATTGACTCAATGTGGAATAAGGTGGATACATATTGGGAACTCTACTATAGTCGTGAGGAGATACAAGAAACTGAAGGAGAGCAATTTGAAGAAGGTACTTCTGAAATTGAGCAGATAGAGGAGATTCAGGAAGAGATTGAACAGATAGAAGAAGGATATGAAGAACAATTAGAGGAAGAAGTTCAAGAAGAGATAGTTGAAGAGGAACAACCTACAGAGATTCAGGAGGGTGAAATGAAGTGAAAAGATTTCATTTGTTGGTAATTGCAGTTGTTATTACAGTATTTCTTTCAGGTTGTGTACATGAGGGTAAAAAGGTTCAAGTTAGTAAAGAACTTGCAGGTCCTTCTAAAGTCAATTCTACACTTAGCAACATAGAATCAAGAGAAAAATCAAAATTACCAGAAATGCAAGAAGTTACAAAGCCTAATGTGCCATCTCTACCAGATTTGGGAAAGCCAGGCTAGATATTTCTTTGGTAAATTACTTTAAGAATAACTAGATTATTAATAGTTAGATGTGAATTCATTTTTTACTCATGATTGAAAAATATCATTAAAGCATCTTAAAAAATATGCGCGTGCGTGTTTAACAGCCCTTGTCCCTTCTGACGTAATTGAGTATATAATGATTTTACCTTTCTTCTGCCCCTTAATAAGTTTTTTCTCTTTTAGGTCTTTCAATGCAGGGTATATCGTACCTGCTTTCGGTTTTTCTCCACGCCTTTTTTCCATCTCTACTGCCAATTCTTCGCCATGCATAGATTTTTTTGATAACAACCAAAGTATCTGAAAGGATAACATGCCCCGCATATCGCAACCGTATTTCATTCGTCTCACCAGTCTAATAAATATAGGACATCCGATATATTTAAATATGCCACATTACATATATGTATAGGACATCCGATAATTTGTGTCCGATGAAAATAGGGGGTAATGAAAAATGTGCGGTGGAACTGGAATGAGAAATTTCTTTACAAAAGAGGAGAAAATAGAGATGCTTAAAGAGTATGAAGACTATCTTGGTAAGGAAACTAAGGGTGTAGCTGAAAGAATCAAAGAATTGGAGAGGAACAATTAATCCTCTCCCTCTTTCGTTTTAAAAATTAGGAGATGTTTTATGAATCAATGGATGCAATTGGCAAACGAATCAAAAATAGAAAGAACCGTTTCGGCGTTAAAAGCTAATGGTATAGATGCGTTGGTTGCTGAAAATGGTGATGAAGCAAAGAGAAAGATTCTAGAACTTCTACCTGCTGGGGCTGAGGTAATGGACATGACTTCTACAACACTAGACACAATAGGTATTTCAAAAGAGATACAAGACTCTGGAAAGTTTAACTCAGTCAGAAAGAAACTATTCTCAATGGACAGGAAAACTCAATCATCAGAAATGAGAAAAATAGGGTCTGCTCCTGACTGGGCTATTGGCAGCGTCCATGCAGTAACCGAAGATGGCAATGTTTTGATTGCATCTGCATCTGGAAGCCAACTGCCAGCCTATGCATTTGGTGCTGCTCATGTCATTTGGGTTGTTGGCATACAGAAGATAGTTAAAAATATCGAGGAGGGTATGAAACGCATTTATGAATATTCACTGCCGCTGGAAAGCGAACGTGCGAGAAAAGCATATGGTGTTCCCGGCAGTTCTGTCAACAAACTCCTAATTACCAATAAGGAAATGCCCGGGAGGATCACTTTGATTTTTGTGAAAGAAAATCTTGGATTTTAAATCGACAGTTAAAGCTAAATAAATATCTGTACGTAATCGTTTCATGATTGTAGTATTCGGCACTGTTGCATTAGATACAACAAGAACGCCATTTAAAATCGCCGAAAACATTTTAGGCGGGTCTGCAACTTATTGTGCCTTGTCATCAAAATTTTTCTACAAAACTAGTTTGATATCTGCTGTCGGTGATGATTTTCCAGAAGAATACAAAAATATACTTCTAAGCAATCTAGATACAACTGGGTTAAAAGTACTAGATGGCAAAACTTTCCATTACGATTCTACTTTCGATTATGACTTGAGCAAGAGGATTTCAAACAAAACGGAATTAAATATAATAGAAAAATTCGAACCGGAGGTGCCAGAGGAGTATAAGAAAGCAGAATATGTTTATGTCGGCAATAACGACCCTATGAAGAACATCAAAGTTTTGCAGCAATTTGACAAGCCGAAATTAACGGCATGCGACACCATAGAGTTCTGGATCAAAAATAGTAAAAACGGCGTGATTAAAATGATAAAGAACGTTGACTGTGTGATATTAAACGATGACGAGGCAAGGATGATTGTAAACGATCCTGTATTGATAAAATGCGGTAGAAAATTGTTGGAAATGGGGCCGAAGTTTGTTATAATTAAAAAAGGCGAACATGGCTCGCTGCTATTCACAGAAGACATTGTGTTTCCAGTTCCTGGGTATCCTCTAGAAGAAATAGTGGACCCAACGGGTGCTGGAGATTCATTTGCTGGCGGGTTCATCGGCCATATAGCTAGAAGCGGCAAATTAGACTCGCAGACTTTAAAAGATGCGGTAATTTACGGCAATGTGATGGGCTCATTTGCTGTGGAAGACTTTGGCATTGGAAAGTTGCTGATGTTGAATCCAGATAATATAGAAACAAGATACAAAAACTACAAGAAAATTTTGAATTTTTAGGTTAGCAAAACATTTAAATACCATATGTTCAATAAAGTGATAAGATGCAAGTAGCAAAAATAAAATTATCAGGAAAGAACATACATGAACTCGATTCGATTTGCAGCGAAATTAGAGATGTTGCTAAAAAATTTGGTGTCGGCTATCGAGGGCCTATACCATTGCCTACCAAAACTTTGAAAGTAGTGACTTTAAAAACTCCTTGTGGTGACGGGACTGGGCACGGGAATGCAACCTATGACAAGTGGGAGATGAGGATACACAAAAGACTGATAGAAGTTCAGGCAGACGATAGGGCATTAAGACAGATAATGAGAGTCAACATACCTCAAGGATTGCATGTGGAAATTAAGCTTACTGGATGAAATTATATTTGATTAAAATGTTACTCTTTGGGCACATAGGCATTTCTGTGTTTTTAGGCTCGTTACTTTACTTGTCGCCTTTGATTGTTGGCGCAAGTGCCATTCTTCCAGATATAATCGATAAGGGGTTGGTATTACTTGGTTTGTCGCAATATTCGAGATTGTTTGCGCATAATTTGTTCTTCGGTCCGCTAGCAAGTTTGGTTGTTTATGCAGTGACTAGAAGAAAGGATTTTGCGCTGGCCGTTCTATTAGGCACTTACCTGCATTTGGTGGAAGACATGAAGGATTTAGTACCCTGGCTTTGGCCACTAGCAACTTATGATTTCGCCCCAGTAACCGGAATTAAAATTACCCTGGGGCTTTTTGAAATTATTGCAGAAACCATAGGCTTAACTCTTTTAACATTTACTTTCATATTTAAACACCATGTAATTTACATAAGAGAAAAAATATTCGCATTGAAAGATTTTTATGATAAACGATTTGCTAAAAAAGTATGAGGCAAAGAAAACTGAGATAAAGAAACGCTTGGATGAATTCAGAAAAATAAAAGATATGGAAGATGAAATAATTTTCGCAGAACTCGCATTTTGTCTATGCACCCCACAATCAAAAGCAACGACATGCTGGAATGCGGTGCAGGCATTGGTGAAAAATAACTTATTATATAGTGGGGAAAAGGAGCAGATAAAACCTTTTTTGAACGCTGTCAGGTTCAATGAGAACAAAAGCAATTATATCATAGAAGCCAGGAGGATGTTTTCTGACGGCAACAAGCTAAATGTGAAGAAATTTGTTGGCTCTTCTGAAAATCCCCATAAGTTGAGGGAGTGGCTGGCAGAAAATGTAAACGGTATGGGGATGAAAGAGGCCAGCCATTTCTTAAGGAATATAGGAATCGGCAATGGTTTGGCGATTTTAGATGTCCATATTTTAAAAAACTTGAAAAGATATGGTGTGATTGAAGACCTGCCCAAGAATTTGAACAAGAAAAAATATTTGGAAATAGAAAATAGGATGAAAAAATTTGCAGAAGATACCGGGATACCGATTGATGAGCTGGATTTGCTGTTATGGTCCGAGGAAACTGGTTTTGTGTTCAAGTGAATGTGGGCTTTAAAATATATTTTCAACTAACAAATTCAATTTAAATACTAAAACACTCCTTCAACAAGTGAGGCTACCAAATAAACTGAAGTGTCCTAAGTGCAGCAGATTAATTTTGAAGCGCATCATCACAGCTACCGAGGGCAAATGCACAAATTGCGGTTATCTGCTGGCAAATTCCATAAAGGCATTCTTCGTCATTCATAAATAATTATCTTCTGCGTTTGGCTCTGCAGCTTTTGCAAAGATAGAAATACCCATTCTTGTATAATTTGCCGGCTTTCTTTACCGGCAGCTTGCAGGAATCACAAACAGAATGCACAAATTTATTTTGATTTTGGAATTTAAATAAAATATCAAACCGTGTCCATGACAGCAGGTTGGGGCCTGTATTCCAAATTAGTTCCTAAATGTAAATTAACTATCGCTAATTGAGATTCTTCTCTCTGTTTCTCGACTGTGACGCCGTCACTATATCCATTTTCCATAGAAACACCAAAGATAATTTGATTTCAGTTTATAAAAAGCTTGCCTATAAAAAACTTATATCAACAATTGATTTTGTAAAAAATTTATTAGCAAAATTATTGTTTTTTCTTCACCATCAACATCGTAGTCGGCCCTTCTATGACAGTCATTGTCTCGGGCAAATCTATAGAATCATTAGAATCTTTGGAAAAGAAATAAAGTTTAGCTCCGCCCCTTCCCTCGCGGCCATGGAGGTAATACGTTGTACCTTTGCTATTCTGCTGTGAATAACCCATTTTCAATCTCCTTTTTGTAAATCACTAGTTGGTATTTCGACTTTAAAAAGATTTAATTCATGACTTCTACTATAGTATAATGGCAAAATATTGGAACGACTACTGGGGGAGATATTCACAAAAGGATTTCAGGAGGATTGGGTTCTTTTTGGGCATTATTGCTTTAGTTGCGATTGTGGTGGTTTATTCTACGCAGTATAAGCCTGCGGTTGAGAGAGAAATTCCAGCACCGCCAAGGGCAGCGCCTGTACAACCAGAGCCAACACCTGAAGTAGAGCAGCCCCAAACGCCAAAAGGTGAGTTGGTGGTTGCATTGAAAGATGTCCGGCAGAAATTGTCGACTGTCGGTTTGGGGGACGCTACAGAACTATTCATCACGATAAAGAGCGTGCAAGTCCATGCTACAAACGATCCTATAGAGAACAAAAGTGTTGTGGCATCCGGCTGGACTACCATATTCGAGGGGGAGAAGACAATAGACTTGCTGGAGTATACTGATAAAATAGCGATGATAGGTGAGAAGGAATTAGAGCCTGGCAATTACACGCAAATCAGACTTTACATTTCAAGCGCCAACATCAAGATAGACAATCCTGGTTTTGAGGTTTACAACAAGACGTATCCCATGCATATACCGAGCAATGTTTTGAAGATTGTAAGGCCGTTTAGTGTGGAGGCGAATGATGCGACTATACTGACGATAGATTTTGATGTTCCGAGGATGGTAAGCAGAACTAATAAGGGATATACGTTTGGTCCTGTGCTAAAGGCGGTAACTGATGAGATAACGATAAAGGAACAGATGCTGGAGAAGGGCAAGAGGCCTGAGAATGCTGTTGCTGTTTAGATAATTCTATTGATGACGAATGATTAAAAAGTATATTGAGTGGCAAAAGAAAAAATATAGTCAATCGCAAAAGCTCTTGTTCTTGGTAATCGGAGTCCCTTTTTTCTTTTTTATCTTTATTCCAGGCTTATCTCTTGTTATATCGAAAGGGATTGAAAGTAACTTTATCCTGCCTCGGATTTTGCCATATCCTTTTAACATCCTTGCAGGCGCATTCCTTTTTGCTTCTGGTCTGGTATTGTTTCTATGGACTGTGATAATCTTCTTCAGGATTGGCAAAGGTACACCATCTCCCTTTATTCCAACCCAAAAATTAGTGACAAGCGGGCCGTTTGCGCATTCACGCAACCTAATGGTAATGGGAGTTATTGTCTATGTTGTTGGATTAGGAGTGATTTTTAATTCGCCTTCTTTTATCGGAATTGGGTTGGTTATTCCGCTTTCTTACCTTGCATACATAAAACTTGTTGAAGAGAAGGAACTGGAAGCCCGGTTTGGCAAAAATTATGTTTTATATAAAAAACGGGTGCCCTTCTTAATTCCGAATTTTTAGATTCATTCTATAATCACAGTCTCTTCTGTTTGAGCAACTAAGCCATTCGATTGTTCTTTCAATGGCGGGTATGTCTCAATTGCTGATGCTTCTGCCAGCTGTCTTAATGCAATATCTAACTTTACTGGTGATATACCCTTAATCCATCTCTTGCAGAACGGCAATTGGTCAAACTCATTCTTCGCAATATCTAAAATCTTTCTTGCCTCCCATAACCTAACTGGTTTATCGCCGTGATATTTGAAAATTCCTGTAGGTGATGATTCGACGACTACACCGCTGCCGTTTGTTGTGAAGACTTCCATGGCATAAACCTTCCCAGATTCCAATTCATCCTGTATGGTATTTTTGCTGTTTGGTATCATTGGTGGGGCATGCTGATGGTATTGTGTGATGCCATGCCCAGACAAATTCCTTACGACATTGAAGCCTAGATTGTCGACAGTAGTTTCCGTAATCTCGGATATCTCGAAAACTTTAGTTCCAGCCTTCATCATCTTCAATGCCTCTTCTAGTGCTTTCGCAGAGGCGTCGGTAAGCGGATGCGATTTATTCCCTATGCAAACAGTAAACGCCCTATCCCATGGGCAGCCGTTGACTTGAACTCCGATGTCAACCTTAACCAAATCACCTTCTTTAAGTACGATTGGATCGTTAATTTCCGGGGTATAGTGGGCTGCAATCTCGTTTATAGATATGTTGACAGGCCATGCTGGTTTACCGCCTAATTCTCTTATCTTGTTTTCAATACTTTCGGCTACATCTAGAATCTTGGCGTCCTTTTTTATTAAAGGCTTGGCAAACTCTATAACCTCGGTTGATATCTTTTCTGATTTTCTGAAGTGTTCTAGAAGCTCTTCCATTCAAGAAACTTATTATCTGAAATATTTAATGTTATGAGAGTTTCCCATCAACCGCGCATCCGAAACCCTGCTTATAATTGGCATTAGCCACTTTTAGTCTTAACTTTTCGATGATACTCGCCTGTGTATTAAAACTCCTTAGTCAATGCACTAATTCTACCTTTAGAAAAATCAAGCTTTTATCCTCAAAATCTTGTGCATCAAATGTCCAAAGGCGATGCACAAAGTGAACATTATCTAAAGATATCTTGAAAAGCTTAAATTGTTCTTATTTATGCAAAAAAGGGCTTGTTTTACCTTTTTAGATAAATTCAATTGCCATAGAAAGGTTTATCAGATGCGTGTCCTAATTTAGATATATGAAAACCAATATTCCAACGATAATCAAGGTTGTAAAGCTGTTGGAAAGCTATCAGCAAGGACTATGGTTAAGGGAAATAGCTAGGCAATTGAAGATGCATCCAGATACTGTTAAAAGAGCATTAGAAAGTATAGGAGATTTTGTTGAAAGAAGGGCTGTTAATGCCGAGATGCCGATGAATCTTCCAAACCTTCCTGTATATTGGAAGTTGAAACATGGCTACAATACAGTTGGAATACTCAGATATCTCCAGACTACAAGGAAGCTGAAAAATACCCAAAAATAGGCAATCTGATCTCAGTTTTCTTATATGGAAACCTTGTAATAAATGAAAATAATGCCTTTTGTCTTATAATGTAAGTAAAATTTATATTGGTTGAAGGTAAGATTAACTAAATATCTTAAAGGTTTTAAGTTTATAGTGCTTTAATTCCATAATGTTTATATGTTTAGAAGGCTATATATAATATTACTCTGAGGTGATAATTAGGGGTAAGTTTTCGCCATATATTGGCAATGTAAATGTTCCGTGCAGAAAGTGCAATTCATTGGTTAGAATGAAGATTACAGAAAAGCTATTGAACTGTCCTTCATGCACTACTAAGTGGCTACATTAGACATTGACGTCACTGGTCCGATATACCTTCTTGCATAGTATTGTCTATAGATTCTTGATTGATTTGTGATTGATTCTGATTTGACTCGCTAATGAATCGTACCCAACCCTTGTTCCTCCTTTCAACCCTTTGTATCTGATTTGTCCTTCTAACAACCCTGGATAAGAGTCCTCTTAAGGCATCTTGGCTGATATTTAGCCTTAATGCCAGATCTGCATAGCTCATTTCCCCAGCCCCTTCTACTGCTTTAACCAGTTGCTGCATTTTATTGGTTAATTGCATAGATGTTAGAGCTTCTCTAATCGTTTCTATCCTACTTTGAGCAGGTAAACTATCGAAATATCGAATTAAGGAGTTTAAAGTAGCTTCTATAGATTGAAAGCGGTGTTCTTCATGCGTTTCATGGGTTTTAATGGCTTCTTCTAGCTTTATAGCTAACCAGTCTTTCGTGACCATCTGGGATTCAATGCGGTTTAATGAAGAATCAATATCTCTAATAGATCTACCGGTGTATCCAGCAGCAATACCTAGATGGAGGGATTCTTTTTCAAGTTGAATAGTTGAAGGTGAGGGTTCAGATAACTCGGTTGGTTGTAAAGTAGATTCAGAGGCCGAAAATTCTTTGTAGGAAGGAGTGATTGATTGATTTGTGATTGATTTAACTCGTAATAGCTTTTTGAACCAGTTAATTAGACCCATAATATCATAATATGTACTCGCACAGATATAAATTTAACTGTAGATCTCACTCGCTAGCTATCCTCTTAACTCTCACTTTCTTTTTTTTATGAATGCTACCGTAGGGCTCGTAACGCATTCGCTTGTTATACGTATAACAATGAACCTATACTACCGGCATTATCTCCAGCGAACTCTCACTTTTCGAGGGGCTATTATGTTGCCAAATACAGCTCATAACTGCCTTTAAGGCATCGTAAATATACAAAACTCGTTTTCAGGTGATCTTTTGACTCTATAAGAGTTCCTACATACAAAATTTCAGCAACTAAAAAATGCCACACACCAGTGAAACACTCACATTTGTGCATACTAAAATATATTATTAAATATATAACTTATTATATATAAGACGTATGCCATTTTTCTCACTATATTATTATATTTAATATATAATATAAAGTATATTTTAGCCTTATATTTCAACTCTCACGTTATAAAAATATAATTATTTAAAAACATAATTATTCAGTTAGTAATCACCCAAAAATATATATTATAACATATATTTCATATATCGCCTATATCTGCACCTCTAAGTTTATGCGACCTCTCGCATTTTTCGGCTTCCTGCTTAGTAAGATATTTAGATTTACAAAGACCGCATTCATGCCATTTCTCAGAAACGTCAATTACCATAAATTATTATTACTTTTAAAAAATAAATCATAGAAGTTACATACACAAAAATATATAATGTAGAATATAATTAGATGGGGAAAATAAAGAACTATTAAAAAAACACAAAATATTATTATGCTTTTGAACATTGTACTCATAGTTTCCATGCTTGTAATTGTTTCAATAGCTGGCATGTCTTATTTTCTTATTTCTGTTGCCAAAGAAGACCCTTGCGGAGGTGTAGGAAGTTCATTTAAAGAGTGGTGCAATATTTGTTCGATAAGAAATTGGCCTTCTGCAGATGGTGCTCCACAGACAATGGTTAAGTGTATGCAGAAACTTTACAATAAAACTGTATCTACCTGCGATGTAGCTAGACAAGCTTGTGCCGAATTAGCTGGTGTTAGTTAAATTATGCTCACGAAAATATATTCTGTAGTAATCACATCTTCATTTTAATTAAACCTTTAATGAATACTATTGCACCGACTACCATCAACACTACAGACCAGTCGTATCCCATGCTTCTCAATAACCCAGCTATGAATACTAGAGCACCAAACAGCATCATTTTCTTGGCATGCCACTGCATCCATTCTTTACTCGTGTCTTTTGCTGCCATTTTTAGTACTTCATTTTGTGCAAATAAATAGATAATCTTTATAAGAAAGGAAATCAAATTTAATTTATGGCAGGAGTTAAACTGATAATAACTGTAATTCTTGCTTTAGTTGGCTTGTATTACCTGGTTGCTCCGCATGATTTACATGTCAAAAGCGGTTTTGGGTTTGGTTTAGATCATACTTATCATATGCTTTTGGGTGTTGTTCTGCTGGTAGTGGCTGCTGTAGTTCATATGAAGATGAAAAAGTAATTTTCCAACCCAAAAAAACCAATCTCTTCTTTATCTTTTACTGTTAATATATCACTTTTTATTTTTTGATTTGG
>CAZERL010000025.1:0-12420 GCA_964514495.1 uncultured archaeon
TGCCAAATCACAAATTCTTTATCGGTAGTCAATTTCATCCTGAGTTTACTTCAAGGCCTTTAAAACCGAATCCTTTGTACGATGGTTTCATAAAAGCTTGTATGAAATATTAGATTAAAGTATAACTCTAAAATCTTCCTTAATGGTTTTCAAGGCAATACTAGTCTCCGTTCTTTGTATCAAATCTTTCTTTTGCAAAAGCCTAATGAACTTTTCAAGTTCATCTATGTCCTTAAATCTTGCAACAATAATTGTGTCATAATTTCCTGTAACTTCATATACACCATAGAGATTCGGCAATTTTGCTAATTCAGTAGAAACTTTTTCATATAATCCTTTTTTGGTAGCAAGATGAACCACTGCTGTCAAGTTGTAACCGAGCTTTTTTGTGTTTAAATCGGCATGATAACCTCTAATTATTTTAGAGGCTTCTAGTTTACTCAATCGATCAATTACAGTATTTACTGATACATGCAGCCTTCTTGCAATCTCCCTATTCGAGATTCTACAGTCTTGCAATAATATTTTTAGGATTTTGATGTCAATTTCGTCCAATGACAATCGTTCATTTTGACTTAGGGCACTATTAGTCCGTTGAACTTTTGTTGCTTCATTGAATTTTTTAGTCAACATATGTTAATATAATAAGTAGATGAGTATTTAATTGTTGTTTTAATAACTAAAATAATGAACGAAGAACAATTCGCAAGATTTAGGGACTTTGTGCCTCACTCGCCAACCAAAATGCAATCGGCTATTCTTTGCCCTTCATGTGACAGTGAAATAAGTTCCAACGACCTCGTAGAAATGAAAGGTTTTGTAGGGTGTGTGATATGCTTAAAGTAACTTTTCCAAAAATGGATGGAAATTTTACCAAGATAAGTTTTAAATGTCCGTCGTGTATGAGCAAGGTTGACCTAAAGTCTGTGGTGGAAAAGAAAGACCAGTTTTTATGCATTCAGTGTGTCAATAGAAAATAATTGGTTCTCGTAAGAGGGAAGATTATAGTATACGGCTCTTCTTCGTCTACTAGCATGCATTTTTTAAATGAAAAAGAAAGATTATTATATGGTTGATCTATTTTGGATTCAATTATTGCTGTCATTTATAGTTGGAAGTGTATGGGTTACTCTCACTACAATCATGGCAGAACGGTTTGGTAGCAAAATTGGTGGCTTTATAGGCGGGCTTCCGTCATCCACACTAGTAGCTTTGTTATTCATAGGCTGGACGCAAACACCTGAAATTGCGTCACAGGCAACTACCGTAATGCCGTTAATAATTGGATTTGGTAGTATTTTTTTAGTTGCTTATGCTATTGCTAGCAAAAGGAATTTTATTACGGGGTTAATTGCGGCATTGTCAACTTGGTTTGTTTTATCGGCCCTAGTTGTTGTGTTTAAAATAGAGAATTTTGCATTTTCTATCTTTGCATGGCTATTAACAATCCCAATTTCATATTATATCCTCGAGAAGAAAGTGAATATTAAATCCTATGGAAAAATAAAAGTTACTTATACGTTATTGCAAATCATTGGACGTGCAATTTTAAGTGGATTGATAATCGCTTTTGCTGTATTTATGGGCAAATTTGGAGGTCCAATTTTTGGAGGCATATTTTCTGTATTTCCAGCGATTTATACTTCAACATTGATAATTACTTACAATTCAGGAGGCGTTGAATTTTCAAGAGCGATTGCAAAATCATTGATGCTAAATGCTTCTATTACTATAATAGCATATACAATCGCGGTAAGGTACTTTTATCTTATCTCAGGACTGCTTCTGGGAACAACGATTGCATACGCGATTTCTACGGCAGTTGCGTACTTGACATACGTTTTCATCAATAAAAGGATGAAGTAATTCACCACTAATAAGTCATTATAATAGAAACCTTTAAATATAAGTTCCATCTAATAATTTTCGAGGAAGAATAATTATGACAGAATTAATGTCTGCTGAGAACCTAAGAAAACAATGGGTTAGAACAAATCCGCCTTTAGTTTTTAATCCAAATGAAACAAATTACCTAGATCTACGGGTGGGAGAACTTGGACCTCATTTAGTTCCTGCAATGACTGGAATTGGATATAATCCAGTGGGAAGAAGTGATTTGCCAAAAATAGATCCTTACGGACCTTTTAATGCTAGATGGATTTATGGTGTGCCAATTGAACAACTTCCAGAATCAATTAGGCATGGTAGTGGAGTATCTCTTAATGCCGACGAAGTTATGGATTGGGCTGTAGCATATCGATGGGATGGATTCCTGGATCCAAAGGATCGCCTATTTTTTGCTGGTGCAAATCCAGATATGCCAACAATTGTGCGTGTACTTCATAGAACCTATCCTACTAGTGATTATTGGAGAGTATCATGGGGATTGCAAATAGATAGTTTGTATGATTTGAGAGCATATCCAGATATTAAAGAAGGGATGGTTCAAAGATTGCCACCAAGCCCGTCTATGGAAAGTCAGTTGGGGAGAAAAGTAGAAGGAATTACTATTGGAATTGATTCTCGTTCATCTAAAACAGATAAGGAAACTTACAGACCTGCATATATTGGTGGTTTTGTGCTTTCTAGCAGATTTCTGAATGTCAATAGAGAAGGAAACTATCCATTTAATCCTGATTTGAAAGATAAAGTTGCCAAAGGAGTTTCTGATACCATAAGAGACTGGGCATTTTTAAGCAGGGAATATGCATCAAAATTATTGGAACTTTATAGATTTGCATCTGACAGGGGCGGGTTAGATTTAGAATTATTTGGTGCGGGAGAAGTTAGATAATTTACAAACAGAAGGTGATGAGTGGAAAGGATTCCGATGGAACATTAGAGAACACAATTCATAATTAGATTCTAAGCAATTAGGAATGCCATTTGTACCGAGAGAATACCATTGGAAAGTCGAAAAAGTTTGGCAAAATGAATTTAATTAATATCCCAAAATAGGCAACCATTTGAAACCCCTAATTTAGTAGTTAAGGAAGTTCATTGCGGAAATTAAGTTACTTAAAATTAGAAAGCACTACTGTTGTTTGTGTCTTTTCTACACCATCTATATTTCTCAAATATTTAGTTACAAAATAATCTAGTTGCTCTATGTTACCAACCCTTATACGGATGATAATATCAGAACCTCCTGTTAAAATTGCTACTTCCTCAATTAATTCATTTTTTGCCAATAGTTTTGCTAAATCATGTTGAGTAATACCTTTCTCTTTAAGTAACTTATAATCAACAGTTATTAGGATATACGCTGCTATTTCCTTTCCCAATTTTTTGTGATCTAAAACAACTGTGTAGCTTTTTATAATGCCTAATTTTTCTAATTTCTTAATTCGGTTGTGCACCGTGGTTATTGGTATTCTTGTTATTCTAGAAATTTCTTGTGAAGACAATCGAGCATTCTGTTTCAATGCCTCTAAAACTAATATATCTTTCTTGTCTACCATATGGAATATTTATTCCATTTAAAGTATTTAAAATTAACTTTTTAGTCAATTTATTCAACTTTTAAGCATATTTATTCTTATTCTCAGGTTCTAGTAAACTCTACATGCAAAAGAAGATTTTGGTTTTAGGTACAGGTGGTACTATATCTAGTAGTTTTGAAACGGGTGAGTTAGGACGTGCGCCTGTTTATAGTACTAAGGAAATATTGAACTTTGTACCACAATTATACGATATAGCTGAAATAAGCATAGACACACCTATACGTGATAGAAATAGAAAGCCGACATATGTCGATAGTACAAATATGCAACCAGAATATGTAGCACAAATAGCAAGGCGAATCTTTAGAGGGTACAAGAAAGAGAGCATTGATGGTGCAGTTGTACTAGGTGGCACAGACTCGATGGAAGAATACGCATCATACATGGCATTTAAGTTACCTTATAAGAAAATGCCAGTTGTCGTAACAGGTGCTATGGATCCTATAGATAAACCAAATTCTGACGGCATTAATAACATTTTAAGCGCTGTAAATTTTGCATCGCTTGGTATTCCTGGCACCTATGTAGTTTTTCATAACAGAATAATTGCTGGGACGAGAGCTAGAAAAATAAATCCTGAAGATCCTGATGCATTTAGAAGTATAAGCTTTCCTCAAATAGGAGAATTTATTGATGGTAAAGTACACTTAAGTGAGGAGGCAATGGGAATAGTAAATGCGCGTCTCAAAAGATTTGAACATAAAGAAATGGCACTAATGGATGGATTTGCAGAATATTCAACTCATTTATTACCACTTTACATGAGCTTTAAACCATCGATTATAGATTATTTCTTCGGAGATGGGTACATGAGCTTAATCATCGAAGCATTTGGCACTGGTGGTGTACCAAACATACCTAGAAATAGATCGCTTCTACCTAAAATTAAAAAATGGTCTGATGACAGACTAATGTTTATAACTTCTCAAACATTCACAGGACAAGTCACAACTGAATACGAAGTAACTAACAGAGCACTACAAGCAGGTGTTATCTCATTAAGAGATATGTTATCAAAAACTGCTACTGTAAAAGGAACTTGGGTATTTGGGCAGACAAGAGATCTGAGCGATGCTAAAAAACTGATGTTATATCCATTTGAGAATGAAATTAATGAACAAAGGATAGCTGAAAAGGAAAGAACTCCAGATGAAGAAGTAGAAAGAATATTTCATCGAAAATAACGATTTATATTCTAAACATTGATGTGATTTCGTATACTTTAATTCTAAATAAATACCAAAATAATTATTGATTAAAGGAATTTTCGTATGGTCCTTCTGAATCAAGTTTTAACTAAATAATGTTCCGCGGCAATTAGTTAGAAACTCTCTAGTACTATAGAAGTCTGTGTCTTCTCAACGCCCTCAATGTTTCTTATGTCCTTAGTAACAAATTCGTTGAGTTGCAACAAATCAGCAGTTCTTATTTTTATTATTATATCACTAACACCTGTTAAAATTCCAATTTCATCAACAAACTCATGCTGCTTTAATTTCATAGCAAGTTCCTGTTGAGACATTTTTGCTTTCTTGAGATAATTGTAATCAACCGTTACCATAATATAAGCTACAACATTTCTACCTAATTTACCATCGTCAACAATGGCTGTATATCCTTTTATTATCTTGGATCTTTCCATCTTCTTGATTCTATTAAAGATGGTAGTAACTGCTATTCTTGTCTTTTTTGATATTTCCCTGGCTGACAGCTTGGAATTATTTTTCAACTCCTTAAGTATCTTGATGTCCTTCTGGTCTACCATATGGATTATATGTTCCGAAAAGTATTTAAATATGATATATTTTTCCAATTAATTGACTAGAAATCATAATATATCTCTAATTTATACGGAAAAAAGGTAAATTCCACTAAAGTTAAATAGTTTACTATCCTCTAATTAATTTGATTATAATGCCGTTAGTGCAACAATACTTGGATCAGATAAGAGTACAAATGCCGGCTGAGGATCAATGGAGCGAGCCGATAGAATATATGTTTGGTGGTTTACATTTTAGAAGTCAGATTGCTTTAACCGATTTGACAGATACAGACGGCGAACCAATAAGCGGAGATACCTATCATGATATGAGCTTAACTGACCCGCTATGGATAGTTCAAACACTGGGTCTCATGGTAGCTCATCATCCTTTATATATTGCGATATCAGAAGGTAGAGATGGAGCTGCTAGACAATCTTATGAAAGCCTTCATAATCCTCAGGGTCCTTATGGTATTCATTTAACTGGAAGTGGCATTGAATACTCTGGCGATAAAGCAGTTTTGGGGATAGATCCAATAGTTCTTGATAGAGAAAATGGTTTAACCAGATACAGACATGCTATACCTGTTGAAAGGCTGAGTTCTAAAGTTGGTGGACAAGTTTTGTTGGATGAGCGTTCGTCTTGGTTTAGCAGGCAAGGTGGCAGAAAACTCAAGCATCCTATAAAGTTGTACGAAAGTACTTCAGATGGCTTGAAATATCTTTGTGTGGACTTTGTCAGGACTGATGGTGAAGTCCACGTGAGTGCAGGCGCACCTCCGTCGTCGAACTTAGCTTGGTACATCCGGTTGATGAGAAAACATTGAGGATGTGAATTATGAGTCAAGAATCTTACGATGACCAGAGAATTAACTGGGGTATGGGAGTTTTTCCTCGAGCTAGAAGGTACACACTAAAGGAACTATTAAGTAATGAAGCGTACCTCACTGATCCAGAAGCATCTCTATTCCAAGGCGCAATACAAAATTTCTTTGACAGAGCTGAAAATTCGCGTCGTGAGGGAAACCTTAACGAGGCGGAGAAAAGGTTGCAGTTAGCACAGCGTCTTGTGGGAGAACGTCCCGAAGTTGATTATATAAAACAATTGGACAATGCAGATGTATTACATTGCCTGGGACTGCTAGAAACAGCAAGAGGAAATTACCGAGATGCCAAAAAATATTTGGAAGATGCCCTTGGTCTCTACCAAGAGGTGGGAAATGTCGAAGAGAGTGTATCCTATGTCGACTATTCCTTAGGTGAATTGCTTCGGCTTCAGGCCAGACTGGGTGACGCAAACCACTACTTTGAGACAGCACTTGAGGCCGTAGAGAGTCTGCAGAAAAATGTAGCTCAGGCTGTGATTCATACCTCTGTAGGCGCCCTTCACTACGAGCGTGAGGATCACAAAAAGGCAATTGAGCATCTCGAGCGAGCTATGAAGATAGATCAACCAACCAATATAGGGTATGATAAATTGATAACATATGCCTACCTCCAACTAGCAAGATCCCGCGAAAGGTTACCAATGCCGGTACAACCACTCCGCGAGTTGATTAGAGCAGCCGAGCATACCTTACAGACGAATGAATGGGCTGGTCGACTTAATTTACTTTTCGCTGACCTGTTACTGACACAAAACAATCCTAAATACACGCAAGAAGCGTTAGAGGTTGCCACACGTACAGAAGAGCATGCCAAGAGACTGGGATATTTAGGTGTGGAGGCAGATGCCTTGGCGTACAGGGCTATAGCCGGTAAACGCTTGGGCACTGTTGGTGTGGAGGAAATGGCTTTGCAGAGTAACGGGTTCTACCAGAGAGAAGAAGTTGTATCTGGTCTAGCCACTCGGCTGCAAAATGAAGTATTGTGATTCAAATGACAGCAGGATATTCATATTCGCCTAGAATAACAGGAGTGGAACTTCCACAAGACGGAAGACCCATAGTTATTCGCAATTACAGGATTATTGTCAAAGAAGATAACGATTATGAAATTAGGTTAAGTAGTGTGAACGACTTTGTTCAAGTCGATTGGCCAAAAAAATCTGGGAGGATAACAGGGAAGACAGCACGACTGCTGGGAGTTCCAAATCATACAATTGTCATAACAGATTCTAATATCATATCTGACCAAGGATTGAGGGTTTTGAACTGTAGCTGTGATCATGCTAGAGGTACCCGCCAAAGCGTTTCAAGCGCACGAATAAGGGAACCGCATGAGGATCCAGAAGTTGCGGAGAAGCTTTTAAGAGCCGGTTGGCAGCCTCCTACATATTTTGATTTCGTAATAGATTCCACACGGAACAATAGGCAGTCACTGGGCCCTCTTTTACATACGCACCCACTGCTTGGGCACAGGGAAATGGGAGCTTACTATGTAAGAAATAGAGAAGTAAGAGAAAAGCTACTAAGAACACTGTCAGATGAGGACAAAATTTTTTTATATAGATCGCGCTATCAAGATTATGTAAAAATACCTGGTGTCAAGCATCGTATCTATTTATATTCACCCAGTGTTATACCCAGAAAAATCAGCCCTCTAAGTGTTTCTTGGTTCTGGATTAGAGACGAATTATTCGGGAACTATAGACCCGTTAGTCAGGTAAATGAAAGATACGAAAATGCTCGTTGGGTAAATGAAAACTACGAAAATGCTCTAAAGAAATTTGATTTGTACAATCCTGAGAATAAAGATTGCGTGGTCCTTTCTTTGCGAGATATAAGCACAGTAATGAAAAGGATTGCAGATGAAGCCTTTCCAACCACGGATAATGATATGAAATTTGTAAGAAGAGAGGCGATAAGATTTGGAGTGCCAGTGGAAAATTTCGTAAATTCATATAGAATACTGCACAATATTTTACTAGGGGATTTTTATTTGCGTCAAGGTGTATTTACAGCTAGAGAACTATTGGCATGGCCAACAAGAAGGGAATTGCTTGATATTGACGAAATAGCAGAAATGTATTTTAGTTAGATTATTATACTGTATCTTCAAGCTTGGAAGAAGTACTTTAAAATTTATATATTACTATTTGTAATAGTATTATTACATTATGTAATAATTATGGGCAGCGACATACGGATATTGAAACTACTGCTGGACAAGAAGGAAGAAAGATTTACCATAAAAGGGCTAGCTGAAGCCTTGAAAATCAATTATCGGATAGCCTACGAGCAGGCAATGAAGCTGGAAAAAGACGGCATGCTCAGAATCACGAAAACAGGCAATTCCAAGATATGTGAATTCGCAGGCAAATTTGACCACCGAGTTTTTGAGGCTGAATACCTGAGAAGAAAAGGGCTTTTCAAAAACAAGGATTTTTTGGTAATCCACAACAGGCTTGCAGAACTCAAATTTCCTTTTATTGCTTTGTTATTCGGGTCTCGCGCAAAAGGGACAGCAAACAGGCATTCTGATATTGATATTTTGACGGTTGGCGGGGATGAAAAGGTGATACAAGCAACAATCTTGCTGCTACCTGATAAAATACATTTAACAGCAGTAAATTATGAAAGCTTCGCCCACATGTCAAAAAGCAGGGAATTTACTGTTGTGAGCGAGGCGCTTAAAAACAACATTATTTTGATAGGAATAGAGGAATATTACAGGCTGTTGTCAAATGTTGGATGGAAAGAGGATAAAGGAAGCTGAGGGTTCAAGATAAAACTTTTTATTCCGGTTGTCTGTCTTGTCTTAATTGAAATCTAAGCCCGCTTACATTAGATCTTATCTCTCTTAGAAGTTTTCTCGTTGTGTCAGATCCTTCTGTATCATCACCATACAACGCGCGAATTGCCGCATCTTCTGCTCTTATAATATCCATATATTGCTCGAGATGAGATTGTCCCCACTGTGAATGGAATGGAGGGTTTTCTGGATGTTCTGGATTATACTCAATTGAAGCCAATATTATATCCCCTCCTACATGAGGATCCATTTGTGATGCTTCGTGTATAGCTCTTACTGTTAATGTGCCTGTTTGCTCAGCTGTCATTTTACTATTATATCTTTTCTGTATCGCACTTCCTGCATAGAAAATGCCACTTCCTATAACTTCAAAATCATCTACAGGTCCTTCTATACCAGGTGGTCTTACATGAAAAATATACGGTCTATTATCTGTACCTATTCCTGCTACTAACATGTCAACTGGTGCCAAATGTATGGTTTCTTCAATGCTTCTTTTTCCAAATCTCTGAGTTAATGTCAGATAGAATTCTGCCATTTGTTCTGCAACTAGTTTAGCAGCAGAAGGTACACTCAGTTGATCTAGTTGGCTATAAGCCTCTAATCGCCTATAAATTTCTTTAAAGAAATCTACGGAACCTGCAGATAGTAAGCCTATGTTATATCCGATATGCGCTATTTTAGTACCATGTTTTTGGTAAGGAGCTTCTCCAAATGTAAACAGGCTATCGGTACCAAGAATTATACCGCGGCTATGCTCTAGTGCAACTCCAATTGTCATATCAATTCTAAGAAAGGTAAGTTATTTAAGCTTGGTATATGTTAATTCGTAGCGCCTTATTTGAGCATGCAACAATCTTTAATTAGACACGTGTCTAATAATAATTTATGCCTAAGAAAGGCCCTGACCTAGAAAAGATAGAATTAATCAGAAAAGCGTTAAGAAAGAATCCGAAAGGATTATGGGTAAGGGAACTATCGAGAAGAACAGGTTTAGATAAATCCACAGTTTCAATATATTTAGCAACGCATATGCAACACGAAATTGAAGATACTCATCCTAATGTTAAAGGGGATATGATAAAGGTAGTTAGATTGAAGAGGAGATAATTAATTGCTAACTCTTATAAACTTAGAACCGAAATCAAATTTTAAAAATAGGTGATTGTATAGCAGCACAGGAAGCGTCAGAAAGGATTGTAGAAGCAATGAACCTCGCTGGGATGAAAGCAGATTCATTGATAGAATCATTTGAATTTGAAAGAAATAAGCGAAGTCTGATACAGTACAAAACAATAGAAATTGAAAAATAAGCGAAAGCTAAAACATCTTTGCAGAGAGCTAAGGAATTCGCATTTGAAATGGAAAAGCTACTAATTAGGTAAACTGTAATCAACTTGAAAATTAGCCGGAATTACATAATTTGTAAATTTCGAAAGATTTTATCTGTTATTATTGCTATTTAATTTAGTGATTAATTGTATTCTCCACAAATAGAGAGTCTGCTGAAAACGAAAAACATCAAGATAGGCGACAGAATCCAGATAGCCAAAGGCAAGGAGACCTACGAAGGAATTCTGATGCCTAGGATAGAACTGGGTGACACTTCTTCACTCGTAATAAAGCTCGATAATGGATATAACATTGGAATAAAATATGAAAAAGGCATAAAAGTAAGGTTAATCGAAAATGGTAAACCGATAAAATTCAAATCAGCTGAGGTTACTTTTAAAAAAAATCCTGAGAAACCTAGCGTTTCTATTTTAGGATGCGGTGGGACTATAGCTTCTAGAGTTGAATACAGGACAGGTGCCGTATATCCAGCATTTTCTCCGTCAGATATTTTATTAGCCTTTCCTAAGTTGCAAAATATTGCGAACATTCAAGGAAGGAAATTGTTTGACTTATGGACTGAAGACATAACTACAGAACATTGGAAAATTATAGCTAATGAAGTTGCTAAAGAAATTAACCAGAACAAAGTAGATGGTGTAGTCTTGATGTCTGGCACTGATTTTCTCCATTATACGTCTGCCGCTTTAAGTTTCGCATTGCAGAATCTACCAGTCCCAGTAGTAGTTACAGGTGCGCAGAGAAGTGGTGATAGAGGTAGTAGTGATAATGAAATGAACTTGCTTTCTTCTGTTATAACAGCCACTTCAGATATAGCACAAGTAACTGTATGCATGCATGCTAGCCATAGCGATGATTTCTGCTATGTCCACTCTGGTGTGAAAGTAAGAAAACTGCATACCTCAACAAGAGATGCCTTCAAAAGTGTGAATGCTACACCTTTTGCAAAAGTGTTGTATCCAGATAATAAAATTGAATATTTAAGAAATGATTTCACAAGAAAATCGACTGGAAGAGTGAAGGTTGATGACAAATTTAACCCAAATGTAGTTTTAATTTACACATATCCTGGTATAAAGCCAGAACTTATCAAAAGTCTGAGCAATTATGACGGCATTGTTATAGCTGTTAGTGGGTTAGGGCACGTGCCGACTGGCTCTCACGGAGATAAATTTGCAAAAAGTTTGATACCAACAATAAAAAGTTTTATTGACAGTGGACTTCCCATTGTCGTAGCTCCACAGACTATTTACGGAAGGTTAAATTTGAATGTATATGATGCTGGACGCATGCTAAAGGAAACAGGTGTCATCGGGCATGGTTGCGATTGGTTGCCAGAGGTTGCACTTGTCAAATTGATGTTCGTTCTTGGCCACACGAAGAATATGAACAAAATTAGAGAGATGATGTTAACTAATTATGCTGGTGAAATTGGTGAAAGAAGAGGTGTAATTGATTGACTGATGAGATTAATTATAAAAAACTTGGTTTAAAAGCTGGATTGGAAATCCATCAACAATTAGAGGCAAAACATAAACTTTTTTGTAAGTGCTCTACAGCAATGAAGGAAAAAGTGCCAAGAACAATAATTATTAGGAAATTACATCCAGTATCGAGCGAGCTTGGTCAGATTGATGTGGCAGCACAATTCGAATACTTGAGAGATAGGACTTTTCATTACCAAATTTTTCCAAATGAAGTTTGCATGGTTTGTATAGATGAGGAGCCACCTCATGAATTAAATAACGAAGCATTAGAAATTAGTCTTCAGATTGCTATGTTAATGAATTGTGAAACACCTTCTGAGTTACATGTGATGCGGAAGCTTGTTTTGGACGGTAGTTCACCTTTTTCATATCAGAGGTCCCTTATTGTTGGTTTGAATGGTTATTTGAATTATAAAGGCGAGAAAGTCCCTATTACTCAAATCAGCTTGGAAGAGGACGCGGCGGCAATTGTCAAAGAAGAAAATGGTCCTGTTACTTACAGACTTAACAGATTAGGCGTACCGCTGGTTGAAGTTGATACAGGTTTGCTTGTAGGATATACGCCAGAAGAGATTCAAGAGATTGCGTATTTGATTGGTATAACTTGTCGTTCGACTAGAAA
>CAZERL010000026.1:0-11459 GCA_964514495.1 uncultured archaeon
ATAAAGAAGGTGCTGATAAGGAGATGTTGACAATATTGGAAGCTTATAGAGATTTGATTGAAAATTATTTGGCGATTCCTGTTTTGGCAGGAACCAAAAGTGATGCGGAGAAATTTGCCGGCGCATTGACTACAACTACAGTAGAAGCAATCATGCCTGATGGCAAAGCCTTACAAATGGGAACTTCACATAATCTTGGCCAGAACTTCTCCAAACCTTTCAAAATATCTTTCTTGGATAAAGACGGTAAAGAGCAGTATGTATGGACAACCTCATGGGGAATATCAACCAGGCTCATTGGCGCGCTAGTTATGGTTCATGGAGATGACAAAGGATTAGTCTTGCCTCCGAAGATTGCGCATACACATGCTGTCATAGTCCCTATTTTTTACAAGCCTTCGGACAAGAAGAAAGTTCTTGAAAAATCTAAGAAAATAAAAGGTGAACTCGAAAGGAGGGGGATGAATGTAATTCTTGATGACAGGGAAGGATATACGCCAGGATGGAAATTTAACGAGTGGGAATTGAAGGGGATTCCATTGAGGATTGAGATTGGGCCTAAGGATGTGAAGAAAAAGCAAGTTGTTTTGGTGAGGAGGGATAATTCTGGAAAAAGTTTTGTAAAAGAAAATAGACTTGTTGATCAAGTTCTAAAAACTTTAGACGATATACAGAAAAATTTATACAAGAACGCAAAGAAGTTTTTGAATGCAAATATTTTTGTAGTTAAAAGTTATGAAGAATTTAAGAAAAATGTAGGAAGTGGTTTTGTCAAAGCAAGTTGGTGTGGGGAGCAGCATTGTGAAAATCAGATAAAACTTGAGACTGGAGCTACTATCAGAATTATTCCTTTTGAAAAGGAGAGGGCAGGTAAATGTGTTTATTGCAATAAGGCTGGCAAGGAAGTTGTTTATTTTGCCAAGGCTTATTGAAGAGGCCTTATAAAATTAATCGTTCAAATAATTAATAAGTGGAAATGATGTTCGCAACCAAAGCAACTAACTTCAGCTTCGGCGGATTTTTTTTGGCTTTGGTTATTACCAATAAGCCCAGTAATCTTTTCTCGGATTCTATTTGGAGGTTCTAAATACGCAGTTATGGGTTTATGATGTACACAAGAAAGCGTCTGTGGGTGGATAGAGTATTCAATTTACCTTGTTTGTCGGTGATCCTTTAAGGAAATTCTCAATGTTCCCTACAAATATTTCTTGCTTTGATGCAGTAGCTTCTACAGTCTGGTATCCAATTGGCGGATAAGGTATGAAATTTTTGTATTGTGAAAGTTGCTTTATTTGTTCTGATGTCATTTCATCTGTGTGATCCGATATGTAAATTAAATCTCCTGCTATCAAGCGTTTTTCTAGAGCTTTTAAATCAACCAACTCATTAGGAGATAAATTGAGCAAAATTGCACCAGACTTTATTTTACCAAGTGCTTCATTCAAAAGCCCTTCGGTATCTTTGTTAAGTGCTAAGTGCTAAGTGTAACGAAACAAAATCACATTCAGAAAGAATCTTTTCAACATCTTGATACACTGCACCTTTAGTGTCAAGTTCAGGTTTTTTATTTCTAGACCAATAAGATACTTCCGCACCTAAGACCAGAGCAATTTCAGCAACTCTGGATCCTATTCTTCCCGCGCCTATTATACCAAGCTTCTTTCCTTTAATTTCATAAACTGGAAACCTTGGTACATCGGAATAACTGCCATTTCTTGCCAATCGTTTGGCATATTCTATGTCTCTTATATGTTCCAAAAGTATTGCGATAGCAAGTTCGGCAACCGATTCAGTAGCATAACCAGGTATGTTGCAAACAACAATATTTTTTGTTGCGGCATATATATGATCAACTACACCGTACCCTGTAGCGAGAACTCCTATGAATTTTAAGTTAGGTGCGTCATCGATAAATTCTTTGTCCACCTTAAATACAAAAGGGTTCATTAGCAAACAATCTGTATCGGCTATTTGGGGTTTTATTTCGGGACTGTCTTGTGAGAGCATGACTCGTTGCTCTGTTAATTTATCAAGTCTTTCCCAGTATTTTGGTTCTAGCTTGCTGTCTGCAATTCCAATGGATAAAATTTTCCTGAATTTCATAGTTTTCTTACTGGACTTTTAGTATCTCAAATTTAAGACTTTTTGGGCAGAAACATTAGTTGCACAATAAGTGGCATATTTCATCGACTATTTAGGCAAAACTCTCATAACCAGCTTTGCACCTAAAGTAATTAATTTTAGCTACTTTAAGTGCAGATTTCGGACTTTAGGTGCAGTTTATTTATCTCGTATTGTTAATTGATGTTTCATGGACTTTAGAAAAAATATAATTAAAAATTGGATGCATAAGTCAAAGGAGCGTTATGAGATAAGAGATGGGATTGGTGGGGAATTCCAATTCGCTGAAATTCTTATCAATTGTTGGATTGCATTCGAAGCATATAGTTGTTTAAGGTATAATTTGGATGGAGTACAAGCAAGGATAAATGCCTTTTGTAGAGAACACGCACAAAATTATAAAACAGATTTCGAGAGTCTACCGTCTGATTTAAGAGAAAATCTGGCAAGATTATCTAAACACAAGGTACATGACATGAGACCAAACCACAGCTCAGACCCTCCTAAAGAAATTAAAGATGGAAAAAATTTATCCGAAATCATGGAGGTTATCTATCAAGTAAGAAATAACCTCTTTCATGGAGGTAAAGATGTTCAAGACATAAAAGACAGAAATATTATAGAGCATTCTGCGATAATCTTATACAGACTACTCGAACGAATTTTCCATTCTGAGAACTATTTAGCTTGATAAGTAAAATCTGCGGATATACCCAATTCGTGCATCTCTTGGATAACCACGCAGATGTTATGGCAGAGCATCTTTAGCAATATTCCGTTTATTTGTGCTATTATATAAAGTTGAGCTCGGGCGGAACTCACGATTCGTATTCATCTACAGTCTCTTCAATTACAATTTTTCTAAGAATTCTGGATTTTACTGGAGGTAATTTCTCTTTTTCCCTATGTTTCTTAATGAAAGCATCTATCTCTTTGAATATCTGATATACGGCTACAGCTAAACTAACAATTTGAATTGATAACTCGAGTTCGCTTGCTTTTGCCTTAATTGTAGCTTTTATATGATGCGTTTCAACAATTTCATAAATCTTTTTAGTCAATAATGCTGAGTTTTCAACATCCCAATTAACTTTTAGCTTCAATGCTAATTTTTCATCTTTCATTTACTAAATACCTTCTTGATTTTCTTTTCCACATCCTCAAGAGTAGAACCATATACTACAAAACTCGTGTATCTGTTCTCTTTCCTATCACCGAGAGTTACGGTAACTGATTTTGGTTTTTCTATAGGAGACATATGTTAACAAGTTTGTAAACAAAGCTTAAATACTTTGCCAACCATATATTTGTTAACAGAAATGTAAACATAGGAGATGATAAAAATGCAAATAGAACAACTTAACGAAATAAGAAAAGAACGGGGTTTGCAGATAGCAAACACCTCAAGAATAATGAAGCGTGAGAGAGGCGGATACATAGTCCCTTCTCAATCAGGTGCTGGTGCTTACATAGTAAGCTACAATAGTGCCACATTCAAGCCAGAATGCGAATGCGAGGATTTTGGAAAGCGTAGCATATTGGGTGTGAAATGCAAACACATCCGGGCTGTTGAGCTTACGCTAAACAAACAGGTAAATTTAGATGGGACAACTACAGTAACCAAGACTGTAAAAGTTACATATCCTCAAGATTGGCATGCCTACAATCAAGCACAGACCAAAGAAACTGAATTGTTCATGAAGCTACTGCACGATTTGACTAAGGGTATATCCAAACCTTATATATTCGGAAGAAAGCCGTTGAATTTGTGTGAAGTAATATTCTGCTCTGCTTTGAAAGTCTATTCAACTTTGTCAAGCAGAAGAACGGTAATGAACTACAAGACTGCTCTGGAGAATGGATATATCACACATAAGCCTCATTTCAACGCCGTCTCAAAACTGCTCAACAAAAAGGACTTGACGGATATACTTCTTAGGCTGATAATGAACTCAAGCCTACCACTGAAAGCAGTGGAAAAAGACTTTGCTATAGACAGCACTGGCTTCTCGGTTTCAAGATACGGTAGATGGTTCAATTTCAGATACAGGAAGGACGAGAGCCATAGGAACTGGCTCAAAGCTCATGTGATGGTCGGGGTAAAGACTGGGATAATTACAAGCGTCCAGATAACCGAAGGTGTAACGGCAGACAGCCCATTACTACCACAGTTGTTAGAAAAAACAACGCAGAACTTCACAGTTCAAGAATTGTCGGCTGACAAGGGATATTCCTCAAAGTCAAACTTGGATGCCGTGAACAGGATTGGGGGTGTAGCGTATATCCCGTTCAAGAAAAACACCACTGGAGTAGCAGACGGTTCTATGTTCTGGTCAAAGATGTTCCACTACTTCATGTATAACCGTGAGGAGTTCCTACAGCACTACCACAAGAGAAGCAATGTTGAAGCCGTGTTCCACATGATTAAGAGCAAGTTCGGGAGCAATGTAAGGAGCAAGAACGAGATATCACAGATAAACGAACTGTTACTAAAAATCTTGTGCCATAACATCTGCGTGGTTATCCAAGAGATGCACGAATTGGGCATTGAACCGAATTATATGCTGTCGCGCCACAATGCTTAAAGCGCCTGTATACTTATACTAGTCTATGGGCGGGTGGCAGGAGCATGGCTAATTTTAAAGTCTATTATCATACTAGCGAAACAATGTACGAAGTGGAAGGCAAATCCATACAGACGATTGTGACCAGCCCCCCATACAATATCAACAGGGAATATGAGAATGGGTATGATGACGGCAAAAATTGGATAGAGTATTCCATGATGCTTACACGAGTTTTTGCCGAGTGCTACAGGGTTTTGAAAGACAACGGTGCAATGTTCGTAAACATAGGAAATAATGTCAAAGACCCACAAAAAAGTTTTAGAATTGTAAAGCTGATAACAGACTTGGGATTTTATCTTCGGGATACTGTAATATGGCTAAAGACCAATCCCGTACCAAACAACGGCTTCCATCTAACCAACAGATACGAATTTGTTTTCCTATTTGCCAAGAAAAAATCGGACAGAATAAAATTCAAGAAACTCAGGATATCCAATGAAAAAATAGGAAAAGTGGACAAGTGGGGCAGGGAAAGAAAGCAAGAGTGGAGAGACATAGGAAATGTCTGGTCTTTTCCAGTGGTCAAGCAAGGCTGGTTCGGTGACGATGGGCATTGCGCCATGTTTCCAGCAGACCTTCCCAAATTGGCTATCCTGTCGTCCAGCGACAAAAGGGATTTTATCCTAGACCCGTTTCTAGGAAGCGCTACAACATGCCAAGTAGCTCTACACCTCAAACGAAAGTGCATCGGCTACGATATTAACAAGAAATACAAAAAAATAATTGAAAAGAAAATCAAGAAGACACCGAAATTCATGGTAAATGTGAAGTCCGACCTGTTCAACTAAGAGATTTATGCTTTCGTTGGAATATATAAAGCGTGTCGACAGAAGGTCTTAAGGTTCTAGGGACTACGGTAGCGCCAATAAACATACCGCAAAATATTTTTACAATAATAGTTAGAGAGACAGCGCAACTAGAGGAACTTGCAGACATGATGATTTATCTTGAATACAAAGGAGGAGACAATGCGACAGTAAAAGTTCTCGGCAAAATAACAGAGGTTATAACAGACAATCCTCACATGAACCCACAAAGCAAAGTTGGCTATTTGAACATTGTGGAAATAAAG
Source organism: uncultured archaeon (assembly GCA_964514495.1). Taxonomy (GTDB): domain Archaea; phylum Aenigmatarchaeota; class Aenigmatarchaeia; order CG10238-14; family SCSR01; genus JACQIA01. Next base: position 5,821 of record CAZERL010000026.1, read on the forward strand.
AAAAAAGGAAGGCTAAACTATGTCGGTGAATTGGACACATATAGAGCCAATTGCAGAATAATTGGCGTCATGAAAAATGATGAAAGAACTTCATTGAGACTGCCGATGCCTACGAATATCGAAGTGTTCAAGGCAAACAAAGTTATAATGGAACAGTTTCTCACTAACGATGGCATATCGCTAGGCTATTATCTAAATACAGACTGGGCGCCAAAGCTTGATGTGTTTGAATTGAAGAATGTGCATACGATACTCCCAGCCACAACTAGATGGGGCAAATCATGGGGGATGAAAACCTTAGCGCAATTAATCCATCTATACAACATAAACAAAGAAGGCTTATCTCCCAACAAAACTTTAGTTTTTGACCATCAAAATCAGATGTCTGCAACTTTTGGAGTCGAGCTTCTTGAGGCTAGTAAAATTGAAAAAATCAATCCTAGAGATATACGCATAGAAGATATGGAAATTTTTGACTTGTTACTGGAAATACACGGGCTTTACGGATTTGAATTAAAGCCTCTGCTTACTTGGGATAAAGATATGTTCAAAGCATCATTGATAAATAATCTTTCCAGAGTTCTTAGAGACAAGGGAATCATAAACAGGCAAGACTTTATAGATGCCCTTGTAACTACGGCAAGCAGTCATTTTCAAGTGCAAAGAACTATAGATGCAAAAGTAGCTTATGTAAGAGACTTAGCCAATAGCCCTTCATTTAACGCTAAGTTTGAAAGAATAGAGCAAAGGTTTAGTGCAAGGTTTTCTCTATCAGAAATAGAAGGTTTGCTTGAACAAGGAAAACTTGTATACATTACTTTAGGTTATGTTAAATTGAGAGAACGCCAATACTGGGTTCAAAAAATACTTGAATATTTTTTAAGGAAATCCCAAGAGGAGTTTGAAAAAGAGTTAAGTGATGCTATAAATGAGAACAGGAGACCAGTTGATGGGAAATATAACATGACGGTTGTCATAGATGAAGTCAGACACTATGCGCCAGAAGGTGAAGATGTGCCATGCAAGGATGTCTTGATAGAGATAGCAAGGGAAGGTGGCAAGAATGGGTTGGGTCTTATATGCGCCACACAGCGAACTGCTGACATAGACAAAAATGTTTTATCGCAGATAAACACATGGATAGTAGGCGGGCTGGAAACAAAGACAGACAAAGACCATGCCGAAGAAAAATTTGGCAAGAAGTTTTTAGAAGAGTTGGAGACCCTGAATAGATATGAATTTTTGGTTGCTGGTAAAGGCTCCCCGATGGGCAATGCGCCTATGCCACTCCGCATATTTTCAAACATAGATGAAGTCAAAAAAGAAAACCCTTTCTTAAATGAGGCTGGGGAACATGGATGAAGAACAGGAATATCCGCTCCCCCAATCTGTAATAGAGCAATGCACAAACAATCTTGATAGCAGAGTAGAAGAAATTTTTAAAATGAATAAAGAGCTATTGGAGACCATAAAGAAACTACGGGAAAGTTTTAAACCGCTAATCAAGAAATATGAAGGGTCGGGTAGAAGGATAGACGATGCCATAGCTGTTGATGGCGCCAATTCACCAATCATTAATTTTAGCGGGTGGAGCTTTTCGGCTGTAGCCTCAATAGGATATCCTATGAAAGAGGGGTTGGATATCATTACTGAAGCCAAAGAATTTGTTGTCCCATACTCAACAACTTTACAGAGATATGTCCAACTGTTCAGGACAATGCTGGAATACAAGCTAACCATGAATGCGCCAACCGATTTTGTTTTTCTAGACGGGACTTTTTGGATTTATCAATGGTCAAGGCGAATGTTTGAGAGAAAATATGAGGGGTTTAAAGATTATCCAAAATTTGAGGATTTGTATGATACTGTTTTTGATGAGCTATACCCGAAAATATTCACCAAAAAAGTAATTTGCCTACCCAAGCGAATAGAGTCTAGAAAGTGGGCGGAAGAGAAAATTGCCAAAGGTGTCCAGACAACCGACAAAGTTTTGCTCAGTTACATACTGGATGAAAATGAACATACAATTCCAAAAGAACTGGCTGACTATTCAAAAGAAGAGGGCAGGGGATTAGACCCAGAGACATTGGAGGAATTTCAAAGAAAAATTGTCGATATCCGTTTTGTATATTTCAAGCCTAAAGGCGCCAATTCAGTCATGAGAATCGAATTCCATAAGAGCCTAGCGCCCAAACTGGAAGACATTTTGGAAACTGTAAGCTACCATTTCGAACCTGTAACCCAGCAGTTCTTTCCTATTTTGATGGCTGACAGACTATCTAAGGGCATAAACAACATGCCGATGCTAATCTCGGATATAGTAAAAAGCAAGCTGTTCACTATGGCTGATGACGAAGACATTAGGAAGCTTATAAGAGGCGCCATGATACCCATAGTGCTGGAAGAGACCATTTCCCGTTAGCCTCTTGGGTCTGTTTTGATGTAGCTTTTTTCAAACTTTATAGTAGTCTTTTTTTGGTTGAGCATCTTTTCAAGTTTGCTTGTAACCGTTTTGCAATTGGGACAGGCATTAGGAACCAGATAGGTATCCTTGAATGCCCTATGGACTTTTACCGCCAAATCGTGTCCGCAAACAGGACATGCCAATACTTCGTCTTCCAGCATATCAGAAATTTATCTTACACGGATTAAAAGATTAGATATGGAATCCAGAGAACTAAGAAGGTTCAAGTCTATTATACTTGAACTGCATAAAAGTTTTCCCAATGGACTCTTTGGAGAGGAGATAGTTAAGCTGTCTGTAATTACACAGGAAATGCGGGACGAGTTGGTTAACAGGGGTATTTTCTATAAAACTGTGATGGGTGACAAATCATACTATACTCTTGGCGCAAATGGACTTAGTTTAGTAAGCTCTTGGAAAATGGAAGAACTTACAGAGAAAATAAGAGGATTGACTAAAGGCGTGATAGTATTGACAGTAATAGCAATAGTTTTAGCTGGTATTGGGATTGTGCTATCTTTTGTTAAATAACCGACTTTAGGTGCAACTTTATGACTTTAAGTGCAGAAATGACATTAGGTGCAAAGCTCTCATAACCAAAAGATATTTAAATCACTTAATATAATTAAAATTAACTGATTCTTGGTGTGTTATTTTGTCAATGTTTGAAGAAAAACCAGAAATAAGGAAAACAGGAACAACTACTCTAGGAATGATATGTAGGGATGGGGTAGTGCTGGCTGCTGAAAAAAAGTCTACTTTAGGCTATTTGATTGCCAGCAAGGAATCCGAGAAGATACTGCCTGTAGAAGAGCATGTGGCATTAACCATTGCCGGTGCTAGCGGCGATGCACAGGCATTAGCCAGATACTTGAAGGCTGAGTTGAAACTATTCTCAATTCAAAACCAAAGGAAGATTTCCGTGAAAGGCGCTGCGACATTGTTGTCTAATATACTTCAAGGCGGCAGGTGGACTTACATGCCTTACATGGTTCAGTTGATTATCGCAGGCTATGACGAATCACCAGCAATCTATACGCTAGATGCAATAGGTTCTGTGGAGGAAGAGAAGAAATTCTTTTCAACTGGCTCAGGCTCGCCAATGGCTTTGGGTGTTTTGGAGGACGGATTTAAAGATGGCATTTCTGCAGATGAAGCAAGCAAGCTCGCCTTGAGGGCCATAAGGGCTGCCATTGAAAGGGACATAGGCTCTGGTGGAAAAGCGATAGACGTAGCAGTTATAACTAAAGATGGCATAAAAATAACAAGGCACGACTTGGATAAGTTGGCGAAATAATAATTGACTGTTTTCTGTGGACCGTATGGAAATTCTTGAAAAAGTAAAGTCTTTACTGCCTAAAGAAGCGATAAGCAGGGTTGAATTGGAGGGCTCGGAGATTATTGTTTATACTAAGGACAGGGAGTTCTTTCGGGCGCATGAGGAAACTGTCAGGGAAATTGTGGGCCAGATAAAAAAAAGAATCGAGGTAAGGCCTGAAAAAAGCTTGACGACAGACGAAGAAGCGACGAAAGAAATTATAAAGCAGCTGGTTCCTGAAGAGGCAAAAGTAAAGAGCATCTACTTCGAGCCTGAGAGAAGTCTTGTCATAATCGTTGCAGCCAAACCCGGGTTGGTAATAGGCAGAGGCGGTGAGACATTCAGGAAAATCAGGGCAGAAACATTCTGGGTTCCTAGAATAGAGCGTGTTCCAGCTATAGAATCGAATGTTGTCGATGGAATAAGGAAGATGATGCACAGCGAATCTAAATGGAGAAAAGAGTTTTTGAACAGGATTGGGGAAAAGATTTTCGGCGAGACCAAAGCAAAGCGTGACTGGATTAGGATAGTGGGCATGGGCGGATGGGGCGAGGTAGGAAGAAGCTGTACGTTGGTTGAAACACCCAAATCGAAAGTGATTCTAGATTGTGGAATCAAGGCTGGAGCAACAAATGCTGAAGTGTATCCAATCTTTAACACCAAAGAATTTGATTACAGTGAACTGGATGCAATAATTGTTTCACACAGCCATCTTGATCATTGCGGAGCAGTACCAATTTTGTATGAATATGGATATGACGGTCCTTTGTACATGACTACACCTTCATTGGATCTTGCAACTCTACTTTGGTTGGATTATATTGATGTTATGCAAAAGGGAACAGACAAACCTTTGTTTACCGCCAAGGGCGTTAAGGAAGCTGTCAAGCATGCAATCACTCTGGAATATGGCGAAGTGTCTGACGTGGCACCTGATGTAAGGCTTACTTTTCAGTCATCAGGCCATATATTGGGCAGTGCTTCCCCCCATTTGCACATCGGCGAGGGTTTGCACAACATTGTTTATGCTTTGGACCAAAAGTTCGGCAGGACTACTTTGCTGGATCCTGCTTTCACCGACTTCCAGAGGGTTGAGACTTTAATAATTGAATCGACATACGGTGGTAAAGACGATTTGATGCCTTTGAGGTCTGAGTCTGAAAGGCAGCTGATGGACATAGTAAACAAGACAATGGAGAGGAATGGGATAGTTTTGATTCCAAGTTTTTCTGTGGAAAGAGCGCAAGAGGTCATGGCAATCTTGGTCGAGCATGGATTGCAGCATAACGTGTATTTGGACGGGATGATTTGGGATGCCAACGGCATTTTTACTGCATACCCCGAATATCTTTCAAGAAACATACAAAAGAAAATCTTCAATGGGCAGGATCCGTTCTTGTCGTCTATTTTCAAAAGAGTGGCATCACAGCAGGAAAGGGAGAAGGTTTGGGAGGATAAGCCCTGCGTAGTAGTATCCACTTCTGGCATGCTCAACGGCGGTCCTGTATTACAACACCTACAGGCATTGGCAGAGGATTCCAGGAATACTTTGATTTTTGTCGGCTACCAAGGCGAAGGAACATTCGGGAGGAGGATACAAAAGGGATGGAGGGAAGTGCCGATAGGAACAGCAAATGGGAAAACCGTAAGCATACCTTTGAACATGGAAATTTATACGGCTGATGGATTGAGCGGTCATTCTGACAGGAATCAGTTGCTTAGTTTCGTCAGCAGGCTAGGTTCAAGGCCCAGTAAAGTCATTTGCGTGCATGGCGAATCTCAGAAGACTGTTGAATTGGCCAGGGCAATCAATAGAATTTTCAGGATAGAAGCCATAGCCCCGAAGAATTTGGAATC
>CAZERL010000027.1:0-7261 GCA_964514495.1 uncultured archaeon
TTTCCTTTTCTGGTGTAAGGCATTTTTCGATGTTAGAGCCTGGATATACGGTATGGCTGGGGTGGATGTCTGAGGCAGGCCAATGCAATGCATTTCCTTGGTTGACCCAAGTAACTGTGGTTCCTTTGGTTATGGTAATTTTCTTGGGCGAGAAGCCTGTGCCGGTCACTAGCACAACATTGGTTGCTGTAGATTCTTTGGTGCTGGTAATGTTGTGCGCATCAACAGCAGCTATGCAGACTGTGGAAAATACTAATATTACCACTATTGGGATGGAAACTTTTGAAATCGAAGTAAATGGATGGTGCATGAATATTATTTGGTAGGTTGGTAGTTAAATTGCCTTTTATCAAATATTGGTGCTGGATGCCAAAACCCTAGAGACAAGAGGAGTAATGCCTGTAAGTGATTGAATGTGAAAAATTATTTTTCCAACAGCTGCATTAACTAAAAGCAAGAAAGCTATTGTAACTACAAATACTTTCATAGTAATTATTATTTAGCGTGTTTTTAAATTTTGAGTTTTTGTGAATTCATCTACTACATCCAGGAAGTTCCATAGATGCCTGTTGGCGGACATCCTTGCAAAGCTGTTGATACGCTGCATCTACATCCCTGCCTGCCTTCTCTAAATCTCTTCCGATTTGTTCTATCTGCTGTTCTTGTTGTCTCTCTCTTTGTCTTTTTTGTTGTGGCGTTTCTGAAACACCCGCTAATGACCTTTCTAGTTCTTTAAATGGATTTGGCGCGCCTTGTCCCCCTCTGTAAGAGTTATCAGCCTGTCTAACACGAGTAAGCGCTTCTAAACTTGCAGATGCGCTATTAACTTGTTTTTGTAATTGTATCGCTAGACTACTATCCTGTACACTATAATAAAGATTTTCTAGAACCCTCACTAGCAAAGACCTGTTATTTTCACCGACTACAGCAACATTCTTGCCATCATATTCAAATCCAACTTTTACTTTAGTGGAGTCCGGATTTTGTACTACCAGTCCACCACCAATCATGCCCAGACTTTTTTCAGTAAATGGAATCTGTACATCCAAACCCAAGTGACTCATGGCGTAATAAAATGCAACCGCCTCGATATTCACTTCAACACCCGCTTTTACCTTATCTTCACTAAATGACAAATACCACGGAACGAACGGGTATAACTCTCCATCAGCAAAATAAGCCATCTTCGTATCACCCAAAGTGCCCATCAAAACCTTCCCATTCATTTCCGGGTGTTCAGTACCAGTAAATGTTTGAACAGCATAAACTGATAGTACAATCATAGCGTACGACAAAGAAATAGATCGTAATTCCCTGAAATGGGTGTTTGCATCCGTTCCCATCGGCAAGGAGGTCAGATTGTTGTTTAAGCCTGATAAACCCGATTGTTACAAGTTCTACTTGCCAGATGTTAAATGGGAGAAAACCAACATAAGCTCTAGCCGTATAGACTTTGTTGCTGGTAAAGTTGCAGAGCTCAACTTAGAAGTTAGTGTACGAGAGAAACAACAAGAGTCTTTTACTATTTCAAGCGGCATAACTCCATCTAGTAGGTATTATAAACTGATATTGACAATCCATAAAGACACTAATAAGAAAAAGGTTAGAGAAGCTGTTATTGAAATAAACGAAAATCCTTTTAAATTCCAATGGGTAGCACCAGAAGAACTACCATCGCAGTTACCATCTGGCGTCAGTGGTGTTTCGGATAGACGAGAGATAATTGCGGGTTATGAATTTAGGTTGGAAGGTCATAGCGTAGGGAGGTGCGAATACATTTGGTCAGAAGGTAAAGCTGTAACTAGAAGATAAATGTCAATTTGAAAGTTATTAATATTCTATCAAAAATAAAATTCATGTAGTCAGATGTTCGAATTCGTCTACAGCATAGAATTTTGGATTAGCGCATTGCTATCAGGTTTGATAGTAGGCATATTCCTCTGGATAAATTTGAAGATTGTCGGCAGCGAGGTTGGGTATGGCAGTGCAGTTACTTTCTCTATCGTCATCAGATTCGTAGAAGCCTTTCTGAACGCATTCCATTTCGCATGCAAATCCTCATGCTTTTTAGTAAATTATTTAAAGTACTTATGGTAATAAGGTATTATGGGAGAATTAAAGGTCAAGTTGCCAGATGACCTGGAGAGGAGATTTAGGGAATACGCATCCAAAAAATATGGCTATAAAAAAGGGGCATTGAGTATGGCGGCAAAAACAATTATTTCAGAATCAATACGAAGGGATGCAAAAGACAAATCTAAAGACTTATTTCTAAAATCTCTTGGTGGATGGAAGGATGTTGATGCAGACTCTTTGATTAAAAGGGTATATGAAAGCAGGACTGTTTCTACTAGAAAGAAAGTTGAATTCGAATGAGGTATTTATTGGATACAGATTGGATAATCCATTCGCTGAAAGGCAGCCATATTGTTACCGAAAAAGTCAAGGAATTGAGAGAGGAAGGGCTTGCAATAAGTATCGTGTCAATTGCTGAAATTTATGAAGGAATTTTTGGTTCTAAAGATCCAGATAAGCATGAGAAAGTCTTTAAAGAGTTCCTAACTGGCGTTACTGTACTGGAGATTACGGAAGAAATATGCAAGAGATTTGGTGAATTGAGGAATGGCTTACGGAAGAAAGGAGAGTTGATATGTGATTTTGATCTGCTAATTGCTTCTACTACGCTGGTGGATGGTCTTGTATTGTTGACAGATAATGTCAAGCATTATGAAAAGGTAAAGGACCTGAAAATTAAAACATTTTAACCATTCACTGAAATAGTAAGAAAGTAAGATTAATAGATATGAAAAGGGAATCGGAACTAATTACAGTAAGTTCGAAAGGGCAGGTAGTCATACCATTAAGACTTAGGCAGGAGGTAGGGATTACACAGAATGCCAAACTACTTGCCTACGGAAAAAAGGACACAATAGTTCTTAAAAAAATGAAAATACCAAAAATTTACAAAGACTGGGCGGAGGTTTTTGATATTGTGGAAAGGAAGAAACTGAAGCTAACAGAAAGGGATATACAGAAAGAGATCGAAGCTTATAGAAAAGAGAAGAGAATGAAGATGATGTTGAAGCTATTGAAGTCTAAAGAGAAGCAATAATTATTGATCATTTGCTGGCAGCGGCATAGAAATCATTATTTATGCATAAACTTATAATTCAAAAGTTCCAATATAGTTTTAATGATATGATGTGGGGAAGTAAATCGAAAAAACTGGAAATGGAAAATAAATTGTTAAAAGGGGAACTAAAGGAATTGCAGAATACTGAATTGATTAAAAGTTTGGCAAAATCTCTAGAAAGTATATCCAAAGGTAAGTTTATTACTAGAAAAGAGTTGGGGGTTTGACTTCAACTTTAATTTCTCTATTGCTTGGGCTGGAGCCAAAAAAAATCGTCGAAGATTTTTGCAATGTGCCCAAAAAACTAAAGAAAATAGATATCAAAAAATTAAAAAGTATTCTGGAAGAAGAATATGATTTACCTTGATTCGAATGTTTTCATTTATCCTGTAATTGCCGACGAAAGGACAGAAGAAAAATCCCGCTTAGCAAAGGATATCCTCATAAAGGTATCAGAAGGGAAGTAATAAAATCGTATTTTCCAGAATTGTCTGTTGAAGAAAAGTTATTAATTAGACTTTTAGAGAAAAATGCCATATCTGAGACTACTGGAGTGATCATAAAAAGAGATAAGACACTAAAACCACTATTGAATGCGGGGATAATAAAAGGGGCGAAAGAAGACAAAGTGTACTTGTCGGAAATGGGTTATAAGATAGCAAAAGGTGCAAAAGATATATACAGAAAATAAACTTTCGGCTACGTTATCACACTTTCTCATAATATCTGTCATCATTTAGTGATGACAGTATGCATATCTTTACATTAGCTTCAGACCTTCGATATTTTCAAAATGTTTTTTGTTTCGTGTAAATAGTTTGAACAAATTAGTGAGACATATAGCCCCGATAAACAAATCTCTTAGCGGTATTATTTTACCTTTCTTTTCCAAATCGGTAATGATTTTTGCAGCCATTTCCATGGAATCTTCGTCTGTGCTTACTAAAGAGAGTGTGTTCAACGCACCTTTAACAGATGCCAGTTCTTTTTCCCTTTTATGAGACTTGTAAGCTCCCAAATAGAGCTCAAACACATTGACATCTGTAGTTCCCAATTCACTCTCAACTTCTAGTTTCTTTATCTGGTCTACAACTTCTGGAACTTCCCTTATCAAGTCAATTAAAATGTCCGAATCGACAATTATAGTTTCCATCTTTTCCACACGTCTCTAATTTCTTTTTTCAATCTTTTAGCCTCGGCATCACTCATTTTCCAACTTCCTGCAAAATCAGACAATTTAGGTTTAGCTACTTTGACTCCTGTCAATGCTTTCAATATGGCGTCATTCATAGAAACAGGTTTTTTCTCCTTTTCTCTTAGAATTCCAACAAGAGCGTTTATCTTTCTATATGTTTCTTCTTTAACTTTTATTGTTTTTTCCACTTTTTCCACCTAGTAGTATTAGTATACTTTCATATTTAAAGATTTGTGTTTGTTACAAACTTTCTTATGATATTATTAACCATTTAGTGACAACAGCATACAAATCTTTATATACCGCCAGAATAAGGTTTAATTGACAAGGATGAATTACAGGAATATTCCAGCACAATTAGAACGGAGTCTATTTGACATAGGAGGGAGATTTGCTGGTAATGTTTCTCGAATGGCTAGAAACTTATATGAAGGCATTGGTGGGGTTTTAAATGGAGTTTATACACATAAAGGTAGGATAGCCTTAATATCTGCAACATTTGTTGGTGAGTTGGGTGCTTATGATGCCGTTGCCAATCCTCCTGCTGTAAGGAAAGAAAATCAAAACTTAGCATATTGGAATGGTATTGAGAAATATAGTAGTTTATCTGAAGAGTTAAAAGTTAGTGGAACTATAGCTACATCTGCATTGGAATATGGAAGAAACGGTTCGAATTCAGGCAGTTCTGGAAGTGCGCGGGGTGAGGCGGAAATTGCGAACTATGCTGAAGTGCCTGCAGATGAGGCACTAAAAGATTTGAAGTTTCCGAGCACCAAAGGCGTATGGTGGTATGATCTAGAGGCTGGAATATTTAGGCTGTATAACCATATTCCAGTACTTGGTGATTTGACTACAATTAAAGATGGCGAGTTTTACTGGGTGCCGGCGATGGCTGATATGGAAATAACTGGAACAGATCCTTCTACACACAAGCCTAAAGTTACTAGGCTAAATGGGGGTTGGAATTTAGTTAGGGGATATGACATCATCCATCCGAGACTGATAACAAAATATTCTATAGATACAGATGGTGATGGACTTTCCAATTGGTTTGAAGAAAGATATAGTAAAACAGATCCGTTAGTGCGCAATGAAAGATATGCTATTTTAATGAATACTTGGGAAGATCCTGATTTTTCCAGAACACACCCTCGTTGGAGTGACAAAGATTTGTGGAACGTGACAAATACCAGAAAATACCTCGTTTTAAACTTCGGATGGAAACCTGAAAATGTAATTGAACTGCCATTTAAGGATGCAAGTTATAGGAATTTTAGCGAGGCTGTAGAAAAGGTAGCTAAAAAAGCTACACCAAATGATTTGGTATTAATTGGTTGGAGTTCTCATGGGGGCGAGGGTTATATGCTCTTCCAGTGTTCTTGGATATTAGGCGGTTCTCAGGTGTGTGAAAAGAGAACTTATGAAGAGTTAAATGCATTAATCAATCAGATTAAACCCAAAGATTTAATATTAGCTCACGAGGCGTCGGCTTCCAAAACTATGCTCAAATACTTTACAGATGGACCATCTCCTAGAGTTATCTTTAGCAACGGTGGGTTATCATTTCTTCATGATTTCAGGTATAGATCATTCCAAAGACTGTTTGACGATGAAGATGGACAATTTTCACTAAGCGAGATTTCACTAAGCGATAGTTTTACACGACCGATGTTGGATAAAAAATCGTTCGAAGAGTTCTTGAGGAATAATCCAGAACAATCTGGGAAAATAAATACATTGGATACTGATTATAGAGCTGGGAAAATATACTTAGGTGAAAATCGTGGGATTGGATGGCGTGAGTTTACATACACGAAAATTGACTAAATTAGTTCCTTTTCTTTGCATTATTTAAATAATACAAAATCAATTTTAAAATAGTTGTGTATGAGAGGAAAGATAATACTAATAGTTTTGATTTTAATCCCCTTTTTTTTAATTTGGTTTTACTTAAATGAGGTTAAAATTAAAGATATGACTCACACTTCAAGAGATTGGTTAAAATTTTTAAAACCAAATATGATTCCCTCAGAAATTAACTTAACGGTTAAAAACGGCGATTTTTTTACCGCATGGGATATAAACCTAACCAAGTTTAATTCGTTGATTAAATTTGATGAAAATGGAACAAAGTATACTTTAGGAATCTCAATACCTTCATACTCATTTCTTAATCAAGAACGCGCACGGGAAATTTTGGATGCATTTTCTACATTACGACCAAATGATTTCAAGTGCAATGCATCGCAATCTAATTTAGAAAAAGAGGTAATCATTTGCAACAGTTATGCTGACAATAAAGATATAACGATATTCAGCTACAGAGGGGCGAAGGGTGAAGAAACTTACATTTCAATTTCGGAAGTGAGCATTAAGAGGTAAAAGAATGCCATCAATGATTAATCGAGCAAATGTGAATAGAGAAAAACTGTTTTTCTATATATTACTAGTAACATTCGTAGTCTTTTCTATTTATTTGTTGAATTTCGGCCAAAATACAATAGTAGTTGCTGGTTCTCCCACATGTCCTTTTTGTGCAGTTGATTCGTGCAGTCCGGCAGCTGGGACGAAAACTGATTATTATGATAGAAGTAACTGTGTTGGAATAGGGGGAGATGGAGTTTGTGGCAGTCTTATAAGTACACATGTAAGATGCTTTAAAGGTGAATGTGGCGCTACATGTGTAGTGGACGCAGATTGTGGGCCAACATTATGTACAGATTCAGATGGTGACGGACAATCAGATGACAAATGTTGGAGACCATGTACTCAAGGAGGCTTTGCATGCACTTGTGCTGTTCAAACATGTATACTTAATTCTCCAGATTGTCCTCCACCACCTGGTGGTGACGGCGATGGGGGAGGTGACGGAGACGGATATACGACACCCTATACGACACCAACTCTAACATGTGTTGCTGGTCAAACTAAAT
>CAZERL010000027.1:7361-11098 GCA_964514495.1 uncultured archaeon
TATACGACACCCTATACGACACCAACTCTAACATGTGTTGCTGGTCAAACTAAATCTGTATGTTCACCAGCATCATGTAGTGGGTTTAAACCTGGTGCTGAGTTCAACTCCTGCAGTGTAAGCTACTATACCGTGCGGAATTGTGTTGGCCTTCCTTACGCTACTTTTCAGACCAATACTCCTAGCAATTATTGTGGTTTCTCTCCAGGAACAGAACCTTCTTCTGGCCCGTGTATCAATCAACATCTAATTACAGGCCTTGCTCTAGCCATTGAATCGCGGAAGATAAACTGTCTTCCTTTTAACCAAGTATGTTACACGGGATATTATAAATACCAACATACCTGTATTAGTGGGGCATTTACACAAACGCTTTTAGGCTGCGACACAACCTGTCCTGCTCCCCCACCAGCACCAGACTTTTCCATATCATTAAACCCATCATCCGGCACAGTGGTTGCAGGCAACTCAATCACAACTGCAGTATCCTTAACCGCGACTAGCGGCCAGCCCCCGCCTGCCAGCCTTTCATGCTCAGGCCTGCCAACAGGAGCTAGCTGCTCATCACCTCCAGCCTGCGCTCCAACATGCGCTCCAACATTAACAATCTTCACTTCACTCAATACACCAGCAGGAACTCATCCCATAACTATTACTGGTAATAGCGGCGGATTGACAAAAACTGCAACCTATAGTTTGACTGTACAACAACCATGCACACTCACTTCAGCATCAATCACAAACTGCGCTGGCGGCTCATGCGACAAAGGAGAGACAGTTACTATGGCTGCATCATTCACAGGCCCATGCACTACAGGTGCCAACACATTCTTCCAGATAGATGCCAAATCAACTGATAATGTATGCAACATAGAATTTATCGGCGGCGACATGTCAGGCATAACCAAACAAAACCCAACAATTTCAGTGACAGCCTATTCTGACACTTGGTCTGTGCCAAATATACCGTCTGATTGCATCGGCAAAACAGTTCACGCTTGGGCTGCATCAATATGGGACGGTGCTCCTGGAACTGGAACAAAAGTAACTAGCGTAATCGATGCAAAACCTGATGACACTTCCCCAGTAGCAGGCACTCTTGTATTTTCAACCCCACCCACGTGCACTTACTCATTGGCATTACAATCAATAAGTCATTTTGATGTTCCAACAAAAATTGGTACTTACGCCTTAAGCTCAGGAGAATCTTCTTACACATGGGAAATCAAAGCTAAGGATTCCTCTTCAGCCGATTGTCCATCAAGCATCACATATTCCATACCAAGCAGTTCTCTAGTAACCATAGGGAAATGCGACGCAACTACTGGTGTTTATGATAAAAATAGCAACCCACCCACAACTAAAATAAATTCATTCACAATTTTAAAAGGAACAACGAACGATGTATTCGAAGTTTTTGTAAAACCAACTACTGGTCCGTGCACATTTTCATTCGGCATGGATGCACCCGATGGAAAGCAGGTAGATCCAATATTTACCGTCACTCCAACTCCACCACCACCTTCTGGCGGTCCTGGTCCTAGTCCATGCGACAATATCTGCAGCCTTGGAGAAGCTCAAAACCCATCATGCCCAAACGATTGCAAAACTATCATTACATTAACTCCAGATCAGATATTGGCAGGAAAACCGACGACCGTTAAAATAGACGTATCAGACGGCAGATACAATAAAAACGATCCAATTAAACTGGATTTGTTTATCGACGGAAGAATTTGGAAAAATTCATTATGTCCAATCAGCCATATGGCATTAGACCCAACCGATACATCTCTTCCGTCAAAAGGAATTAAAGTAACTTCAAACAACATCCAAGCAATTGTCGAGGCAACATGCACAGTTCCAATAAAGATAAAACCAGGCACACACACACTCAGAGTCATTCCTGACATAAAATAAATGCACTATTTTTAACAGGCAATACAAATTAGATTATATGAAATACATCTGGATATTAATAATTTTTTTATTGTTGCCTATAGCCTATGCATCGATAATATTGCCTCCGGCAGATGCACCATTTACAGTCCTACCAATGATTCTTTCATCATGCTCTGATTACACAAAAACAAAACAATCCCTTTGCTTGGAAGGGGATTTGAATTACATAGCTGTGAAGTGGGATGTAAGATATCCGGATGAGTCTGAAAGAAACGTTGGAGTCAAATGCTTTTTGAATTGTGCAAATCCTAGGGATGATATTGAAACCAATTGTGCATCATCACAGAAATGCGAATACCTAGGTTTAGTTGGCCAGCGTTCCTGCACCATACCAAATCCAAACTATTTAATTAACCTTCCTCAAGGAAATGTGAACAATGTCACTTGCATGTTTTACGATCCTGCAGATCCGACAATACCATTCAGACCATACCCAAACAGAACCTTCAGACCAATAGACTATTCACTATCCGTATCAGGAATTACAGTAAATGTTGGAGAGCAGTTTAATTTCCCATTGAGCGTTATTCCGTTGGGATTGATACCTAGCACTTACACGTTTAACATAACCGAAGTATCGGCGCCGAAGGCATTGTTTATAGAGAGGAGTATAGCAAGCACAGAAAAACTTGGATATGGTGATGCAGGCAGGTTTTCACCGCAGATGCTTTTCCTTGTAGCGCCATTGACGAATGCAAGAGTGGAAGTTTTAACCACCGCAAATTCCGATCCTATAACATGCACTACAGATGCACATTGCAGCTATCTTACTGATGGTAAATGCATTATTCCAACAGGCCAGCCTAATGGCAAATGTTGGAAGAGACTTGAAATACAGTTGAAATCTGGAAAGGCTAGTCTACCTGAGTTTGATGCCTTTGGGTTTTTGCAGATAATGTTGATTGCTGGGGTTTTGTTGTTTGTTAGAAGAAAATAGTGGGTCTGTCCAGAATCGAACTGGAGTTTGAACCTTACTTCCCATTAGTTGTAAGGGTTCTGTCCTTTGTATAAATCTTAAACCACTAGACTACAGACCCGTTAAAATTAATGATATTTAGAAGTTTTAAAGCATCGGAAGTTTAAAAAAGACAAGTCTTAAAGTTGCCTCTAAATTCCTATGCAAAATTAAATAGCGGGAGGACGATTTGAACGTCCGACCTAAACCCCGAATTTATAATTCGTTCGGGTGTCCTAGAGCATCTTATGAGCCATTCGCCTTTTTGTCGACGAGCACTCCAGGCATTGAGGTCTTACGACTTGCTCTATCCCGCTGACTGGAATGTTATTCAATTAATACACAAATTTGTGTTTAAAAACCTTATTTTTGTCTATGAGAATCCGTAAAACCGTCCAAGCTGTAATCTTCTCTGGAGATGGTGAAAAGAAAGTTTTGCTTGTAAAAAAACTGGACCAGAAAAAACCAGAATACCACTGGCGCTTGCTTAAAGGAGGAATAGAGGAAGGGGAAACAGAAGAGCAAGCTCTAAAAAGGGAAATAGGAGAAGAGATAGGATTAAAGGATATAAAAATTCTTGACAGGGTATATAGCTACAGTTATGTTTTCGAAAACACCAAACAAACTGTGTCCACTTACTTGGTTGAAGCAAATACTAAAGAGCCAATAACACTTGATACGACAGAAGTTGTCGGATGCGCGTGGATGACTAAAAAGGAGGCATTGAATCTTCTATACTGGACGCATGAAAGGAATGCTGTCAAGCTTTCGAAATGAGCCTTATGCTGCCTTGCAAATTCTTCTTCCTTATTTTTACCAA
>CAZERL010000028.1:0-1637 GCA_964514495.1 uncultured archaeon
TGCGTTTTCGCCGTTAATTCTAGATAGCGCATGAGAACTACGTTTTGTGTGTCTAAGAAAGGCCAGAACTTGAAGAACATTGGGTTTTCTGCCTCCACGCCATCGGCATACCTAGTGACACCTCGAACAATCTTAAACTCCCAGACTTTGAAATATGGCCAATTTGTGAATCCCCACTCCCTTGCATCATCCATCATCCAGCTTCTAGCCCTCAAGACATCGATAGCTCTAAGTTTCACACCATACGTGTTTTCAGCTACTGGAATGAAAGCCATCACATATTTGTCTAAAGGTTCTATGCCTGTATGATAATCTGCAATTGTCCTGAATTGGCTCTTCTCTTCGTTAGACCAAGTAGCCGCCTCTGCCTTTAGCCAATCATTAAAGCCTTTTGGAAACTTTGGGTATTTCAACAAATCATAAGTGTCGACAAATGCTTCCTTCGCCTTTTTAAACATATCTGGCAATGACATTCCTTTCCAAGTCCAAATCTCTTGAACATCTAATGAATAAGCTTCTGATACAGCCCGTCTAGACCAGCTAGCTGCACGGAATAAAAATTGCCTTCCTTCTTCTGTCTCTCCCATCTCTCGTATGTTGCGAAACCTCTCGATAACAGGCCTTAGGTAATTTCTATATTCTTGGATGGACTTTCTCCTGGCCTCCACAAGCTCGCTTATTCTGTTCAATCTTCCCAACACAGCCTCCCTAAAAAATTCTTTCCATTTAGTATACAACTTGTTCTTTGTAGCCAACACAACACCTTCAGCCTCTGTAACTTTTAACTTTTCAGCAATCTTCTTCGGATCTGTATCCACATCCATCAATTTCAAGAAATCAACAATAATCGTAGGCCATCTTGATGCTATCAATTTTAATGCAATGCCCTCGCCCGTATGCACATCAACCTGATCAATAAAAATTGATTTGAGTGTTTGCTCATTTCTCATTGCCAAATCTTCATTCTTTATTTTCTTTCCTTTTTCTATTTGTTCAAAGTAATCTATGAATTCCCTGTATTTCCTTTGATCGTGCAGCAATAAATCAAAATCAGATATGGCGGAAGAAATGCCGGCCAAACCTTGCTTAATGCTAGTTTCCAATTGCTGTTTCTGTTGCATTGTTATCTGATAATATTGGGCGTGGACAGGTGAAACTTCGGAAAATTCATATACCTTATATCTGACAAAGCGATTTCTTCCTAGATAATACAGAAATGGCGTAATTATCCTGGAGCCGGCACCTGGCGGGGAAGTTAAATCCAGATAAGTTCTCATGTTCATAGGCGCTACATGGATTATTTCTCCTGGTATGAAAATGCCAAAAGTATTGGGTGGACCTGTACTGGCACTGGTATATGATGTTGGATGCGGCATGATTTTAACGAACTTGTCTAGCGCTGTCTCCATATTTCCACCTATAAAGTCATGAGATAAATTCCCAGGATAACAAAAAATATTCCAATTAATATTGCTGCCTTAGACATTGCAAACGGTTGATACTCGCCAGCAGCAGGGACGCCAAACACTAGAAACAACCCAAAAAGTATTGATAAACCTCCCAGTATCTTGTAGAGAACCATATATAATAATTAACTTCTGTTATTTAAGAAAACTTTTTCAATTATCTATCGGATA
>CAZERL010000028.1:1737-10986 GCA_964514495.1 uncultured archaeon
ATATAATAATTAACTTCTGTTATTTAAGAAAACTTTTTCAATTATCTATCGGATAGATTGGTATGGACGGGGATTTTGATAAGCACATAGGTCAAGCGATAAAATTTGCTCTAGATCCAAACAAAACTGTATTCTTTGACATTCTTCCAGGAGGTAGTATCGGCTCAAATCCTCTGATTCATGACAAGACTATCTACTTCACATCGTGCGATGGTCATGCATATGCCTTAGATTTTGATGCTAAATTGCTTTGGCAATACAGAACTGGCGATGTCATATACTCTTCCCCAACTATTGCCAATGATAAAATTTATTTTGGTAGCTACGACAACTACCTTTACTGCCTAAATTTAGATGGAAAATTGTTATGGAGATTTTTAAGTGGAGGTAAAATTGTTTCTTCACCTGTTATTGTTGGCGGTAAAGTTTACTTCGGCTCTGAAAATAAATTCTTTTATTGCCTGGATGCGAATGATGGTAAAGAATTGTGGAAATTCCAGACAGGAGGAGCTATTGCTTCTACACCAGCAATTGTTAATGATGCGATAATCTTTGGTTCGCTTGATAGAAATTTATATGCATTATCAATGGACGGAAACCTTTTATGGAAGTTCCAGACAGGGGCTATAATCTACTCTAGTCCGACTGTTATAGATGGCAAAGGTATAGAAGTATGGCATTGGACTAGAAGAGCGCATGAATACATCCCTAAAACAAATAATCCAACCATACTATTTGGCTCAAAAGATACTTTCCTCTACGCTTTGTCATTAAATGGAGATTTTCTGTGGAGATTCGATTCTGGAGGGCCTATAGCATCATCTGCAACTGCACAAAACGGTTTAATTTTCTTTGGAACTTATAATAATTACTTGTATGTTTTAACAATAAATGGCGAACTCAAATCGAAGTTAAGAACAGGCAGTGTAATTTTTTCTTCGCCAACTTTTTATGATAATAAAATCTACGTTGGTTGTTGGGATAAAAAACTTTATGTTGTAGACGATAAAGGAAACCTAATTTGGGACTTTACATGCGGTGGTGGAGTTGAAGGTACACCTAATTTCTTTGATGGCATCGTGATTTTTGGTAGCTGGGATACTTATCTGTATGCTTTAGATGCAAAGACAGGAGAATTTGTTTGGAAATTCAAAACACTTGCAGCAACACAACCATCATTCGCTAAATTGACAATAAGAGAAGAAAGGGAAGGTGTAGTCAGATATTTTGAGCTACCAGCACCCATTGGTGTACTAGAAAGGGCCTATAAACTTGTTGAAGAAATGAGAAGAGGCGGGTATGGTATGCAAGTTGCTAACTACAATCTATCAGATGTATATCATTTTGCTGAAAGTAAATATGGGAAGCGGAAGGCGGACGAAATATTTGGTTCGGATTTAAGTGTGTACTTAAAAAGAAGAAGGGCATTTGAAAGATAACCAACAATAACTATAAGCCTTCTTCAAATTAAAATTAATATAGATAGCATGCCGGTATTTGCAAGAACAAAGCTGTACATGGAGGAGTACTGCCTAACGCATTACAGACCCAGGATTGAGATGACATTCACAGGACCAAATCCCCAGAACGTTTATCCAAAGCTGGTTGATATACTCACTAGAAACGTTGCAGTCCCAAGGGAAAATATACAAGAAAAGGGGTTCAAATGGGATAGAAGCGGTGCTACAGAAACCTTTTCAGCATCAATGGAAATAGTAAAGGATTTTGACAAGTTTTCTTACATGTATCTGGTAATCGACATTGCCGGCAGCATCAAACCGAGCAAAGAGTTTGGCAAGGAAGGAACTGTTACGGTAATAATTGAAGGCAGGGTTGTAACAGAATATCCGCAGGATACAGTATGGGAGAGGAGTTTCATTTATGAAGTTTTCAGGATGTTTTACCACAGAGTGCTTTACCAAGACCAGAGATACAAGTATCTGCATAACTGCAGGGAATGGATGATAGTCATGCAAGACGAGCTGAAATCATTCTTCAATGTTTTGCAAAAGGCTTGATTATGGCGTTTGAAATCGTGGACGACTTTAATGTTCCTAAAGAAGTTACTTCCATTACCTACTTCGGTCCAGATCCTTTCAGAATTTACACCAGGATATCCCCATTGCTACAGATAATTTTTCAAGGCAAAGGGGAGGATGTCTACGAGGACGATTTTAGATGGGATATGGGCGACCCGCAAAGCTTTTATTTCAGGTTTCATCTTCGGAAGTCTTTGGATAAGTGGACTAGGGTTAATTTCATCATTAGAACCTACGGGCATCAGCCGAAAGATCCTGCAGCACCAAATGGGAGGATGACAATGGAATTCCTTGGCACAATGACAACCAGATATCCAGTTGGAAGCGATCCCGTATCAAAAGCGTTTTTCCTGCCTTTCTTGTATATGTATCATTACTTTATGTACAATCAAATAAGAAGAAGATATCTGCTGATGTACAAGACAAGAATTGAGAGATTCATGAACGAACTTAGGGCTATATTGGGAATAATGCAGAAGCCGAGGCTGACCTGATGGGAATATTCTCAGGTTTGCTTGGCATCTTCAAGAAAAAACCTCCAGCAATGCCTATAGAGTCTACAGAAGATATACCATTATCCGCATTGGAAGTAAACCAGGAAGAAACCACAATCGATAACATTAAAGCTAAGATGGGTTTGATGGCTACCAACTTCGATACTTTGAAAACGCAATATGAAATTTTGAACCAGAAAATATCCGCTATAGAGAGGATGGTCAAAGAAATGTACGAGATGTCTAAGAGCTAATGTTTGATGTTATTTCTTTAATACAATGCCTGACTTCAGGCATGCTGCAACACGTGTTACATCAGCTTTTATTTTTTATAAACTGCAATATATTTTCTACAGCCTGCTCCAAAGTTATTTTTGAGTTGTCAACTATCAAGCCGGCAAGTTTCTTTTGATCTAAGTAGTCGAACCCGTAAATTTTCCCCCACCCTTTCCTTTCTATTTCCTCCCTCTGAGAAATCAACTTCCTGGCCTCTTGTATAGGCATGCCATCCCTTTTAGAAACCCTTCCAGCCCTAACTTCAAGTGAAGTATCCACCCAGATTCTAAAATCAGCCAGACTCTCAAGCATTTTGATAGACAACTTCCCGCAAATTACAACATTCCCCTTCTTCGCAATTTCAATCTGCTGTTTGTCAAGAATATTCCGATGAAACTCCTCACTCTTCCCGAATTTTGTTCGCCAAACCTTCAACGCTGCCAAACTCTCTTTCTTCGTTTTCGCATAACTTTTCTGAACTCTTCCAGGAGAGAAGAATTTTATCTTCAATCTTTTGGCAAGTTCCTTGGCTATGCTTGATGTCCCAGCACCCGGAGGACCTGATATTGCTATTGTAATCCTGCCCATATAGAAAAATAGTTGTTGTATAATAAATTATTGGAAATCTATGGAAAATGGCCGGAACAGTTCGACTTTATTTTCCTCAAGGCAAGACTCGCACACATTAGAACCGTTAACCTCTGCAATCATGTCTGAGATCTGTCCGCAATTGTCGCAGATGTTTATGTCGGTTAGACGCTTTGTTTCTGTTATGACGATTGGGGTGAATGTCCTGCTGCTTACAGATTCCTCATGCAGGCTTTGCCATAGTGTCAACTGCGAGTAGGCATGGTGCATCTTGAAATCGAAGTTGAAATTTTTCTCGAAGTCGTTTGCCAGCTCTTGACTGCCTTCCTTGAAAATCAAGTACATTTCATAAAGATAGCAGCAGGGGCATGCAATCTCGCCTACACCGCTTTTGCATCTGACACAATACGTCCCGTTTGCATCCAGCCTTATTAGCGATTGTATGTCATAATGCTTCATTGATATTTTCGGCGATAATTCCTGATGGCTTATGAGAAATAACCATTTCTTGACATCTGAGAACAAACAGTCCGTACAGATGAAATTAGAAACGGGCTCCAAACACAGTTTGCAAATTGCAGTCTCTTGCATCATTATAATATTGCCTCCAGCCAGATGTAATTGATTTGAGCCATATATATGGTTTGCCCATAAAAAGTTGACTCTAGACAAGAAAAACCAATAAAAAGCTAACTTTAAATAACCAAAAAACAATAAAAATTTACTTGACTCTCATGAAAACTAAAAAAAAGTTAGATGCGTCTAGTAAGGTAATTATTTCTGAATTGGGCAAAAACGGCAGGGTGAAGTTAACTGCTTTGGCCAAAAGGCTTAATGTTACGCCAGCTGCTGTGAAGGAAAGGGTTGAAAGGCTGATGGAGAAGGGTATAATAAAGGTTATTGGAGCTATCAATGCTAGTGAATTGTTTCCTATCAATGCAATAATCGGTGTTGAGGCTGATGCTAATACTATAAACATTCTTATAAGGAAGTTCAGGACATGCCCGCTGGTTTTCCATCTATCTAAAACCACTGGTGTTTACAATTTGATAATAGGCATGGTTGCCGAGGATATGGACCACTTGGAAAGCAGGATTAACTATCACATAAGGAATGAACCTGGATTGAAACATGTTGAGGTGAATATGGGGCATGGAGCTATACATCCTGAA
Source organism: uncultured archaeon (assembly GCA_964514495.1). Classification (GTDB taxonomy): domain Archaea; phylum Aenigmatarchaeota; class Aenigmatarchaeia; order CG10238-14; family SCSR01; genus JACQIA01. The sequence continues at coordinate 6,307 of CAZERL010000028.1, forward strand.
TTCAGGCAATTGCGATTATGGCAGAAGGAGCAGACTGACACATGCATTTGTTTTGGCGGAAGATGCGATGAATGCCCTGCTTATGTAGATTTGGGCGGTACTTGCAGGGGATGCCCTGATACACTCTTTTATAAAGATGAAGAATGATTTAGTAAAATATGAAGAGCGTCAAGGTCATTGCTCCAGCTACTGCCGCTAACATGGGACCTGGTTTTGATGTTTTTGCCATTGCTTTAAAACAGCCTTTTGATATTGTTGAAGTTGAAGTCAAGGAAGAGCCAAATATAGAGATAGAGGTTTCTGGCTATTCTGTTCCTACAGAGCCTAGGAAGAATACAGGCGGCTATGTGGCTATGAGGATGCTTGAGGGTTTTAGGATTAAAGAAGGTGTAAGAATCAAGCTTCAGAAGAACATACCGCCTGCAATGGGCATAGGAAGCTCTGCTGCTAGTGCTGGAGGAGTTGCTTACTGTGTCAATAAATTGTTTAATTTGAACTTACCAACAGATGATTTAATTCAATACGCTTCCTATGGAGAGATCATATCTGCGGGCGATGCGCATGCAGACAATGTCTCTGCCGTAATTCAAGGCGGGTTTTCCATTGTCATTTCACGAGAGCCTTTGCATGTTGCCCATCTGGAGCCTCCGGAAAATATGGGTGTGGTGATTGCAACCCCCGACATAGAAAAGGGTTCTACTAAACTGTCCAGAGAGGCTGTGCCTAGGGAATTGCCGATAATAAATCTAAGGGAGAATGTAGGGCATGCATCACTGCTTGCAATAGGGATGACATTGAAGAATCTTGATTACATTAAACTTGGGATGAATGATGTTGTTGTTGAACCGGCGAGGGTTAGGTATGGCATTTTCAGGGAGTTTTCCAAGCTAAAGAAATTAGGGCAGGAGTTGAATGCCGGTATATCTGGCAGTGGAGCTGGTCCATCGATTCTAGGAATTATAGAAAAGGAGAGAAGGGAGGAATTGGCTAAAGGTATGAAGGGGATATTTGAGAATGCAGGATATCATTGTGATTTGTTTATTACAGAAGCTGGAGAAGGAGTAAGAGAAGTTTAGACAACAACGCCTATCCTTTCTAAAGTATCTAGTGTTATAGTGACATTTCCTGCACGTTCTCCGTTAGCTGAAAGTATAGTTTGTACGCCACTTCCAGCTGGTCGTGTTAGAACATAACTAAGTTCATAAGGATTATAGCCAAAACTTCCCCAGAAATGGTTAGCTTTATCTACCATCCTGTGTAAATTTTCTCTCGTAACACGTGTTAAATCAACATGCGCAATGAGATTAGAACCGGCACCACTGACTGTTAAATATGCATCCTCTTCAAACATACCTTTTGTAAATTGCAATAATTCATCATAAGTATATGGCCCAAGACCACCAATATTTGGCCTATCTGGGAACGGATGGAAGTTAGCTCTAGCTTTGATGTGTGTTTGATCATTTATAGAATGCATTCCTAGTTCTCTTATCCTTCTACCAGGACTTATTGGAACTTGTCTATAGCGTTGTTCTAGATAATCGGTTAATTCCTGTGAACGTGCCACTATATATGGCATTGGAACTCTTTCGGGAGCACCTTCGGTAAACTGTCTTACTACTCTTTCACGCTCCTCTGGTTTTAGATTTAGAAAAGTAAGAGAACCTGTGGCTGAAAATACCATTGCAGCTCTGTATAAAGCAGTTTCTAATGTTTCCAGGTCTGCCATAAATTCTTTCACAGGAGGCCTTAAGACATCTGTAGATTGTTTTTCAAAGGGTGGTATTATAAAGAGTACGCCGTGATTTGGAATTGGTGAATGTGCAATTAAATGAGCATCCTCTTTTGTTCCTGCCACCATTTCCTCTTCAGTCAATGGTTTTGGTATAATGTAAACATAACCACCAACAATATTTGGTGCGATATTATCCCAATGTCCCTCTAACACCTTTACATCTCTGATTATTTCATATGGTGTCAAACCTGTTCCATTCAAAGCACTTAATGCCACCCATGCCGCACCACGTGCAGCTGCCGAAGCACCACTTCCTCTTCTTAATGGAATACCTTGGTAAACTATAACATCATAATTAGGCTTTCCACCATACTCTTGCAAAAAATTTTGCATTGTTTGATATACTAACTCTTTACTCGGATCGAGTTTTGATAAATCATCACCAAATCTGCCAAGATAAGTAATTTCAACCCTTTTCTCCAAAGATCCTCTACTAACAGCTTGAAAAAGATAACGGTTCTCAGGCTGTTCTGCAGCAAACCCGCCTAGATCAAAACCAGCCAAATTTCCTACTGAAATTCTGGAGTCTATCACTATTTCTGATGCTATTACCATTGTTATTACCTTATTTTACTACTAATCGGTTTTATCTTATACTGTAATTATAATACCATTAAGTCTTTTAAGTCTTTCCTTTCAATATTTAAGCTTGATTTTAAGTTTAATGTAAATAAGTTTAAATCTCTTTAAGTTCTCTTATTTTCCATTGATTGGTGGTTAATTGTCATTTGACAAAACTTATGAACTAAATATTCCAGGAGTTGGTAGAAGATCAAGTATTACATATAGGCTAAGTAATAGTGATTTAGAGGTAACAGTTACTCTTCCTGACCAAAGTAGAGCAATTCAAACTCTACCAATGTCGGAAAATCCAGATGAAATTTATAGAGGTTTTGCAGGTAGTGTAGTTGGAGTAACAAGGATTTTTGTATCCAGACGCGAAGTAAGAGATGAACTTACTAGAACTTATCAAGACTTTTTAGAAGAATATAATGCCTCGCAATCACAGCAACAACCACCAGAAAATCTATCATAAAAGTAGTTTTATTAATTATAGCTAAGAATACCTTATAAATTTCTTAATCCAACTTTAATTGATTCTAATGATTATAGGTTTGATAGGTAAACCGTCGGCAGGAAAAAGTTCTATATTCAAAGCTATGACAATGATTGATGTTAAAATATCTCCAATACCATTCACAACCATACAACCTAATGTTGGAATAGCTTATATTGTACTGGATTGCATTGAAAAGGAATTTAATGTAAAATGCAGCCCCAAACATGGTTATTGCAAAAATGGTAAAAGATTTGTTCCTGTTAAGTTAGCTGATGTGGGTGGATTGATCCCAGGTTCGCATCTAGGTAAGGGCATAGGTAATAAATTCTTAGATGAGATCAGGCAGGCTTCAGCACTAATTCAAATTATAGATGTATCAGGCCTAACCGATTCAGAAGGCAACCCGACGACAAATTACGACCCAAACACCGAAATAGAATTTTTAGAAAATGAAATAAATTCATGGTTTGCAGATGTGATAAAAAGGGCATTACAAAAAATTACAAAGGTTTCTTCCAAATCGGATTTAATCCAAATTTTATCTGAACAGCTAAGTGGATTGGAAATAACTAAAGAATCTATAGAACAGGCATTAGAACATGCATCATATACTGATGCAGAAAATTTTGCCAAAACAATTAGAAAAATTTCCAAACCAATCATACTTGCGGCAAATAAAATTGATTTGAAACAATCGCAAGAAAATTTTGAGAAATTAAAAGAAAAATATCAAAATATAGTTCCTACATCTGCAGAAGCTGAGATTGCATTGAAAAAGGCGGCTGAAAAGGGATTGATTGATTACCATATTGGTGATGATTTTGAAATTAAGGGAAATTTGGATGCTAATCAGAAGAAAGCCTTGGAATTTATCAAAAATAATGTAATTGAAAAATATGGTTCTACAGGTGTACAAAATTGTTTGAACAAAGCAGTTTTTGAATTGTTAAATTATATTGCAGTATATCCTGTTGCAAATAGTGGCAAGCTTACGGACAAAGATGGTAATGTTTTACCGGATGTTTTTTTGGTTCCGTCGAACACTACGGTAAAAGAATTTGCCTTCAAGATTCATACTGCGCTCGGGGAGAAATTTATAGCTGGTATTGATGTAAGAACGAAAAGGCGGTTAGCAGCAGACCACCAACTGAAAAACAATGATACTATCGAAATAATTTTCGCAAAGTAAAGCTTATAAGATTTAAGTTATATAGTTTTTTATGCAACCACATTTTGTCTTTGTTACAGGTGGTGTAGTTTCTGGATTAGGCAAAGGAATCTCGACCGCCTCTATCGGAAAAATCCTGCAGGCAAAAGGTTTTAGTGTAACGGCAATGAAAATCGATCCTTATTTGAATTTTGATGCAGGAACATTACGACCAACTGAACATGGCGAGGTTTGGGTGACTGAAGATGGTGGGGAGATAGACCAAGATTTAGGTCATTATGAAAGATTTCTTGATGTAACTATCAGCAAACGACATAATGTCACTACAGGACAAGTTTATTCTGTCGTAATAGAAAGGGAGAGAAAAGGCGAATATTTAGGTAAAACAGTTCAGCCAATACCGCATGTAACTGATGAGATAAAAAGAAGAGTTAGGGAAGTTGCAAATAACACTAAAGCGGAATTTGTTTTAATTGAAGTTGGAGGTGTGGTGGGAGATTATGAAAATATTTTATTTTTAGAGGCTGCAAGGCAGATGAAATTTGAGGGTGAGAAAGTAATTTTTATTCATGTAGCTTATCTTCCATTCTTAGGAAGTTTAGGGGAATTAAAAAGTAAACCTGTTCAACACTCTACAAGAGAATTGCTAACATTAGG
>CAZERL010000029.1:0-10524 GCA_964514495.1 uncultured archaeon
AGCGCTTGATTGCCGCTCTCTTCTATTGCTAATACTTCCCAATTGTAGGCAGTTCCTGGCTCAAGAAATCCCTTTGAAATCGTTATTTGTGTCACAGAAGCCGGCAGATACATGCTGAGTCCTCGTTTCCCTATCATGTGCGGATGAGGCGTTTCATCCTTCTCTATAATGAGTTGGTAAGAAATGATGTTAACGTCAGCACCATAGATAGTCTTAGTAACTGGACTCCAACGTATTACAAGATCCTCTTCAGCTGAAACTAGTGCATCTTCAACAGGCGATAAAAGAACTGGACCTTCAGGGATGTCATGTGTCAGCCAGGCAGTCCCTATTGTCACGCCCATTCGTTCTCCTACTTCGATTGCTGATCCTCTAAAAGTATAGTTGCCTTCTGGCAAAGTTTTCAATACTTCAGATATTGGTACATCAGCGTTGGCTGGTTCGACTGACTCGAAAAACAATTCGGTCAGTCCAAGTGTCCCTAACTTCCCGCTACCTTTGAAAACAAGAACCTGGCCGTCCGGGCCTGTAACCGTTATCTGTTCCCAACCTTCACTATCGATGAATCCCTGAAATCCCGTATCATTGTCTTTTGCATTATGCTCGATATTCAGTTTGGCCTCTTTGAGGGATATAACTGTACCTGTGACGTCTCCTGAATTACCGTTGTAATACAGAGTGATCGCACCAACCAAAACAATAACAAATATCAACCCAAGAAGTAATTTCGAATTCATATCTCATATAAAAGAGTTCAAGTTTATAAACCTTCCTCAAGTTTAGGTGACGTTTACTTTACAGCTCATAATTTAGTAAACTATTTAAATAACTTTTGTTATTAATTCCTTAGGCGAACCGACTAGGTAGCTTCGGTCTGCTGTCAAAGGCAGGCTGAGGAAGTTCCCTCCATCCGTTAATTCGCCGAATAATAGGCAAGCCGAGAGGCTTACACTATAATCAGAAACGGTACCACTTTGTTCCGTTAACGATGTGCGAAAGTGAGTTGGAATAAAGTTGGATGAAACGGTAATTGTGTGAATTGGATGCAAGCATTGAGCGCTTAGACAAATGCTACCCAAACATAAGAGGGGCTATGGTCGGGACGCCTTTTTATTTTTAAATACAAGATAATTAACTAAAGATAGGTGAGTAATATCGCTACCAAAGACAAAGTGTATATGCCTGCAGGAATTGGAGGTTTGATGAGGTATCAGGAAGAAGGGGAGCAGCTTATCAAGGTTAAGCCCAAGCAGGTTGTATGGATTGTTGTTGGAATAGTTGCGATTGAACTGTTGTTGAAATTTTTCTTCTAGATTTTAGATTTCTCTACTTTAAGGTGACTTATTTTACACGTGTAACATCCCTTATGTCGCAGCTGCGACATATAAAACTTTTGTATACTAAAAGCGCTTTTTAATTATGACAGTAAAACTTGCAGATCAAAAAACCATTCTTGAAGATATCAGAAGATTAAAAAAATATTACCCAGATGCAAGATACTATCTAAACTGGTCTACTCCTTTAGAACTATTTGTGGCTGCAATGCTATCCCCACAAGTCAGAGATGAAGTTGTTAACGCATGCACACCAAAATTATTTGCTAAGTACAAAACAGCAAAAGACTATGGTAGTGCTAACTTGAAAGACTTCATAGAAATTATCAAACCCATAAGTTTTCTTGCAATGAAGGCTGCTAGAATACAGAAAGCGTGCAAAATTCTTGTTGAAAAGTTCAATGGAAAAGTTCCTGATACTATGGAAGAATTAACAAAAATTCCTGGTGTAGGAAGAAAGACCGCTAATACAATTTTAATTAATGCATTTGGTAAAGTGTTCGGAGTACCAGTTGATACCCACGTTCAACGTTTAAGTTATCGCTTAGGCTGGACTAAAAATGAGAATCCTGAAAAGATAGAACAGGATTTGATGAAAATTATACCAAAAGAATATTGGAAAAAGGTTGCTTATCAGTTGAAAGCACATGGTAGAGCCATATGCCAAGCACCAATTCCTCACTGCAACAAATGTTTTTTGAGTGATATATGCCCTAAGAATGATGTAACGAAGCGCTATTGAAATTTTAAGTTGGCACTTTAATAAATTATTATGAAGAATTTCGAAATTGCCAAGATTCTGTACAATATTGCCTTGTATCTTGATATGGAAGAAGAGCAATTCAAACCTAGAGCTTATGAAAAGGCTGCCCATTCTATAGAAGCGCTGTCGGAAGAATGCAGTGAAATCTACCAAAAAGGCGGATTAAAAGCGTTAATGGAAATTCCTGGTGTAGGGCAGTCTATTGCTGAAAAAATCGAAGAGATGATCAAGACTGAGAAATTAAAATATTATGAACAATTGAAAAAGAAAATTCCTGTTGATATAGAACAGTTAACAGCAATAGAAGGTGTTGGGCCTAAGACTGTCAAAACACTTTATAAAAAGTTGAAAATTAAAACTGTAGAAGAATTGGAGAAGGCTGCTAAAGCTGGAAAGATAAGAAAGTTAGAAGGTTTTGGTGAAAAAAGCGAGCAGGACATTCTAAAAGGCATAGAATTTTTCAAGAGAAGCAAAGGTAGGTTCATTCTTGGCTCTGCCTTAACAATGGTCAGAGAGATTGAAAGTAGACTAAAACAATTGCCGGAAGTGAAGAAAGCTGTCATCGGTGGTTCTGTAAGAAGAATGAAAGAAACTATCGGTGATGCTGATATCCTAGTTGTTTCAGACAAACCTCAGAAAGTGATGGATTATTTTGTAAGCATGCCTGATGTGGTTGATGTAATTGGCAATGGTGAGACAAAATCTTCGGTGAAATTGAAAATTGGATTGAATGTTGATATTCGAGTAGTTCCTACAAATAGTTTTGGTGCTGCTCTGCAATATTTCACTGGCAACATAGACCATAATGTAGTTTTGCGAGGTATAGCAAAAAATAAAGGATGGAAGTTGAATGAGTATGGTATTTTTGATAAGCGCGATAAACAAATTGCTGGGAAGACCGAAGAGGAAGTTTACGAGAAGTTGGGAATGAAATGGATGCCTCCTGAGTTGAGAGAAAATACTGGTGAGATAGAGGCGGCAATGAAAAGCAAACTACCTAAGTTGATTGAGTATGGTGATTTGAAAGGAGATTTACAAGTTCAAACAAATTGGACTGATGGTAGCAATTCCATAAAAGATATGGCTGAAGAAGCTAGGAAATTTGGATTGGAATACATAGCTATAACAGACCATACTAAAGCTTTGGCGATGACCGGGGGATTGGATGAAGAGAAATTACTGAAGCAAATGAAGGAGATAGAGAAAGTTAACAAGCAATTAAGTGAAATTACTATTTTGGCTGGAGCTGAGGTGAATATTTTGAAAGACGGGAGATTGGATATAGACGATAAAACATTATCAGAACTAGATTTCGTCGGTGCAAGCGTTCACAGTAATTTCAACCTACCTAAAGATGAACAGACTAAACGAATTATCAAAGCTATGGAAAACGAGAATGTGGATATAATCTTTCATCCTACAGGCAGAGTTATTCAACAGAGGGAACCTTACGAGGTTGATATCGATAGAATAATTCAAATGGCAAAAGATACGGATACTATGCTTGAAATAAACGCATATCCTGATAGACTTGATTTAAAGGACGAGCATATCAAGAAAGCTGTACAGGCTGGGGTGAAGTTTTGCATAGACTCTGATGCGCACACCAAGTTGCATTTCAGGTATCTGGAGTTTGGTATAGCCCAAGCACGTAGAGGATGGGCCGAGAAGAAAGATGTAGTCAATACTTTACCATTGAAAGAATTTTTGAAGTTTATTAAGTGAAGTTCTATCTATGGCTATTATTTGAGTCAACTCGCCAACCAGTTCTTTGGGAAAGTTGTTTTAAAAGTTCTGATAGTTGTCCCTCAATAACAAAGACACCAGTTTCATCTGCATGAGCGGATATAACACCAAAAGGTGATTGGTATGGCCCAGAAGATACGCTCTCCTCTTTCGCGGGACGTGCTTCATAATGTCCTTCAGGTATAAATGACACCAGTCCAATTGCTGGTGTGTCCTGTACATGCCTGCCTCGTGCATTTAAAGCACCCAAATATTTTCGAGGGAATAAAATTTTTTCAGATGGTCTAGGTGTATATTCTGCAACTATTACAGTATCAGGTGTTCTATCAGCTGAATATTCACGAAGAATTTTTGCCATTTCAATTTTTGCCATTTCTTGGTCAAATTCTTCCCTATCGATTTCAGAAACTTGGCGCTCAGTTACACGATATTCAAGCGCATCGACAAAAATTTGGCTAGGCTCATTTCTAATTGATGGCTTTTGTCCAGGCTTAAAAACTGCTATAACCCTGTATTGTCCACCCTTATTTTCTTGCAATACAGCTTTCCCGTCTCCGATAACAACCCTTCCGGCTTCAGGACTAACGGCACCATCTGTATGTATTGGTATACTGTATTGGTCACCATGAACCATTGAAAGCTGAGGTGTTACAAAAAGTTCAGCGTATGCGCTAATTGCAATTCTAGTTCTACTAACTTCCATTGTTTACCACGTCTTCATTACTTTATCAGCAACCTTTAAAAAGCTTACCATTCCACACAATCTAAAGCCTAATTTCCTAAAATCCCTTAAAAAAGGAAGCTTTAAATAATGTCATACTTAATTAATTATCGATAGCTCTGAGGGGAATTGCCAATATATTCCAATCATTTGTGAGAATGATAAAAAGAGACACACCAGAGAACCTATCACCGCTTGCCTATTTTCCTGCTATAAAAGAAGATGATAATTAAATGCATTAAATTGTGTCAAGTATTTGTCCTAACAGAAGATACTTCAAGCGTTTATAATTTTAGCACTTAATGTTTTATTTTCCATTTGGCAACTCAACCAGCTGTTCCCTAAAACGAACTCAACTGTATTCCAAAACCTGGCTGTACTGGTGAAAGACCGGCATAAATAGTATAATTATGATGCGCCGCCATAGTAGCTCCTCTTTTCAAATATTCATAAAATCTATCTTGTTCAGATGGTCTCACAAGTAAATGCAAGTTTCCATCATTAACTACAATGGCACTCTCCTGGTTTTCTAAAGGAAACAAAGAAAAGGCCTTAAATGCGTCTAATTGATATCTATCAAAAATATGCAATTGACCAGTTTCAAATGAGCCTCTTTCTATCCAAATATGGGTAACGTTATACTCTCCTGCCGGCAGTTCTTTATGAGGATTTTCTACATAGTCTAGCCGTGGCTCATATCCTGATTCTGATTTTTCTGCAGGCAATCTTCTACCAGAAGCCTCTATCTTCGGATCTGATTTAGTAACTCTAAGTTCCCGTAAAGGAGTTTCCGGTCCAAAACCTAATCTAGTAGAAGCATTTACGAACAGAGGCTCTCTATCATCCAGCCTTTTGAATTCCTCTGAAGGTCCTCTATAAAAAGTAACAACACCAGAATCTGCTGTTCGGCCTGGTTCAAAAATCAAATGGTGGGGTAATTCAGGGCCCTCATCTACTCTATATATATTCTAGCTATTTCAGGCCTGTCTCTATAAGCTGCATTCCTTATAACATACGAACGGGGATTTCCACTACTATCATCGACATATGGTCTAAATTTTGTTCTGGATCTAAACATAGTTAACCAATAGAACTAATGCGTATTTAAAAGTTTACACATCCAAGATAACGCTACAAACCCATCCGCCAGCCGTCTCTTTAACTTCAAACCTATGCATAGACACCGCCTTAACATCCACAAGCAATTCATGTTTCTTCATATCCAATTTTTCACCATAAGCCTTTACAGATAGTTGGAATTTGTTTTTTCTAGATACAAGACCTAAATCAAATTTATTAAACAAAAGCAATTCCGCATCCTTTAGAAATATCAATTCCTGCAAGAAATTGAATAACAATTTTTCTGCATTATCCCCTTCAACTGTAAACCTCTTTTCTACCTTATGTTCTATAGAATCCAAGTCCTTTACCATGGTGTTTGTTACTGCCAAAGCTGATGATTCTAATAATTCCCTTAAAGTCTTACCAGTAGCTTCGAATGCTACATCAGCTATCGCTATGTCTTCGAGGAACTTATACGACATATAATCATCTTATTTTAGTGAAATATTAAAACCAGTTTATAAAAATAATCGTAATTCATTAAACAGGTTATCTTTGTTATTAGGATTCAAGATAGTGCCTCTGATACCTGCTCGCATGTCCTATATGAACCACGACCAATACAGTCTTTGTTCTCGAAGGCGAAATTATCGTAATCCACTCCGTTCGAATGAACTGCGCACCATTGTAAAAATCTCTCATCGCAATTATTCTTTTCTGTTTTACCAGTTATCTTGCCTGGGTTGGCTGCAAAATATACAAAAACTACAACAGCTAACAAGAGAACAAACCCTATTGCATAAATCTGTTTAATGTTCTTCATAAATTAAATATGAAAATTACTTATTAAAGACAATTTCGACACTATCCATAGGAACAGGTTGTTTATCAAAGCTTCTGGCAACATGTAGTTCAAGAAAGCAGTTTATCAATCTTAGCCGCAAGAATGAAATCATTCTCTGACAATCCATCTATAGCATGTGTGTATGTCATAAGCTTAACTTTGTTCCAAGAGTAAACAAGTATATCCGGATGATGCCCTTCCTCTTCAGCCAAATCAGCTACCTTATTTATAAACTTCATGGCTTGTTTGAAATTTTTGAATTTTAAATACTTCTCAATCTTGTTACCAGCTAATTGCCAGCCTTTAACTTCTTTCAAGTATTTCTCTGCTTCGTCTTTGCCCATAGGAGGTACTCCACCTTCACAAGGCACGCAGTGTTTTTTAGTTAAATCCATTCAATCACTTCTGAAGTATTATATGTCTTCTTAAAAATATTTGTCAATTTACGCAATGTCCCATATGGGACATAATGTCCGACGTCAGACATCTATAGCTTATATTCTACAAACGAAAGTTAAATTTTATGATTATAATTGATGGTAGTATTGGTTATGGGCAAGTTCTAAGAACTGCTTTGGCTCTATCAGCATTGACATTAAAACCGATCAAAGTTATCAACATCAGAAAACAAAGGGAAAAACCAGGATTAATGCCGCAACATCTGACAGGCGTCAAAACCATAGGTGAATTCTGCAATGCTGAAATAAAGGGGGCAAAATTGCATTCTACAGAAATCGAGTTTATTCCAAAAGAACATGCAATAACCGATAAGACAATTGACATAGGCACTTCTGGAAGTATACCTTTGTTGCTGCAAACGCTAACGCCGCTATTGCTTTTCTCAGATAAACCAACTACATTAGAGATTAAAGGTGGCACCGCTGGATTAGGCAGTCCTACTATAGAATTTATAAAATACATCACATTTCCATCAATTGCTAGCTTAGGATTGCATTTGTCAGAAATACAAATAATCAAACAAGGCTTCTATCCCAAAGGGCAGGGAATGGTGAAAGTGAAGTTTGACCCTGTAAAAAAAATAAACGCAATCAACTTAACCGAAAGGGGTGATGTAGAGAATATCCACGGCATTTCTATTGCAGGTTCTTTGCCTCAAGACGTGGCTGAGAGACAGAAGTGGGGAGCAATGAAATTATTGGATGAACATGAATTTGATTCGCATATACAGACTTCTTTGGAAAAGACCGCATCGCCAGGAACTTCCATCACACTAATCGTCCACTGCAAAAAAACTATTCTAGGCGCTGATGCCATAGGAAAACTTGGAATTAGAGCTGAGGAAATTGGCAAAAAGTGTGCTGAAGAATTGATTGCATCTATCAAGTCTAATGCTGCTTTGGACAAATGGATGGCTGACCAGCTGTTAATCTTTCTCGCTTTGGCTCACGGTAAATCAGAAGTTATAGCAGAACAATTAACAGAACATTGTAAAACTAATATAAGAGTTATAGAACAGATGTTAGATGTGAAGTTTGAAATTGATAGAAATTTAGTTTCTGTGGATGGAACTGGTTATAAAAGATAAGTTAGCCTTTTACATTCCCCAAAGGAATTAATTTCGTAACCTTCTTAGAAATTCCTGCTAAATTGGTAGCCTCTATAACCTCGTCGACATCCTTATATGCTTGCCCGGCCTCTTCTGCTAATCCTGACCATGAAACACTTTTAACATATATACCGCGCTTTAACATATCGTTAAATAATTGCTGCCCTTTAAACATTTTTGTTGCTCTGGTCCTACTCATTGTTCTTCCACTACCATGTGCGGTAGACATAAAAGTTTCGTGTGCATTAGGCCCACCAACTAAAAGATACGAACCTGTTTCCATTGAACCACCAATAATAACGGGACTTCCGTCTTCACGATACAATTTAGGAATTTCTTCTCTTCCTGGAGGATAGCTTCCTGTAGCTCCCTTCCTATGGACTATCAGCTCTTTTGTCTCTCCGTCTACTTTGTGTTTTTCACTTGAGGCTCTGTTGTGCGACACGTCAAAAAGCATCTTCAATCCCAATGATTCAGCATCTTTCTTGAACACTTCCGAAAACACTTCCCTGATTCTATGCAAGATAACTTGTCTATTGGCAAACGACATGTTGACCCCACCAGCCATTGCCTTAAAGTAATCCTGCCCTTCAGAAGAATTGAAAGGCGCGCATGCCAACTCTGGATCCAAAATCTTAATTCCATATTTCTTTTCCATTACTGACAAAAATAACTGAAGGTAATCCGTCCCAATTTGATGACCAAAACCGCGGCTGCCACAATGGAACATTATAACAATCTGGTTAGGAAATAGTCCCCATTTCTTTGCCAATTTTTCATCAAAAATATTCTCTGGTTTTACAACTTGTATCTCAAGATAGTGATTACCAGAACCAAGAGTGCCTATTTGATTAAATCCTCTTTCTATTGCTCTTGATGAAATTTTAGAAACATCCGCCCAATCAGCTCTTCCATTCAATTCATGTCTCTCCAAATCCTCATTCCAACCATATCCATTTTCAATGCACCACTCAGAGCCATCTACAACAACTTTTCTGAATTGATCTTTTGATAATTTTACAAAACCCGTAGAACCAACTCCAGCGGGAACTCTGTCAAATAATTTGTCTACCAAAGTTTTCAAATGTGGTTTAACATCTTGATAAGTAAGATTAGTTAAAACCAAGCGCATACCGCAATTAAATGACCTAGTTTTTTAGACTAGCATATCAAACCCGATACCGCCTGGCGATATTACTCCACCTTCATTCACATCAAACGCCGCTACACCACCAATTGGAAATCCGTACCCGGATTTGTCTCCCTACAGAAATCTGAAAGGGATATGACCGTCGGGCATGCAGAATGCATATTTTTGGATTCCCGGTAAAGTAGCTACGTTGGTTATCTGGTCGTATACCATCAAATCCATCTGGTCTACAATATTTTTTGTAGCGTATATCCTGGCTGGAACTCTCATTCCTTGCTTGAAGCTTGTTGGTATTTCCCAGATGACATCCGATATTTTATTGAATTCAGGTTTTTTGAATACCTGATTTCTGAATGACATTTTTTATTTTTCACCTCCTTTTAATTTATTAAAATCATCTAATCTGATTGACAAATAATGCTATCTTGATTAAATATTTGTATCGAAACCACCTAATAAACTGAGTAAAGGGAGCATATCTGATCTATCTGTGACATCTTGCACTAAGCCACGGTGTTGCGGACCTATGCCTACAAACAACACAAGAACCCTTTGTCCTTGAGCATAACCTATGCCAACAACCGGTTCAGTTGCCTCTTCATAATTTCTCCCTACAATTCTAAAATCGCCAGTTAAATGTTGCATTCGACGAGAAGCAAATACACTATACCCGTCTGGTAAATCCCCGACTCCACGTTCAATTACTTCGGGGTCATAAATCGCATTTCTTCCTAAAAATATCATGAATAAATCGGGTGTGTTTAAGATACGACTAAAGGACACTCCTAAATGATTATAGCCATATTGTGCAGCAATATTGCCTAATGTTGTGTAAGAATGTTGTCTATGTTACTCCTCTATACGAGACTTGTTCGTTCGATAAACATCCAAAACTTCAAGTATGTCTCTAGGCATATCGATATTTTCGAAAAACTATTATTTAAACAGGATAATCCCTCATCATATAAGGAATTTCTCTCGGCATTTCTTCAGGTAAATTATCAGTACCACAAATCAAACACTTACTTGAATCTTGATATACAATTCTACACTTCCCGCACTCAAACATATCTTTCATATATCCAATAGATTTAAACCAGTTTCGCTATCGTACTTCCTATTTAATTGTGTTTTAAAATCTGTGAAAACCAACTCGAGAGTCCCAGAGATTACTCCATCTTTCAAATGCCCGCCGACAGCTTTTGTATCCTTGTCTGAAAGTGTTATATGCGCGTGTACTATATGTTTGCCGTCCAAGAATGCGACATTTCCAATTAAACTCAGTATTTCCAAATCCTCATTAAAAACCTTTGATAGATACTCTTTTTTATCCTCTT
>CAZERL010000030.1:0-10439 GCA_964514495.1 uncultured archaeon
AAATCAACTTCGGCTTATGTTCTCTGGCTAACTTCCATACCTCATCAAAATCAATGTAACCATCAGGTTTGACATGGTATTGGACAGCCTTATAGAAAATTCCAGAAAAACTTGTCTTCCAGCCGTGAGTCAGATGCCCTCCATCCGGCAGGCTATGCCCCATTATAATATCGCCAGCTTGACATGTTGCCATATATACTGCAAAATTCGCAGGCGTGCCCGAATAGGGTTGAACATTTGCATGCGGCACTCCGAAAGCTTGTTTAATCCTGTCTATGGCCAATTGCTCTACCTCATCGACAAATTCATTCCCGCCATAATACCTCTTCCTAGGATAGCCTTCCGAATACTTGTTGGTAAACACTGTTCCGATTGCCTGCAGTACGGCAAGACTAACATAATTTTCAGAAGGAATCATCTCCAGTCCAAACTTCTGCCTATCAAGCTCCTTTAGAATTATTTCAGCAACTGCTGGATCGGTTTTCTTTAAATCTTCTAGCCTAGACACTTTCATAATTTGAGAACTAAGGGATTTAAACTTTAATTTAGTTATTTAGATTTCATGTATAGTCGTAGGTCTCAACATCTAATTTTGCCAGAGCCAGCAGTTCTAGATGTAGTAATTACTGGATATTGTGGGTATGATCGTTCTACGGATACAGAATATGATGTATGGGCTTACATAATATCGCCACTTTCAGAAAAACATTATACGCAACTTTTTTCTCGACATGACTTATCTCTTTATCCAGGCGAACAACTGAAAATAGCAGGAACACGTTTTGTGTACACATCCGGAGCCTCTAATTTGGTTGTTGATAATGTTGAGACAAATGGAGGATTAGTAATAGAAAAAGGTCAAACCGTACATTTATTAAATCCTAGAAAACATACAAAACGCAGAGACACTTTTGCTCGCAGTATTCTTGCAGATGTTAATGAACATAAGGATGTGCAATTTTCCATACCTATTATTGTACGTGGAAGAGTTATTGAACACTATGGACGGGGACCATCTGTTCGTGTAACTGGAAGAATGAGACAAGAAGATGGAAGTTATTTACTTTTTGCAGAATTTTTATAGTATAAAACTAACTCCTAATTTAAGAAAATTTTATCTATAACGTCATTAACTTTATTCCCCAATTCTTCCAAACTACCGTCATTTACTATCAAAAAATCAGCTTTCTCAATACAATCCTTGACATGCAACCCATGCTCAGGCTCATTTATCCCCTGATCTCTTTCGTCAGCCTTAACAAACTCCTCCCAAGCTTTTGGGTCATCTCTATTTCTACTGGCAATCCTTTGAAATCTTATTTCCTGCGGCGCGTCTACTGCCACCAATTTAAAATTATCTCCAAATTTTCTCTTCAAATAACCAATCTCTGCAGTATGCCTTATACCATCAACAATTATCGCTTCTTTATCCCTTCCAAGATATTCAACCGCAAGCATTGCTAGAATATGATTACCGTATTTTTTCCTCATCTCATTCCCCATATCCTGTAGTGTAGTTCTGTCTAAGGTCCCTTTTTTCTTTTCCATCTCGGTTTTAATGATGTCAGAAAGGGTAACGTAATAGCAATTATACTTTTGTTTTATGAAATCCTTTACAACTTCCTTGCCACTACCCATAGTTCCTGTTAAGCCAATGACTTTCATCTAAATAGATTGTTTATATTAAATTAAAGGTTTCCCAATAATTTTCAAGATAAATTTAAAAAGATGACCTAACAACTCTTTCTAATGCCACGAGTGATACATCATAGGGATTGATTATGACAAGGAATCGGAAGCCAGAATATGACTATACGAATGAGAGTTTACAATCTATTGCTATAGGCTTGGATATACAGCCTGGCGACGTTATTCTTGCTGTATGTGGTTCGGGTGATCAATCTTTTGCATTATTAGAAAATGCACGGGCAGTTGTAAGTGTAGATAAATCTAAGGTTCAGTTAGAGTATGCCAAAAGGAGAGCAGAATTACTAAGGGAAGGTAGATTCGACGAATTTTTAGATGTAAGAATAGGGGGATTTCCTTTCAGTATGCTTGATCGAAGGAATCTCTATTTTCGGCAGGATGGCAGATTGCCTAGAATAGTGGATAGGCTTGATAGTTTATATTTTTTTCAAGCAGATGTGTTTGCAGTACAAGGATATAGACAAAGAAGGTTTCCGGAAGGTTATTTTTCAAAGGTTTACTTATCAAATGTTGTAGGGGGTTTTGTTACCCAAATGAAAAATTATTGTAGAAGTTTGGAAGCTTTGTATAGGCGTTTACCTCAAGGCGGGTTGATTTATGTATCGGATTATAGTGGTTCTACAATGCCTCTTTTGTTGCAGAATCACTACCCCCAATTACATGTTGATAAAAGGTTAACTGCTTTGGCAATAGAGAGAGAAAATGAAAGCTGGTGGGCTCCTACAGTGTTTAGAAAATTATGACTTTATGGAAATAGAAAACGAATCAAAGTAAAAGTAAAACAAAATTAAGGAGAAGAGTATTACAAGTCTACTCCTCTCAAAGTCTTTCTACCATTTCCCTTAGCCCTCTCAGAAGCTTTCTTTAATATCATCGCTACCTTCTCGTCCAGAGCCTTGAAGAAATCCCCGCCTGATCGCATGCCCTTCAATGACGCACGAACAGCAGATTTAACAACTAATGACTTTCCCATTTGTACACCTCCAATTTTATAAATAATTGATTTTCAATGATATTTAAAGGCTCTTGTCGGCGACAGTAGTTCCGAATGTAGATTAAGATTATCAACCATTCTTATGGAATGTTTCAAACACGCTAGGCAATGCTTCCAAATGCTCGATAAAGGATTCTTTCAAGGCAATTTTGAATGGCTGTCTCAGCATGGTTTTTCCTAGAATTCCACCTTCTAAAGTTGCTACTGTAAATGCGAATAGTATAGATGCTAACTCGATGTATGCCATAATATTTCATTGTTGGTCTTTATAGTTATTAAGTTCCACCAGGGTCTACAATCATGCATAAGACAGTACCGAATAACTTAGCCGTCACTGGAAGCTTCTTGGATATTTTTCCAAACAAAAACACGGAAACCAGAATGTTCACAAGTATCCACAGGTTGTACAGTACAACGGACATCATGAAGTAGAACTGCCTTACGATGTAATTCCTCGATGTTGTCTTTCCCCTGAAACCTTTCTTCACTCGGTAGGAAGTTTCGATTCCCCACCTTTTTGAGTAGGGAAGGAACAGCTTCTCCGACAGCATGACATCGCTGTTGTTCAGGTTGATGTTCGTGGCAAAGGCATATCTCTTCCCGTCCCTTTCCAAGACAATCAAATTGAACTTAGAGTCTTTCATCGGGTACCTTTTAATTACTGCCGGAGGACTCACCGAGTTAGCATAGTCTATTATCCTGTCGTTCCTTATCGCAGGCATCAGGAAATTCACGCCCATTCTCTTGAAGAGGTTTATCGTGCTTGCCGAAAAGAATCCCCTGTCGGCATAAAGCTTCCTTATGGGAATCCTTTCCTTCGCGAATGAAACCAGCCTCTCGACTATCTTCTCCTTCGTGTCAAAAGTTGACACTGGGAGTGCCAGCAGCGTGAACCGCCGCCCATGTTCCGTTATGTTTATGGTTGCGAATCGGAAGCACCTTGAAGTGCCCCTTTCAGGCTTCTTTCCCATAACCATGTCGCCCCTGTCCTTTCCGTAGTAGAACCAGTCGGTGAAATCTATCGCTACATCAACCTTTCTTCCAGAAAACAAATTGCTTCTCTTGGCCATCCTGAAAATCAAGTCAAATATTTCTATGAACATTTTTTGTAGCATTTCCCTGTCTTCAAATTTTTTTAGGTGGTAAAGCAGTGTGTCCGATGTGGGCGTCCTTTTGTTCAATAATTTGGAAAATGTCTTCGAGCCGTTCTCGGCAAAATCTTCGGTAAGGGCTATGTGCACTAGAAAATCCAGAAACTCGTTCTTTTTGAAAAGGGAATTATGCCTGATATCAAACGGGATTTTTGGATAAACCTTTTTCCGTATCAGTTTGCACACTTCCGTCAGTCTCCTGTCCTTTCTGTCGTAAATTGCCTTTATAGTATTGGCTTTCGATGGCGCAGGTTCCTTCTTGAGGGCTTCGGCGTCAAGGACTAGGTTGAACTTGTCGGCTATCTTTTCTATGACGCCAGTCATGAATTCTACGATTCGCCACTTGTCCTTGTTCATGTGATGCCTGATGAAGTAACTGATTGTGCGCTGGTCGGGTGTTTTTATCTTACCATTTTCATCCCTGAAGAATCCTAACATCAGCGCTTCCTTTTCGTGACTCTCCAAATACTTAGCAAGTTTTGACTGTGATTTTATTCCCTTGAGTCTCATGAAGACTAGCGCTTTCAGCATTGAAGTTGTGCAGAATTCAAACCGAGGATTGAAGTTGAAATTAACACTAACGCCACTCAAGATGTCTGAAATTCTAGCATCCTGAGAGCTAAGCCTTTCAAATCTTTTATATAGTTCTTTCTCTATTATTCTTTTTGTGAGTTTCGTGTTTTCGGACATGGCTCTCACCTAGGGGAGCACGGCCTCCAAGCTGTTTCCCCTGGTTTTACTGATGCCTGTGCGGGGAGTCGCACCCCGAACCGCCCCAGACACGACCGCGGATTTAGGCCACTCTGAATCCGGGGCGGCTGCAACTAGCTACAGGTATATAACGAATCGACATAACGATTCGTTATATTGAATTGTAAACACTTATATATATAGTTTTGCAAATTGATTCATAGGGACGAATCGAAAATGTGGACGGAGATGTTGTATGAAACTTTATGAAAACTGGATGTCGATGGTTGACAACACTACGAAGTTGAAGCTTCTGAAATATTTTTCCGAAAACAGGGAATCGCGTGTCACTACACAGCAATTGAGCGATGTTTTGAACATCCCAGAAAGCACCTTGAGCGAGAACTTGAATGACTTGGCTGAAATCAATTTTTTAGGAAGTGAAAAGGAAGGCAAGTTCAAATTCTATTGGATTTTGAACAAATCGATTGCGGCCGAGATAGGCGAGTCTCTGGATATGATAAGCCAAGCATACAACAAATCTGTAAGCAAAAGTCACAAAAAGCAAGCATCTACGAAATAAGGAGTATTTTTTATGGCATCTGTCAATTTGTCACCCAACATATTGGAATTAATCGAAAAGGACAAAAATTTATTAAAATGGACTATAAATGAGGAATTCAAGCAAGACGATATAGGGCT
The DNA here is from genome assembly GCA_964514495.1 of uncultured archaeon. Classification (GTDB taxonomy): domain Archaea; phylum Aenigmatarchaeota; class Aenigmatarchaeia; order CG10238-14; family SCSR01; genus JACQIA01. The sequence goes on from CAZERL010000030.1 coordinate 5,245, forward strand.
CAATGTCAAAATGTCGCCTTCCAATGAAAACTGTATACTGTATGACGAGGACAGCAAAATGTATACATTGTATTTGGCGCCTGAAAACATAGTGTCTTTCAAATCCAGAGAAAATATGGCGAAGGCAATAATACGCCACGAACGTGGCCATGTCGAATTCCTTAAAAAGGAGAACATCTTTTCGCCCCATGCAGCAGGTTTTCTTAAAAAATTCTTCGGCGTATATGCGTCCATGGAAGTTGATACCAAGAACAATATAAAAATTATCACCCAAAACAGACTTATAGACGGGAAGATATTCATGTCCGATGATAACCCGGTAATGAATGGCTTGTTGGATACGTATGTGGAGGAACAGTTGGAAAGTGTAACTAATATGCCGCCGTCTAACTCTCCCCTATTCCCGTCAACGATACTTGATATGATGCAAAAAGTGGCAACCATAAGATTTGCAAAGAATCGGGGAATGTTATTTGGCAGAGATTATAAGGACAAGACAAAGATGGTATCCAGAGCCTTTCATCGAGAACTCAAGGGCAAGGTTCTAAGGTTTTCAAATTTGCAGAGCGCGATTGACGAATGCTACAATATTCTGATTGATGCGAAAGATTACAAAAGCTCTTGGAGAAGCCTCAACCACTCCTTCAACAATTTTATGGAAATTCTTTAGACGGTTAACAGATTTCAACTATACAACAGAAACTTTCTCATCATTCAGGTCAATATACACGGTGTGTCTAGAACCTTTTCCTTTCATTACAACATCAAAAACAGCCATCTCCATTTCTTTGTCAGGTTTTGGTAATTTTTCATTTTCACCAATTCCACCCATGCCTGAGCTCATCCTAAACTTCAGTATTTTTATAGGTTTCATAACAAAATGATTGTTTTTGGATTTTTAAATCTTTTCTGGTTATGAGTGCTTTGCCCAATAAGTCATTTCTGCACAAAAAGTCGCCATTTTAGATTACTTATGTGCAAAGCTGGTTAGCTTATAATGGATTGTTTATGCTATTCCTTAGCAAATCTAAATAATTTTTGGAATTTGACCTATCAATCCAATCGCGTACGCCAACAAACACGCCACCTTTATCATTTCCAAAAGAATGGTTAACCTCTTTGTTAATTTCTGCAAAACATGCATTATTGTGTTCCTTCATTATAGAATTAAATACAGTTGACGACATACGATTCAAATCCTTCCCTTCGGTAATTTGGCATGGTTCACAATTATGGAATGATGTCTTTAGGTTGGCTTCAAATAATTCCAGATAGTCGTTGAATGGGAGGTATTCTAGATTATTTATATTGAACCATCCAGTCTTTGCCATAAATCCTTTGGCTCTGTTGTCTTCGCCGATTTTAATTCTTGTTTGGCAATTTAGAGGCACTATTGCAACATCTATTCCTCTTTCTATTGAAACCATTGCAAGAGCAGGGTCTGCATTAATCAGCATGGCTGTTTTATCGTGGCCTCTCAATTCAACTATAGCATCTAAAATTCTCGAAAAGTTCCTTCTTTCTATAGAACTGCCGTGTATGTTATCATTTACCAGTTTAACAGCTATCGAATCAAAATCAGTTCCAAACATATTTTCCTTCATGAGGTACTTCAGCAACTGAGAAATTAATTTGCTCTTCCGTAAAAATGTCTCATTTATGCTTAGCGATATTTGATAAGGCTTGTCATAAGTTTTGGCTATAATCTGCCCAAACCTATTGAGTTTAGCTGAAACTTCTAGAGAATTCTCTAAATCGCGATGCAACATGTTTGAAGGACATGTCAGATATACTGAATTGAGCATAGACTGCCTCAAAAAAGATTTTTGTACATATTTTAGCCTAGCAGATTCATTTTCAGTCAAAAAATCCCATGCTTTTTCTTGTAGTCCAATGTCACATCCTTTTGGTCTATCCTTGAAAGATTCGCCGATTATTGTAATAAAATTACTTAGCTCAGCCTCATTGCCAATAAAATTTTTAAAATATTGCCATCCACTCCGATAGTATACAAATTCTGTCATATTATCGACTGTTATTAACTTCGATTTTATTTGGGTAAAATTGGTGTCTGCGCTAGTTCCATAAAAATTCAATTGCTTAGCATAATTTGCTCTGCGATTTAAAATATCATCAGAAAATACTATAGGAATAGCGATGCCACTCACAAAACTTTGATTTACTCGATTGCTTAACACACAATCAAGTTCTGTTGCATTTCTAACAGACGGAACTATAGAAGATAAGTTGAACTCATGTATGGGTTTTTCTGATGTCCTGTCCAATAAGGTGGCTTTACCTTTCCTTGAAAAATTTTCCTTTTTTTCTATATCCAACATTAGTAATCCATTCAAGCATTAACACCTTTTCCAGAATTAACAAATTCTTCCAAAATGGAGATGAACTCATGCAAATTTTCCTTTTTAATTATTATACCACCCGTAACAGAATCTATATTGAAGGAATCCTTTTCTCTTTCTTGTATAAATATAAAATCTCCTCTAACATTGGAAATTTCAAAAACCGAATATTTCTTATTGCCAATCTGCAGAATTTTTCTTTTGGAGTCCCATGGCATTTTTCCATTGATATGATACACCTCTGTATTGCCATGGAGCACGACATACGCATCTCTAATCAGAACCATATAATTTAAATATTTCCTTAAAGTATCTGGCGAGTGCTTTATTTTCCTTTCTTTAAGTGTATTTACTAGTTGCCCAATGGATATGCCATCAGGATTATTTTTTAAGACATCAAAAAGGAATTGTCTAAAGTATCTTCGTTTATCTTCTTGATTAAGCTTATTTACTTCTGTTTGTGTCAGCAATTGTGTTGGTAGATTGACCATAGCTATCGTCTTAATAATCCCATAGTTGATAACAGGGGGTGTTATTTAATGTTTAGCCTGCGATAATATAAAGTTATCGGTGGCAAGAGCTTTGTAGGAATAATCCCGTTATTCCGACAAGCTGGATATACCTCCTTACCTAAACATAAGATAATTGGGCTTACATCGAGAGCAAAAGCATTTGCATGTCTTATCATGCACTAAGTCAAGGTTTTCATCCATAGGATACATGCCCTTCGTCTTAAGAAACCATCTATACCATTCCCCATAAGCTTCTTCTCTTGAGTCTTTTTTTGGTTCAAGCCTTTCCAAAGCATTTCTGATAATAGTGTCCATAATAGGATTTTAATCTGTTAAGATAAATTGTTAGTTATGGCTGGTCAATACGAAGAGCTGAGTTGTCCTTTTTGTGATAAAGGCAGGATATCTTGTCTGTATTTTCCTAGTGCATGGGGTGAAAAACGCACTGGAAAAAGCTCTTTAGGAAGTGGTAAAACTATAACAAAATCGTCTGAAACTTGGCTAATACAGTCTGGATGTTCTGTCTGCGGCAAGTCTCAAGAAGAGGTTGAAACGGAAATGAAAAAGAAAAATATTATTTAGAATTAGTATTCTTTAACTCCCAGTAAATCACTCAAAGTGCCTTTAACCTTTGCTTTAGTAAGTTTGGCGTATTCCAGTATTTCACTTGTTGTAGCACCCTTTTCACTCATTCCATAAAAAGTGCTTTCTCCAAGCAATACATAATTCCATATACAGTTCATCCTGTCTTCAGGCTTTAGTTCGTTGACTTTTTCAATCCAATCAATTGTCGCCAGCCTTTTTTGCTTTACATTAATGTTGTTAAGGTCTTTTTCTGCTTTGGTTTCAACTAGAAATATCCTATCCCCTATTCTTACAATAAAATCGGGGAAGTAGTGTGCAAGAAGACCGTCTTCTCTTATGTAGATTACATTGACAAAATCGTGATAATGTTCATTTATCTTGGCAAACGCACTTACCTTTGAGTCCGCATCTATAAACTCCATAAACGCCTTTTCAAACCCACCTTTATTTGAAGGGTATGCTATTTTTGGGTAGATTGTTTTAGCAACATCTATTGCATAAGTTTCCCGTATTTTTATTTCCGAGATTTCTGAGAAATATCTCTTGACTATCTTTGCGTCTACAACCTCAAGCTTGTTTTGCAAGTCATAAATTGTTTGACTAATATTTTTTACTATATGGGAAATTATTTTTTCTTGGGTTAAAATGAGAACTTTCCAATTGTTATTTGCCAAAGGGTCAAACTCCATTCCAAAAAGTTTATGCCTGATATAATCATCCGTGAGTTTTGCTATTAGTGCTGTATTGATTTGCATCATTGGAAAATATTTTTGAGTCCTCTTGCTTATCCTGATTGGCACTGAAGCGACAGCATTTACTATTTTCTGAATAAATGAATTGTAACCTTTTGCGGTAAAAATATCTGCAGTTACAGAATATTCCCCAAATATCGTTTTAACTGTGAGTTCTTCCCCATAGAAAATATCGCCTTCCCGAGCTACAAGAGGCTTTAATTGTTCCAGAGGTATTGGGAATTGCTCTAAAGCGTCTATTGAAAGTTCTGGAGAAGTCAGCCATTCTTCCTTCTCATGAATTATTATCGGCCAGAAGAAATCGTATTTTTGATAATCATCTTTTAATCCGACTGAAACGATGTCTCCGACAACCCTTTCTTTTTTAGGCAGTGTTTTTGTTTCTGCGATTGCTCCGCTTAATTCTCTGTCGTAGAATTCAACAAATGCAGGATGTTCAATTATACTCAGAATATCCATATAATTGTCTGGTTCTTCTTTCTTTATGAGCAGTTTTTCCCTGTTTTCATTTTTGCTTTCTTGATATTGTGGCTCTCGCCACATTAACCTTAACCCTCTTCCTATTGTCTGCTCTAAGAGGATATATGAAGTGCTTGACCTCAACGGTACAATAACACAGATATTATTTACATCGAAACCTTCTCGTAACATCAAGACAGAAATAATTACTTTTGGTTTTTCGTGCCTATCGATATCAAACAACATTTGTTTTACTCGTTCCCATTCGTCTTGACCTATTTCTCCCTGTCTGTTGGAGTGTATTTCCATCATATCTTCTTCTGCTAATCCCTCCTGCATCAAAAATTGATTTACTAATGGGACAACAGTTGTATCTTCACAAATAACAAGCATTTTAGGGTGTTTATTTTGTTCCAACTTAGAAAACCCATCTTCCAGAATTTTAAGTTTCGTCAATCCTGCTCTCAACATTACTCTTTGACCTTCAGATAAAGTGATGGTTTTCCCGTCTTTTTCTGCCCTGAATT
>CAZERL010000031.1:0-10429 GCA_964514495.1 uncultured archaeon
CAGAAGGTTCGGCTGCACCAGAATTAGAAGCGGGTAAAAGTTTGGAAAGAAAATCCTTGACAACAGATGCAGATAATAATTCAGTAGATTTTATTATAAACGATAATCCGTCACCCAAAAACTCGTCAAATTAATCATATTTACTTTATAAAATTTCATTTGCTTTGTTAAAAATTTCTTTTAGTTTCGATTTACTAACTTTAGTTAACTTGTTCAACTTCTCAACACCATACCTGACGAGCTGCTCTACCAAAATAATTCCATTATCCCCCAATCTCGCCAATAATGTTGAATCCAAGCCTTTAATCAAAGTTACAGGATAGAGCTTGTTATCTTCTATCATCAATTCCAAACTCTTTCCTTCAGGATACCTCCATCCCATAGCACCGATATTCTTGCATCCGGCATATACCTTGGCATGTTCAGACAATTTCGCGTTTGTCACAACCACGGCTTTCGTAAAATTATTTTTGTCGTCATTCAAATCCTCCAAGGTGGCTTGGGCTTCAAGGAAGACGCCAACGCCTGTATAAGAATGCGGCTGGTAGTGGTGCTTGGCTTCTACATACAAAGTTTCGTTATCTTTTTTAGCTATGGCATCAATCTCATGCTCGATGCATTTGCCAGCTAAAATTCTGTTCATTTCAACGTCATACCCCTCGGTCTTTAGAAGCAATCCGATGAACTGTTCGAAATCAGGCTTCGGCCTCAGCAAACAGACAGCCTCTCTCAAGCCAATCTGGTGCTTCAGCTCAGGTTTGTATTCGCCCAAGTAGCTGAAAATCATTTTAAGAATCTGCTTGGTGCGGATGCCTTCGTACAATCTTCTTTCCATCTTGTCAGCTATTTCTTCTGCAGCGTCTTTGCCCGCTTTCATCCTCAGACAAGTCCTGACTATTTTGCTTTTTTCAAAAGGCTGCTTGCTGCCATCGGCTTTGGTTACGTTTATCATTTAAACAGATTTTAGCAAAATAACATATTAAACCTAATTAGATATGGAAGCCAGAAATTAATAGTACATGGAAAACAGATACAGGGTAACCATCACAAATACACTCGAAGAAAAGTTAAGGAAAATTAAATTCTCGCAATGGGGAAGATTGGAGAAACTTAAAAGGAAACTTGAAGCTAATCCACTTGCTGGCAAAAGACTAGGCTATAATCTTTTTGAAAAGAGATGGGGAGCATTCAGAATCTATTATATAATTTTTGAGAATATACTACTTGTGATACTTATAGACTATTCTCATAAGAAAATGCAAAAGGTTACAATAGACTACATACTTTCACGATGGGATGAAGTTATCAAAAATTTGAAAGAAAAGTATGCATAAATTATCTGTGTTTTTTAAGTTCTTCTACGATCAATTCTTTAACTCTACCTTTCTGTACATCCTTCAAGGATTTGTCTATACTTTTTAACAATTCTCTGTCACTTTTAGTAAGTTTTAGAATTTTTAAATGTTCCTTACCTTTCATAATATAAATGTACATCTTTTGAATATTTAAATTTGCTGAATTTTCACAATGTTAACCTCACATACCTTTCAGAAACTTCCTTTTAAATTCTTGATAAGTATATGTCTTACCTTTACCTTCTTCAACTCTTTTCTCAGCTTCCAATACTCTTTTAACAAAACTCTTTTTAAGCATAGATTCGGGAGGATAATACATTTCGTTAGGTAAGGCTTCCTTTAGAGTTTCATGCACTATTCTCCTTATCTTTGGTTCCAAATGCCTTAACAGTCTTTGTTCATTCGTTGCAGATTTAATAGTCATACAAAATAAAGATATGCTGGCATTCTATTAAAGCTTACAATAGGGTTTTGTTACGTTTGCCATCTAACCATAAATTGGGTTAGAAAGAAAATAAATTGCAAGTTTAACAAATGTTAAGTTTATTTATAAGGTAATTGAAAGATTATTATGGTTGACAGACCACAGATAAAATTCTTTATAGTTTTTCTCACGGTTTTAGTTTCGTTGTCAGTGATGTCTGTTTCTGCATTAGCTCTTTTAACGCTTAACGCTACAGTTATTACCAATGCTGGCATTACCTACGGTGATACGGGATTTGGTGTCAATGTAAGTAATAGAACAGCGTATGAAGCTAATCGTAGTTATGCTTTTTCTGTAAATGTATCAAACGTTTCGTCGGTTAATGCTCAATTTCATAGCATTAATCTTACATTGTGTTACATAACAGGTAACTCATGTCGAAACTTTACATTTAGCTACGCCGCTGGAGGTACAGGTTTGGTCAGTTCTAATTCTAGCCTATATACTGCTGCAGGCGTGTATAATGCAAGTAGCGATGCCACCTCAAGATTGCAGAATGTATCATATACGACTGTTAACTTTACCCAAGCTCAACTGGGTCCTGCCGGCAATTATAACATTACATGGTCTGCTGGTGTCAATAATACTATAGCTGATTATAACGTTTCATCCACAGAAGTCTTCAACATATCCGTGGCTGCTGTTAACTTAACATTGAAAGCCAACAATACGGATGGCAATCACACAATCAAGTTCGTCGGGACAAGTGGCGTACAATTCAAAGCCTCATTTAACTCCAGCAATACCAACAGCACAGGTGAACAATTATTCATCCAACTCGACACCAACATAACTGGTTGGGTTGTGTCTGTCGCTGCTAGGACAAACATGACAAATATTACACTAATCAATGAAACTATCCTAGCCAGGCTCTCTACCAGATTATATAACATAACAGCATCATGGCCAGGCAATGAAAACATTACTGCTCAAGCAGTTACTATTTTCCTCACAGTCGGTCCGGCAGGAGGAGCAACATTAACACTTAATGCTACAGCAGTTAATGGCTATAATTTTACTTTTACTAATCCAGCCGGTAATATGACGTTTGGTTTAAATGTCAGCAACCGAACAGCATATGAAGCCAACCGCAGTTATAGCTTCGGTGTAAATATATCAAACGGGACTGATGCTATCGCTACAAACGTTACTTTTTCACTATGTTACATAACTGGCAACTCATGCCGTAACTTTACAGCCAGCATTAACGGCTCTAATGCCAATGGTCTTGGAAACATAGCTACTTCCAATCTTAGCAAAGTACAATCTTGGGGTGCAATAAATCAAACTGTTGGCGATTCTAAAAACATAACTCGTGTTACCATCAACTTCACCCAATCACAATTGGGTCCAACCGGTAATTATAACTTTACATGGTCTGCTTGGATTAACGATAGTATACAGGATTATGGATTCGGTTTCTCCAACACTTCATCCACAGAAGTCTTCAACATAAGTCAAGCTGGTGTCAACATAACGTTGAGGTTAAACAGCAGTAATTTTGCAAACGGTATTGCAAATGGTACATATGAATTTACCGATCCCGCATCAATTGTAGAATTTAATGTCACCATTAACACTACTACAGTAAACAGCACTTCAGCGTCTGAGCGGTTATTTATACAAATTGATAGCAATATCGCAGGTTGGGTTGTGTCTGCAGCTACTAATACAAACGGTACCAACATTAGTCAGAGAATCAATAGAACATCACTGCCGATGGTTTCTAACAGAACTTATAACATAACAGCATCCTGGGGAGGAAATGAGAACATTTCAGCCGCATCTAGTACTGTTGATCTCACAGCCAAAGACAATCAACGTCCAAGCATAACTATAAGCAAACCGGTTGCAAAATCCGCTTTCACCGAAAATTCGATGATACTTAATTTTGGCGTTGATGACAACGCTATCGATGCAAACACCTGCGACTATAAGGTTGATAGCGGGGGCTTCAAGAGCGCAACCGCATCAAAAGACATAAGCATAATTGATTTGTCTACTGGAGATCATACAATTCTTGTAAGATGCGATGACGCATCAAGCAACCGTGAAGAAAATACAGTCAAGTTCTCAATTAATCTTCTTTCAACACCTGGGAGTGTGCCAGGCGCATCAATAGGCGCACCAATTGTATCAACAACTGAAGATAAATCCAAGGCATTTATACCAAAAATTGCACCAAACAAAGAAACTACGGTATCGATAGATAAGGGAGATGTGGCAGCGATATCGTTAACTGTTAACGCCCCTGTAAATTCTGTTTATATTGATGTCAATAGGTTGGATGCAAAGCCGGTGGATATTATAGCAGATGCTCCCGGAAAGGTATTTAGATATTTGGATATAAAGGCGTCAGGATTGGCTGCAAATGTGCTGGATAAAGCCAAGATTAAGTTCAAAGTTGAAAAGAGTTGGATTGATGCAAATAAAGCGGATGCCAATAAGATGTATTTGAACAGGTTCGCAAATGGAGTTTGGAATCGATTAAGTACAGTCAAAGTTGAGGAAAGTACAACCATTATAACTTATGAAGCCGAAACACCAGGATTCTCAGTGTTTGCAATTTCATTTGAAGAAGCAGCACCAAGTCTGCCAAGTGCTATACCAACACCCGCTCCAGCACCTGCACCAACACCATCTCCAGCACCAGCTCCATCACCAACCCCAGTTGCAGTTCCAAAAGTAGATGGTGTGAACATGGTAGTCATTATAGCAGTAGTTGTAGTGATAGTAGCAATAGTCTTGCTTAGAGCCGGCGTTATTTAAGGTTTCTTTAATTTTTAAAACTGCTTTAATTTGGGTTCAAACAAATCCAATTATACTCCCGCTTCTTTCAAAAGTCTAGTTCCCAACAGTTGGACAATTCTCTGTAGCGACAACTTTTATCAAACATATTTCACATGGTAAGCCGATGATAAATCCATGAGTAAATCCAATCATTTAACTATCACACGATGATGAAACTGCACAAAAATTAGATTTAAATAAACCATTTACGATAATATTTTAACCAGATTTAGCTAAAGTCTTGAAACAAATATTTATAAATAAAGGAATTAAAAGATTATTATGGTTGACAGACCGCAGATGAAATTTTTGATAGTTTTTCTTACAGCTTTGGTTTCTTTTTCAGTAATGTCAGTTTCCGCATTAGCGATACCTAAAATTAATGATAGTTCGTTTAACATAAGTATAGATCAATCAAGTCTTGTTAGTACAGCCAACAATTCGAGAACCACTGGAAATTACAATGCCTCTGCAGTGTGGGTATTTTCAGTACAAATATTTGATAATGAAACCGTTCTCGTAGATAGTGGTGCAAGGGCTAATGCCAGCGTTTCAAATGTAACATGGATGTTTGCCCATCAAAATGCAACGGCATTTACTAGAAACTATACATTCGGTTCAGGTCCTGGACAGAACCGTACCGGCGGTGGCACTTTTAATGGTACATCTGCATTCAACACTTCTGCAACAGCTCGTTGGACACTTAACATTAGCCAGCCTTTGATTGGACCGGCAGGCAATTGGAATCTTACAATAGTTGCCAGTAATGCATCATCTGTGCAATTTGGCGGAACTTGTGCGAACTGTACCAATTCATCTTTCTTCCAATTTTACATAGCCCCATCTAACCTGAACCTGACAATAAGGTTGAATGATACAGATGCAAACCTTAATAGAACTTATGAGTTTGGTGCTACAGCGGTGGTTGCACTGCTTAATATTACTGTTTCTAATACCTCATCTCTTAATGCCACTGGCGAGAAAATATTTGTATATATTAATAATAATGAGAGTGGTATTTGGGCTATATCCGCAGGCGCCTTGACAAACATTTCTACAGCTGATACAAATGTTCTAGCAAACTTGAATACGACTTCATGGCCTATGCGACTTAATAAAAGTTACCTGATAACAGCCTCTTTGACAGGAGGACCTTTAAACGGAGTCGCTCAAAACTTTACAGCTTCAAATGTTACCGTTTATGTTACAGTCAAAGACAATCAACGTCCAAGCATAACTATAAGCAAACCGGTTGCAAAATCCGCTTTCACCGAAAATTCGATGATACTTAATTTTGGCGTTGATGACAACGCTATCGATGCAAACACCTGCGACTATAAGGTTGATAGCGGGGGCTTCAAGAGCGCAACCGCATCAAAAGACATAAGCATAATTGATTTGTCTACTGGAGATCATACAATTCTTGTAAGATGCGATGACGCATCAAACAACCGTGAAGAAAGTACAGTCAAGTTCTCAGTCAATCTTATTGGAGCACCAGGAGGCGTGCCTTCAGCGGCAGCAGCACCAATCGTATCAACACCAAGCGAAGATAAGGCCAAGGTGTATATAGCGAAAGTTGCTGCAAACAAAGAGACTACAGTATCGATAGATAAGGGCGATGTGACATCTGTATCCATACTTGTCAATAGCCCTGTGAATTCTGTTTATATTGATGTAAATAGGCTGGATGCAAAGCCAGCGGATGTGGCAGATGCTCCAGGAAAGATATTTAGATATCTGGACATAAAGGCACCAGTATTGACTGCAAATGTGCTGGATAAAGCCAAGATTAAATTCAAAGTTGCCAAAAGTTGGATTGCTGAAAACAAGGCAGATGCAACCAAGATATACCTGAATAGATTCGCAGATGGGACTTGGAACAGGCTGGGTACAACCAAGGATTCGGAGGATGCGAACAGTATAGTTTATTTAGCTGAATCGCCTGGATTCTCAATGTTTGCAATCTCATATGAAGAAGCTGCACCATCTCAGCCGACACCAACACCCGCTCCAGCACCAGCTCCGACACCAACACCCGCCCCATCACCAACACCGACACCAGCACCAACAGCAGCCCCAGTTGCGATACCAGGAGGGAACATCGGTATTATCGCAGTAATTGTCGTGGTAGTGATAGTAGCCGTGGTTTTGCTTAGAGCCGGCGTTATTTAAGGCTTCTTTACTTTCTATAATTACTCTACTTTAGGTTTGAATAATTCTAATTGGACTCCCGCTTCTTTCAAAAGTCTAGTTCCCAAGTCGTCAGCATAAGCCTCACCAGCCACAACCCTGTTTATCTGCGCATTTATTATCATCTTACTGCAGATTGTGCAAGGGGTAAACGTTGTATATAATGTAGTATCCTTAGTGCCAGCCCCGTGCAAAGCAGCCTGTACTATTGTGTTTTCTTCAGCATGGCAGCATGCGCAATTGCTTAAATTCGAACCAGAATCTATCTTCCCTTCAAACTTGTCCTTGCATCTTTCGCATCCGCCTTCGTTACAGTGCTTTGTCTTTGAAGGCGTTCCATTGTAGCCTGTAGATACAACTCTGTTGTCCTTTACCAATACCGCGCCAACCTGTCTGGTCAAGCATGAAGCACGCTTTTTCGCAACATGCGCCATCTCCATGAAATAATCATCCCAATCAGGTCTCGCCATAGAAAACTTATTAGCGTTTTAGACATTTAAAATCATTTCAATTCTTCCTTCAAGACATTCTTAATCTCAACGCTGCTCTTCCCAAAATATTTTTCAAAGTCAGGAGCTGTGCTTACCAGTTTGGTCCTGCTGTATTTCTCGGTCTTAACCAAGCCCTTCTTCTCTAGGTCAGCTATATAACCATACGCTTTGTTGCCTTGGTATCTTACTATCACCGATTGTTTTACAGGCTGTTTTACGGCAACTATCGCCAGTGTCCTCATCATGCCGTCAGACAAATCCGAGAATGGCGCTAGCTTGGCAACCCTGTCTCTGTAGCCGGTTTTGACTCTCAGCTCGTATCCCTCTGGAGTTTCTATCAAATCTATACCTCTGTCATCCCTATCAAGATCCTGTTGAAGTTCTTCTATAAGTTCCTTGATTTCAGCCTCAGAGCCTATGCCTACTATGTTTGATAGTCTTTGAGCACTCAGAGGTTTGTCAGAAACAAATAGAGCAGCCTCCAGCAACGCCTTTTTGTTCATATTTAATAAATTATCTTTTCTAGTTGATTAGTTTTTATCGCGGTTTTCAGTTCCTGTGCTATCCTTCTTCCTGTGGATATCGATGAATCGCCATAGGCGTATGTGGTGTAAGGCGAGCCTGACGGATACAGGTTGGTCCCGGCAACAATCCTGCATGAAATTTCAAAGGTTATGTATTTCATTTCTGGCGTGAAGAATGTTTCCAGGCAGAATGGGCCTACCATTCCCGGCGGAAATAGCTTAATTGATGCTTTGACTGCCTTGTCCGCCAAATCAAAAATCTTCGGCAATTGTGATTCTCGTGCAATCAACGGCGTATTTCCAGCAACTCTGTAGCTAGGCATGATTCCAATCTCCTTCATCTCGCTCGGGTTCAAGCCTGTTCTATGTAAATCATCTATATTGGTTTCATCCCTCCTGTCTATTCCCATAAAAATTATGCTTCCATTGGAGTTTATCTTCCAGCCTTCTGTTGACAATGGTGAAAAGAAGAAGTGGTGGTAGTACCTGCTTCCAGGTATGTAGTCTTGTATGGTGAGTGATTTAACATCAGTTTTTGCCAGCATTTTTGTCTTAACCATCTTTTCTATTTCCTCATCCAACTGGTCTGGCGATCTGATTTTGAAGAAACCCTTGCCCCCCTTGGCTCCGCCAAATTTTACAAAATAAAGCCTCCCTTGCTGCAACTCGTTTCTGCTGTACTCTTTTGGCATTTCCAATCCAGCGTTCTTCTCCAGCCACTCCCTTTGTTTTTTCCTGTCAGCTTCCCACTCAAGACTGTTCCTGTTGCCGAACATTGGGACAGCAAACTTGTTCAGCAGATTATCCGAACCAACATATTCTATAAAAGAACCATGTGGAACAATTATCACGTTTCTTCTTATCAATTCCTCTTGAAAATTTTCATCCAAAATATTTTTCCAGCCGTTTACTTTGAGGAATTCCTCCGGGGAAGATGATTGGAATGCTTCGTATGTTCTCTTCTGCAAATCGTTGCTGTAGATTCCTAAAGTCTTGAAACCTTCCTGTTTAGCTCCAAAGAATATCTGTAGAGCTGAATGAGAGCAGATAGTGGCGATGGTTATTTTATCCTTGTCATAATTTTCTAAAATTCTATAAATTTCGTTTTTCGTTATCATTTAATTATTACTAACGACAGGTTATTTAAATGTGTTTGATAGTTCGTTAACTGCACCAATATTTGTTTTAACATGAAGAATCGTTTCAATCCCGCAAATTAACTATAAGTTTATTATGCTTAACTTTACTTAATTTCTATATGTCTACAATATTTTTTGTATGTGATGGTGGTCGGTATAGGAGTTATGCGGCTGCAGTGATGACAGCAGAGAGAGTTGGACCTGAAGTATCTACATTGGAGGTATATCGCGATATGCTGCTCGACAGTCATTGAACTCAACTAGTATGACAAGAGCGCTCAGACAAAAAGGTTATGCGTCTGGACTTTATCATTTCGAACATCCTAGATTATTGCAAACAGGCGATGGAAATCCATTAGAGGATGCATTTGTTTACTGTTTTACCAAAATACAAAAAGGTGATATTTTAGAAAGAATGCCAAAATTAAGGCATGTATACACACTTCCTGAGTATGCAGGATTTCCACAAAAAGAAATACAATCCCCAACTCTAATAAGGTCGACTGCCATGGCACTTAATCTTTTAGAGCAGATGCCAAATGAACGCATTAGACATTGGGTTGATGCAAGACGGAATGAAGCATTTGTAAGAAGGTGTGGGGATACAATTGATCAAATCGAAAGGTACCTAGATAGGGCTATAACTAGAATGCGCGAAGAAGATATAATTCCTTCAACTTTGGGAAACACAGTAATAACCCCTAAGGAAACAACTGGTATTGCCGTACGCCCTCTTCTTGATTATAGGCGACGACAATAACCTATTGTTAATTACATCACTATTTCCTTAATCATATTATTTTTTACAGCATGTTTAATTTCCAACATTGACAAATCCATTGGTGTTTCTATTTTTTGTATGCTGAATTGCGCTAATAATTTAGCATATTTTAAAGTTAGTCTTCGCATCTCTGGAGATGTCGGGCCTACTGCAGGGGCGCCTGGAACTCTAGGACTTACATCAAAGACAAAGAATTCCAAATCGTTTCCATCATAAGCCAAAGCTCCCTGAAGTGAAAATAAGCCGAAGATTCCAGGGGGAAATTCTTTATCGCAAATTTTTCTGAACTTTTCTGCAGCTTCGTATACTAACGGTTTTTGGGATTCTCTCATGGTTAATCCAGAATGGCCTACTTCCTCGTTTACTATCGGTATATTCAAGTTCAATTGTTCTTTTGCTGGTAAGGATAGAATGCCATGAAGATTAGTCTGTTTTCTTTCATCAAAGCCCAGAAAGTCGAAGTCGCTAATTTCTTTTAATAACCACCCATGGAAGTTGGCATTAAATTTCTGCCCCAGTACAAACTCTTCTATCCTTGCTTTCCTTAAGTCATCTTCAGATATCACATCCTTCTCGATTAATTCTTTTGATTTATTTTTGAATTCTTCATTGGAACTGCAATAGAAAAATGCTCTTTCATTAGGTCTATATTTTTGCTGCACCTTTACAATT
>CAZERL010000032.1:0-10425 GCA_964514495.1 uncultured archaeon
ACCTCTGTGTTTTTGGTAAGAGTAATTCTGCCTTTGTTGATTGTTTGGATTGTAATTCCGCACATTTCATTTGCAGATTTGATACAAGTCTTCACAGGAAGCAGCACACTCGCCGCCGAGGCCATTGAGCAGCAAAAGTCTATAATTTTGGTTTTCGGTGGAATGTTCCTTTTGCTTCTATATTTCCACTGGTTGTTCATGGAAAGAAAGCACCCATTTTTCATCCCAGAGAAATTATTGAAGGAGCACCATGATGTTTGGTTTTTTGCTTTCGCAGCACTCATACTTGTCGCTTTGCTTTACTTTGCCAGAAATAATCCCGTTATGATGATAGCCACTGCACTCGGTAGCGCAGCGTTTTTCATCATCTACGGTTTCAAGGAAACTGCAGAAAGGGCGGAAACGAAGTTAATGAAGAGCCCTAGGTCAGACGTCTCTAAGTTCTTGTATCTTGAGGTATTAGATGCCACGTTCAGTTTCGATGGCGTTGTTGGAGCTTTTGCATTTACTACCAACCTGCTTTACATCGTCATAGGCTTGGGGATAGGCGCGATTGTTTTGAGGCAGTTGACGATTTTGGGTATAAATAGAATTGCGAAATACAAGTGGTTGAAGAATGGAGCTATGACAGCCATAGGTTTTCTAGGGTTTTTCATGATTCTGGAAAGTTTTGGCATAGAATTGCCTATATACTTGCCAACTTTGGTGACATCTGCAATTGTAGGATACGCTTTTTACAAATCCCATAAAAACTTGAAATCTGCAGCACTTTACAGTTATTTGAAGAAGTAATGCAGGGGGAGAGATTTGAACTCTCGAAGGCACTAAGCCATCAGCTTTCCTATATCCAGCCTAAGGCTGATCCGATTGACCAGACTACGGGACCCCTGCAAGGTTGATATACAGTTCCCACTTATAAATTATACATGGTATTTAAATTCCTTATACCAATCGCTGCAGCTGTTGCTATAGTTTCAATAGTGCTAATGCTGGCGAATAAACCTGAAACAAAATATGCTCGAATAAATGTTGGTAACACAGAAGTGAAGGCAGAGATAGCTGATACTCCTTTGAAGCAAGCTAAAGGTCTGATGTTCAGGAAATCATTGCCTCAAAACGATGGAATGCTGTTTGTTTTTGACAAGGAAGACTACTATGGTTTTTGGATGATGAACACCAGCATACCTTTGGATATAATTTGGATAAACAAGGACATGGAAATAGTCCATATAGAGAAGAGTGTGCAGCCTTGTGGTATACTATGTCCAGTTTACAAGCCGAAAGAAAAAGCTAGATATGTGTTGGAAGTAAATGCCGGGTTTGTTGATAAAAATAAAGTAGAAGTTGGACATTTTATAGAACTTCTATAGCCTTGTTTCTAGAAGAAAATCCTGATAATATTTTGATCCTAGATGATGGTATGTCAAGAGATTTTGAAATTTTCTTCATTATTTTTATGTTAGCCTTTCCTTTCTCGGGCTTGCTCATTACACCAATTTCTATATAATTTCCATTTATTTTGATAAAATTCTTGTTAAGTTTAACTCGTACTTTGTAAATCATGTAAAGTGCTGGGATATATACATCTTTCCCAGATTGAACGCTTTTATTACTAAAAAAAAGTCTAAAAATATGAAATATCAAGAAGAATGGTTAAAAATATGGTTAATTCGTTAGGTGATGTGTTATAATGTAGAGATTAAGGAAAAGCAAAATAATAGAATTTTTTTCATTTAGGTCTTCTATTTTGGCTAGTCCATGACCAACATTGTTTCGTATGTTATGAAAATTAGGATTCGAAGCGAAAGATTCTACAGACTTACAAAAATCATTTCCAAAAAACTTTACAACAGAGTCGTGCCTTATTAAAGACTCTAGTAATCTTTGCCTCACAGAATTACTTTGTTGGTCAAATATAAAATTTGACTGACCATTCTTTACCATAGTTTTTCTAATTAATTCTTCTATCTGGAATGCAAGAATGTGTATAGAGGATATGTAATCCTTTTCAAAGTGTCTTTCCACCCCTTGTTTAATTATTTTTTTTGAATCTCCATCAAGTAAACTAACATCTATAATGTTTCCAAGTATCTCAGAATCAATTTTATAAAAATCTAAACCGTGTTTAACTATAATGGATTTCATTTGCAGATATAGACCTATCTGAGTCATTATTTCATAACTTAATCTTTCATTTTCCGTGGAGTAAAATTTTGAAATATAACCTGAGCCGTGTCTCACTATAGGCAACATAGAAACTATGCTATTTCTTGTGTTTTCATTAGCCAGTTTTTCACAATATTCGAATGAAGGAATTATATAAGCTGATAATTTCTTTATAATATCAGAGGTCTCTTTCGAAGTACCGATGACATTTCTGAGTTCATTTTCTATATCGGATTTTTCTATAGTAACTTCTGTTTTTACCTCTTTAAAATAAGTTTCACTTTTGTGATGATTATCTGATATTTGTTTACTTAGACTTTCCTTAATTTTTTCGTCTATTATACCATTGTTTATCATATACTTCAGTGCTGCCTCATAGAACGTCAATTTGATTAAAGGATATGGATGCCTGTCTCCCATCTGAATCATATTTGATAAAATTCTTTTTCTTAGAATTTCAGTTAAAGTCGTCTCATTAGTTGACGTGTAGAATTTTTCTGCAAATCCCAGCCACGCATTAGCCAAATCTAAATTGCCTTCTTTTTCAAGAATCTCCCCTATATCAAGACATTTCTTCACAGCATCCTCCATTAAAGATTTTTGTGAAGCGTCTAAATCTGACCAAATGAAACTTCCTATTGAGATGAATAGTTCCAATAGTGACCTATAAACATATGAACGTTTATTGTTTTCACAGTTTTTGATAGTTTGGTCTAAAGAAGGTAGCAAATCTCTCTTTATCAGGTCATTCTTATTTAAACTTCTCAATAATCTAAATGCCATGTCGAAGCAGAATTCGGGCATTTTATTGAGAGCTATTACTTTGGAATGCTTTAATCCGCTATCAATAAAAAGTTTGATTGAACCTTCAGCATATTTAATATCATTCGTAGCCGTCCATAGATAGTAGTTAATTCTGGCAGCTGCTATATTGGGTGGGATTTGAGACAATCTCTCTTCGAAATATTTTATAGTATCGGAATCATATAGCCAAAAATCTGGTCTTTTGTTGATATTTTGTAAGATATAACTCCATTTATCGGAAATTCTTCCGACAAAACCAACAGTATTGTTTAGTAACATCCATTCAGTACGCAGTTTTTGAACTATAATTGGTTCTTTTTCTTCTTCGAATTTTTTCACAAACTTGCCAAGAATAGATTCCTTTTCCGAAGGGAAATAATCTTCCAAGTCAATTGAATCTATTTCTTTGATGATAGCAATCAAACGGACATCCATTTTTACTCATTCATAATCTTGCTCTTAATCTTATTATAAACCTTAAACGGCTTCTCCGACCTAGCATTTTTCTTCAAGTAATGCAATGCACCTTTGCCTATGCCGAGATTCCTAGCCTGAGAATATGAAAGGTTCAGTATCTTTTGTCGCAATTCAGAACTGTCTTTTCTTTCCAGTTCTACATGTGGGCTACTGAAATCAATGATACTCTTTTTACTCAGCAAATAATGAGCTAATTCACGTGCCTTAAGGAATATAAGATAACTCCAATGGCACTTGCTACCTTGATATTCTATTGGTTTGTTGAACTGCAATTCTATTTCTTTTAGTAACTTCTTCACACCGCTAGGTCTCAATTTTAGGTTATAATTCTCAGTTCGTATGAAATCTGATTTAGTGAAAACTTTCTTTTCTAGTGAAGTGATTATAGCCAAATCTACTAAAAATCTAAATGGTTCTTGCAAATCGTATACTAAAGGTTCTTTGCCCAAAGCCATCTCATGCATAAACCCAACATGCGTATCCAAACCAATCGAGTTTATCGCCTTTCTACATTCACTCTCAAGCAAAGCATATCCATAATTCAATAGAGTGTTAATTGGGTCTACAGCACCCATTGGTCTGGATGACTTGCCTTGCTGTCTTGAAATAAACTCAAACTTATCATTAAAAATCTTGGATAATTCTCTCCAGTATATCTCTCCTATTCTAGCCTCTATCAGCATTATTTCTGAAATGGTCTTGGTACTAGGCAATTTACGGTATTCTTTTGAAACATCAGAATTGACATCTGGGTATCTTTCTTTCAACCAGTCCAAGACCGCTTTGCTTCTTTGAATTTTCGCATCAATCAGATTTCTAGCGATTTCAATTCTTAACGGACTTTCATAAGCTCTGTATTGGGCAAATTTTAGTTTGGTTTGTTTGGATTCCAAAGACAAAACATTAGTAAGCAGTTTGCCATTCCAGTTAAGCAGAGTCAATTGTATATTTTGTTTGGTCAGCCATCGCATAGCTTCGAAAGTGATATATCCGCTATGACCATAGACCACTAGGTTATCGTAATCTGTTATTTTTGGTCTTAGAGTATACTTTGCTGGTTCTTCTTCAACAGAATTTCTACCATCTTGGATAACCAGCTTAGCACTATCAACATTCATCTTAATTCCATGACCGCTAAGAAGGAGGCATCTCATTCTGGATACCTCCGATAAGAGAATTTATTCTGAGAAATAGAATACCTAATTAAGTCCATATCTATCATATTTCTATCGCCTGAACAGTGATAGAGATATGGTAGAGGATAAATATAAACATTCCTTAAATATTGTTACTTATGCCCAAACAAAGTGAAGAAGAAAATATAGCCGAATGTTGCAAACATTGTATCAGGTTATTTTTTAAGAAGGCAATAGATACATATAACAGATGGCAACCAAAAACCATCAGGTTCCTTGTTGCATTGTTTTTTGGTTTACCAATATCGGGGTTAATGTTTGTTTTAATCACTTCTCAGATACCAGTAAACGTAAGCGATAATATAAATTTTAAGATTGTCGATACTTTCAGATGTTTACATCAAGTAGAAAAATATGATATGGAAAAGTTTCTCAAAAAAGACATATGGGTAGATTGGGGACTTAATTCGGAAATGAGATGGGGTGAAAATTGTGGCAATGTAAGCTTGGGTGATTATGATAAGGATTACAATAACTATTATGTCTCATTTTCAGGTATAGCATATTTGCCTGAGTCAGTTTTCATAAATGGTGTACAACAATCGATTGAAAAAATACCCATATTTGCCAATGGTTTGTTAAAAATACCAAAGATTCAAGGAAGCAGATTGATTTACGAGAATGAAAAATTTATTCTTACAAATACCACGTGGCAAACTATAAGAATTCCAAACAAAGAAGGTGAACTCCGAATATTAGGATTTTGGACATCAAACGGTCAGGACATGTTTCGAGTTGAGTTCACACATAAAATATCGTTTTGGGATTGGCTAATAAGATTTGTAAGAATACAAGGTTAGTTACTTACAGTAATTAGGTAATGTTTTTGTTTTGCAAACTCCATTACAACAAAAAGTTATTTCACTTGATTTCATCATATCAGCCCTAGCATATCGACACCCATTAGCACATTCCCCACTGAGATTATCTACAAAACGACTAGAATATATGACTGAATCAGAATCTGAGGAGGCACCTTCTGACCAGCCTATGTGACCGAATTTAGCATACCATTTGACACCATCAACAATAACAGAACAATCCATTTTTTGGTCTTCTGTTTTAAAGTTTTTGGATTGCAACCAAGATTTGTAATCTTGAACATTATAAGAAATTACAAACTCCTGCAACTGATAATTCTTATCCCATACAGAAGGATTCTCTATTTGATAATTTTTATATTGCGAACAAATACCATCTAAAGTAGTAGATATACCAACTGTATATGGTTTCCAAGTCAACGACACTAAGTTGAAATTATCTTCAGTTAATTTGAATTTTTCAATTTGGGGTTGCGTTGTTGTTTGAGAAACGCAGCCAGATAAAAAAACTGCTGAAATGACAAAAACAAGATGGGAATTTTTTAGCCACTTTTTCATTTATTCACTAAATTTATTGGAACTTCCTAAGTTTAATAGCCCTTGATTTTTTATGAAAGTTCCCAAATTTCTAGGCAATACCACTATCCCTATGTAATTGTGCGCCCAACAGAATCTGAACTGACTAAATTTTAATTTTCTTAAAACTTCATTCTTTTCAAAACATCTCTGCCAAATCACCCACATCAGACATCATTTTTTACTAAGTGGATAAAAATTTCAACTACATATTTCCCCTATTTTCTGGATTAAGTCGAAACCTTTTAATTTAGTTAAAAACATTATAATTAAGAATAATATCGTGATACCGTGGATACTTATTTTATTGAAACGAAAAAAAGTTTAGAAGAGAAAATACCTAATTATGAATCAACAGATTTTAAAAAAATAAGAGATAAAATTAAAAAAGCCTTGGAAGATAAGAGAAGTGATTTTTTAATTCTTGTTAGGAGTCTTAAAATTCTTATCCTTGGTGATTGGTATACAGATGAAAAGAAAAAATTATTGACAGATATAAAAAATAATTTATTACGTAATGGCATTTATGCTGAAACTATAGATAATTATTATGATTTGAGGAAAAGGGGTGGTTTAAGTCAAATTCAAATTTTAGAAAATTGTTGTATTAACCATCAATTAATAGTTTTTATTGATGGTGACGGTAAAGGCACATTAATAGACCAAAATTATCTTTGTGATAATTACATATTTCATGGAAAAGTGATATTTTTCATAGAAGAATCGAAATTTGATGGAATCAAAAACTTCCCGAATGAGTATGTTAAAGATTTTCCAACAATTATTGAATACAAAAAAGAGCAGTTATTGGAAAAGACTTTGGTATATTCTAGATTTAGGTTATATAGACTGGCACATATCATACAAAAACAAATGTCAAAAGGTAAATGATTACATGGCCTAGAATATGTGTCTTGGAAAGATAGATTGAAAAAACGATGAAAGTAAGCGGTTTATATGATGTATTTATGATAATATTAATTAGGTAATAGGGTAGGGTAGTAAAATGAGCGAAGACCTCAAACGGATTAGTATAATTGCATCGAACTTAAAAGCTGTTATCCTACAAAACAAAAACATAGATATCCTATTGTTTTTGGCTAAATATAATCCAAAAATTACAACTGAGGAAATTGAAGAGAAATTTGGGAAAGAGTCACTTAATGGATTACAATCCCTAAAACAGTGCAATTTAGTAAGAGAAGAACATAGATTTTTAACTCTTACTCAAGAAGGTATTTTTCAGGTAGAGGGTTTACTAACATTAGTTGTTTAGAAAATCAAATTTGTTTTTTTATAATTTAGTTTCTACAAGTTGTTTCTTTATCCTCTTAAAAAATGGCATTTTGATTTTCTCCAGCTCTTTCTTATCCAAAGTAAATATATCAGTCAGAAACAGTATGTTTCTACATATGTACCAAATTGATTCTTCCAAAACAAAGCATGTCAAAGCATCGAGATTAAAATGTTTTTTTACATATAGGTATAAACTAATTTTCCTGAAATTAGGTGTTTTTATAAGTTAGTTTACATTTGTATTAACTTAGGCTTAGGATTAGTTACAGAAAATAAACTTTATTTGAAATATTTATTTAAAGCAGATGTGTATCTCCTTAAACCTACTCGGAAACCATATACTATTGGATACAACGACCCACTAGTAGCTCTGTTATACCTATCATAAGTAAATGCAAAAAATCCCAATAAATCTTGACCAGTTGGATCTCTTCGCAAACTTTCACGAATTAAACCCTTTGTTCTATCACTTCTTTGCCCTCGAAGTTCAGGCGAAGTTAACGGTATGGGTTTATAATTTTGACCGAAGCCTTCTACATATTGAGTATATTTTTCTAGAGCTATACTTTCCCTTTCATCAGCCAGCTCTTTCGTTTTTGATTGCAAGAAACCAGATAAATCTCTTTGAGTTAAGTCTTGTATATGCGTAACGATTAATTCAGCTGGTTCTCTATAGCCTTGAAGTGCTCTAATACCAGCAATCACAAAAAATACTTCGTATACTATATCTGGTGGTAATTCTCCTATTGATGTTGTTTCCAAAATATCTGTCTGCCCTTGCAGTCTTTGTTGGAGGTGCTCATCACCGTCTGCAATACGATGTAAAAAAGGGGCTGTTCTCTTGTCTGCATCTGATAAAAGAAGTAGTGAAGAGGATACTGCATTGCTATATTTACTTATTCCTGTACGTTGTGCTTTGTTCTTTAAATCTCTCACTGAAGCTTCGGAAACTTGAATAATGTCTTCTTCTCCTAATATCTGCATGTATAATTCTGTTAGCTCCTGACTTTCGAAAATGTGGGATGGTAGTTCTCTAGCCATTTACTCACCATGCTTTTCTCCTATTATAAGTATTAAAAGACATTTTGCAACATGTAATAGGGTAGTTTACATTTGTATTAATTCAAGTTTGGCTATAGGCACTATCTTGAGAAGGTATAGTATAGATGTTGAGGGCGTTGTATTACACGAGTTGAATTGAATGGATGAAGAATAGTTAAAATTATATAGTTTATTCTGAAAGATGTTGTTTGAATATTTGTTCTAATTTTTCTACATATACTTCAGGTTCTCTAGCAAGATCCTCTTTAGCTATAAAATCAGTTGCACCTGCCTCTAATGCTTGATCTCTTACATCACTTCCAGTTACCATGTAAATGGGTACTTCTCGATCAAATACTCTTATTCGTCTTATAGCTTCGAGACCATCTCCTTGTTCATTTAGCCAATTTACTGTTGTAATCATAGAATATCCTCCATTTCTAGCTCTTCGTACAAGTTCCTCTCCATCTGAGATGTATTCAATATCTACATCAGGTGATGCCCGTTTCGCATAAAAACTTATTGAATTTGTAAAATCTACACTCCTATCAACCATTAGTACTCTTTTAGACATTCTAAATCTCCTTATTTGCTTCTTGATAATAAACTATTTAACCTTTCTCTAACATCCTTCACTTTCCTATTGTAACTATAAACAGTAACCTTCGAGTAGCTTTTCTTGATTAAAATATCAGGTTTAACACCTAAAGTTAAGAGAATGTATATCTCTGGATGGGATTGTCTTTTGTTAGGGTTCATTTTCCATCACTAAATAGACTTTCCAAACCCTTTGCTTTTGCCAATTCCATCAACTTGGGTTTAGCTGGTGGATAAAGTTCACCCAATGTCTTAAAATATTCTATCAGCAATTCCTCTACTTTATCCATCTGGAAAAGTATTTTTTCATCCAGAGGAAAGCTACATCTCTTACAATATTTAGAAATTATATCGTTCTTTTCCTTACACTTGAAACATTCTTTGATATTTATTATTGGTTTGTCTTGTAAGCCGTTTGCTTTGTGCATTTTTACAATACTATCATCCAAATCTTTAGCTGATATATGAACATAGAAATTAGCCATGTCAGAATTCCTACTCCAACCATAGTACTGTCTTAAAAGTGCTTCTGGTAAGAATTTTGCTTTAAAAGTAGCTGATGCGTGTCTAAATGCATGGTTGTTTACTTTTTTTATAATTCCAACTTTCTTACCCAATTCCTTTAAAGTTCTTAAAACAAACCCATAAGCCAAATGAGAGCTACCGTCAGAATTGGGATTAATCCATACAAAAGCTTCAGAATTATTTTTATATGGATGCATGTTTAACCATTGTGATAATGTCGGAGCTGAACCAACGATTCTAACAGTTCTAGGTCTTAAAGATTTTTCAGAAATGATCTTTATCAAACAACCCTCTTGGTCGAATTCCAAATTCTGTATTTTAAGCGGTAGGAATTCACCTATCCTCAAACCACTTTCACCGATAGCAAGGATGAAAGCCTTGTCACGTATATTGCCAGTAGCTTCAGCCAATTTCAGAATTTCCTCTTGGGTTAGAATATCCTCAGGCTTCTTGGTAATCTTGTTCTTAATCCAAGTCTGTATCCATTTCACTTCTTGCGGATATTCACTGCCACTTAATCCTTTCAACCACTGGTAGTATTTCTTGAAAACTACCCTGAAATCTCTTTTAGTATTTTCAGACCATTCCTTTCCCGTTTTGAGCCTGCCACTGTTGACCTTAGCCATCAGTTCTACTATGTCTGTTTTATTCATTGTTTTGAAAGGTTTGCCCTGCATCCTAGACATTGTCTTCAAATGATAGAGATACTTGATTATCCTACCAGCATTCCTATTGTTGGCTACAAGATAGTGATAGAAATCTCGCAAATCCTTGCGGTCATTGTCAAAAAAATCCTCAGAATTAAGAATAGTATCTACACTTTTAGCCAGCCTTTCCTTGAAGTTATGCACGTCCATATTTTGACCCTATCATGTCGGTTCTTAAACTTCCATGTAGGGCATATAACCAAAAGATTGGATGCTCCC
>CAZERL010000033.1:0-10136 GCA_964514495.1 uncultured archaeon
TCAGGAACAGCGTTAGTTTCATTAATTAAATTATCCTATAGATATTATATGAAGACTTCCAGAGATGTGGAGAGGAAGGCATTACAGATTTTCAAGGATAGCAGGGTTAAGTTGGATTTGGAGACTGACAAGAGGATGCACTTCAAGGTAAAGGGCGATTCTGAGGAGCATTCGGTGATTTTTGACAGGGAGAAGAATAGTTTTCTGTGCGATTGCAAATGGGGCTCATTGTCGAAAGAAGGTTACTGTTCGCATGTTGAAAGTTCGATATTGCTGATGACCCGCAAGAAATAAATTTAAAATACAAACCTCTCTTCCAATATCCTTGCGTCCCCACCTGATTTCTTGATAAAAGAGGCGATGCCAATCAAATCCTGTAAACTCTTTGACTTCCAAACAGATCTTTGAACCTGTCTGGCATCTGCTCTAATTAAAAGTCTGTGTGTTTGCCTTTGTATACTTTCGGATTCTGTTGGTATGTCGTAGATTAAGATGAACTTCATAACATCGCTGAAATAGTAATGTCCGATATCGGACATATAAACTTTTAGATACGTGAGAATATATATAAAAATTATTCGTTCAAGGAGTAATTCTGTTCCTATCCCTGGGGAACATCGTAACTTCTTTTATATTTGCCCTGCCTGTAATCTCCATTGTCAATCTCTCAAGGCCTATACTCCAGCCCGCGTGAAAAGGGCTCCCAAATTTAAACGCATCAACATAATATTTGAAATTATCTGGGTTCAAACCTTTTGATTTCAACTGCTTTATCAATAATTCTGGCATGTGTATTCTCTGCGTTCCTGAACAGACTTCAATGCCATCGTAAATCAAATCAAATGCCTTGCAAATCTTAGGATTATCCTCATGCGGCATTGCATAGAAAGCTTTAATCACAGTAGGCCAGTCTTTGACAAAAAAGGTATCCTCCCCAACCAACTTAGTCAGCAATCTCTCTTGTGTCTTTGAAAAATCCTCTCCCCACTCTATTTTTTCCCCCTTTCTCTTGAGCATTTCTACAGCCTGTGTATACGTGATTCTCTTCAAAGGCAATCTGGGCATGTCCAACTCGCGCCCCAAAACTTTCAATTCATCCTCGCATTCCTCACTTACCTGCCTTAAAATATGCAAAAAAGCTTCCTCCAAAACCATCATCACATCCTCATCCGTAGAGAATGCCTGCTCGATATCCATCTGCCTTATTTCATTCAAGTGCGTCGGCTGGTCGAATTTCTCTGCGCGGAAAACAGGGACTACCATGAAGACTTTCTCGAAAGATATCGCACCCATCTGTTTGTATAATTGTGGGGATTGCGCTAGGAATGCTTGCTTTTCAAAATATGGCAAGGTGAATAGTTCGGCTCCGCCTTCACTTGCAGACGATATAATAACTGGCGCTTGTAACTCCATATAATTTCTATCCAAAAAGAAATTTCTAAACGCTTTCAATATGACAGTTTGAATTTTGAAGATGGCTCTTGCTTCCTTAGTCCTGAAGTAAATAAACCTCCAATCCAGTTGTGTGTCCAAATTAGCTTTCGTGACCTCTCTTGGATCTAAAGGCAATGGAGTTTGCGCCTTGCTTATTATTTCTATTTCAGAAGGTATGACCTCAACGCCAGATTTCGTCTTAGTGGTTTTAACCACTTTCCCTTTAATCCCAATGACATCCTCTTGATGCAGCTTTTCGCAAATCTTCAAAACATCCTTGGACACTTTATCCTTGTGTGCTGTGATTTGCACCAAACCTTCCTTGTCCCTGAGCAAAATAAAATTTATACCACCAAGGCCTCTTGTGTCAAATACCCATCCAGTCAATACAACATCTTTGCCTACAGTTTTCAACAATTCATTCGTATAATGTGTTCTCCTCATCCATTCACCTTGCGTTGAACAGGAATATCCATACAACCAGCCAAACCAAGATAAAAGTAATCAAGCTGTTAGCAACCAGCCAGCCTCTTTTCTTGTATGCGACGGCTTTAATTAAAACAACATAAGAAACCATATAAATTAGAAAGGAGATTAAAACTGCGAGCAATCTGTTATCAAAAAAATTCGAGATATAGCCGGCTGCAATTCCCACTCCAATATAAACCAAAGTCAATATCTGAACAAGGTTCATGCATGCTCCTCCTTGCAATCTTCTCTTTTACCCAAGAAGAACTCTTTCAATTTCCTCTGCAATGATTTCTCCATCAACATTTCAGTCGTAACCCACGATTTCCTCACATATTCAGGCAATTTGCCTTTGGTCTGTTTGATCAAATTCTCAACAAATTGTATGCTGCGGACATCGTGGGAATATCCGACGCCAAAATCAAAGCCAACTTCTTTTTTCAACTCTTCAATTGCATTATCGCGTTCTACTTTGGCGATTATAGACGCTGCGCTGACTACTGGAACCGACTCATCCATATAATTTTCGACAATTAACTCTGCCTTTTTGTTTTGCAGGAAGCTTACAATAAGTTGCTTGAATTTCTTAGGATTGTTCGTCAAGGAGTCTATGTAGATGCTCCCGTTTGAAGTTAGATCAATTATTTGTGCCATCCGCATTGCCTCAATTTTATCTAAATTAATTCCCATCGCCCTGTAGTTATCTATTTTACAAGGTTGAACGCTCATTATTGAAATGTTTGTTGACAGCTTTTCTATTTTACTGTATAATTCTTCCCGTCTCTTGGGCGATAGCAGTTTGGAATCTTTTACACCCAATATTCTCAATTTTTTCTCATTTACTTTGGGTATTGTCACACCTGCTATAACCATAGGACCGATGAGTGCACCTCTTCTGGTAGCCTGAGCGTCACTCTAGACTATTGCCAGCCTCATCAATCCCTGTCAAGAAACTTATTAATCTCACCTCTCATATTAATTAAAATTTATTATCCTATATATGATTAATCTTGAGGAAATAAAGGATAAAATTTCTAAAGGGCAGGAAATAGAGGAAGCCTTGAAGAAATTCAATTGGAAGGAATTTGAAGGTTTCATAGCGGAGATTTTCAGAAATAATGGTTTCAATGTAAAGCAAAATTTTAGATTCAAAACAAAGAACAGATATGAAATTGATCTGCTGGCAATCAGCAAAAGAGTGGCATTCTGTGTAGACTGCAAGGACTGGAGCCGGGGCAGGTACAAGAAAACCGGGTTAAAATATGCTGTAAAAAATCAGGAAAAAAGGCTTGAGGAGCTTAGGAAGTTTCTCGAGAAAAATCCTATAGCGGCTGGAATGATGAATATTGGCCAGACACAGGAATTCTATCCACTGATAGTCACGCTTTTTGAGGAAGATTTGTTGAAAGAAAGCGATACAATAGTGGTTCCTGTGTGGAAATTGAACTTATTTTTACTAGAGATGGATAAGTACATAGAATAAAAGCCTTTCGAAATTAATAAAAAATCATCTTAAATACTTATCGGTATAAATATATAGCTAACAGTGGTAATTTTGGCGTTCAACATAAGGGTAGAAAATATCGTTGCTTCTGCTGCTTTGGGTGTTGATGTGCCTCTGGAGAAGATTGTTTCTAAGCTTGAAGGCATGGAATATGAGCCTGAGCAATTCCCTGGATTGGTATATAGGATAGACAAGCCAAAGGCTGCAGCATTAATTTTCGGCTCTGGGAAAATCGTATGCACAGGCGCCAGAAGTCTGGACGATGTCAACGAGGTGTTTAAGAAAGTTGTAAAGATAGTTGAGAAGACTGGAACCAAAGTCCCTAGAGGCTATAAAGTACAGGTAGAAAATATTGTTGCTTCTGCTAAACTCGAAGGGAAATTAAATCTTGATAAAATAGCCTACAATTTGGAAAATTCTGAATACGAGCCCGAGCAGTTTCCTGGATTGGTGTATAGAATGACTGAGCCGAAGGTTGCGTTTTTGCTTTTTGGCTCTGGGAAGGTTGTCTGCACCGGAGGCAGAACCATCAAAGATGTGAATATCGCAGTGGAAAAAGTGTATAAGAAGCTAAAATCAATCAAAGCCGTGATCAAAGAGAAAAGTTCCAAATGATTTTGGAAGGATTCCATTTAAAGAAAAAATCTAATATCACAGAAAAGCATAAAATGATTTGAAGTCATATTCTTATAGCTATGGAAAGGGAAAACATTCTGGAAAAATTTTCTGAATTCTTCAACGAGTACTACAAAGAGGAACTGATGAAAGTGGTTTCTGAAAACAGAAAATCCATTGCAGTTGATTTTTCTCTGCTCGTTAAATTCGATGTTGATCTGGCGGACTATTTGATTGAAAATCCTGAAGAGACCATTGCAACTGCCGAGGATGCGTTGAGACAATTCGATGTCGGGTTTGAGACAAAACTGAAGGTGAGGTTTTACAGCCTTCCTGAGGACAGAGAGATAAGGATAAGGAAAGTGAGGGCGGAACATCTTGGGAAGATGATTGTTATCGATGGCATAATAAAGCGTGCGAGTGAAGTAAGACCCGAAGTTAGCGAGGCAATCTTCCAATGCCTGGAATGCGGAAGCAATATTACAATCATACAAACCGAGAGGGCAATAAAAATTCCTATAGAATGCGAGAATCCTTCATGCGGAAACAGGAAGGCATTCAAGTTGGTTGGGCAGAAGTTGTACGATGCCAGATGGGTGGTTGTGGAGGAGCCGTATGAAAGCACTGAAGGCGAGAGGCCCTCTGATTTGAGAGTCTATCTTAAAGAGGATCTAACAATACCAAAGCTGCAGAACAAGACCGAACCAGGCAACAGGATTAAAGCTGTTGGTGTTTTGAAGGAACTGCCCAGGAGGTTTAAAGGCACGCTATCAAGACAGATGGAAATTTATCTAGAGGCTAATTATGTGGAGTCTGTAGAAGCTGAGTGGGATGAGTTGGAGATAACTTCTGAGAATGAACAAAAAATTTTGGAACTGGCGAGAGACCCTGAGATTTATACGAAATTAAGGGATTCTATTGCGCCAGGATTGTATGGATTGGAAGAAATTAAACAAGCCATAGTACTGCAACTTTTTAGCGGGGAGACTCATATACAACCGGACAGATCAAGGGTAAGAGGGGATATTCATATTTTGTTGGTCGGTGACCCTGCCACTAGTAAGTCAGCATTGATGAAAGTAGTTTCTGGCTTAATTCCAAGGGGAAAATACGTGTCAGGTAAGGGCGTGACGGGGGCCGGATTGACTGCTACAGTTGTCAAAGACGAGGAATTTTTGGGAGGATGGGTCCTTGAAGCTGGTGCGTTAGTTATGACCAACAGGTCGGTTTGCTGTATCGATGAATTTGAAAAAATTGAAAAGACAGATTTGGTTGCCTTGCACGAGATGATGGAACAACAAACAATCTCGATAGCTAAAGCTAATATAATTGCAACATTGCCAGCTATGACTTCTATTTTGGCTGGAGGCAACCCAAAACTTGGGAGATTCGATCCTTATGTACCAATTAAAGAGCAGATCGAACTACCAGAAACCATATTGACGAGATTCGACTTGAAATTTGCATTAAAAGATATACCTAATCCAGAAATAGACACTAAAATTGCTGAACATATTCTGGCATCGCGCCATTTCGGCGGGCAGGAAGCAACACCCGTTATTGATAATGAAAGTTTTAAGAAGCATGTTGCATATGCTAGGAAAAATTGCCACCCCGAACTATCCAGGGATGCTGCTGATGAAATAAAGAATTTCTACCTAAATCTGAGGGAGCGTTCCGGTGAGGAATCGCCCATAGCAATCACGCCAAGACAGTATGAGGCACTGATAAGAATGGCTGAGGCCTCTGCGAAAATCCAGCTGAGAAACGAGGTGACGAAAGAGGATGCGCTGCGTGCGATAACTTTGATGAAAGCATCTCTAAGGCAGTTTGGATTCGAGCCCGAGACTGGGATGATTGACATAGACAGGGCTGAGGGGGCCAGGGCGACAGCAGCCCAACGAAGCAAGATACGAATAATGCTGGACATACTCGACGAGCTTACAAATGTATATGGCAAGGAGATACCGGTTGGCGACATAATCAAGATGGCTAAAGAGCAGAACGTGGAGAATCCTGACGATATTCTGAGGAAGATGCAGCAAGAAGGGATTATTTTTAGTCCCAAACTGGATTTCTACTCGAAGGTGCGATGAATGGTGGAGAGGTTGGCTGCGAAAAAAGTCAGAATCCACGATATAGTTGGTAGCAAGTATTTTGCTGGAAATAAAGGCGAGATGAAAGCTGATTATGTGGTTACACAATTCGGGGAAAAGATGTCCAAGGTGAATTTCATAGGAACCGTGGTTGACAAGTTTGAAAGTGAGGACGGCACTTATGCGGCTGTGACCGTTGATGATGGAAGTGGGCTGGTCAGGGCAAAGGTATTCAAGAATACTGACATAGTTAAGGATGTGCAATCGGGAGATGCGGTTCTGGTCATAGGGAAAATAAAGGAGTATCAAGGCGAGGTTTATGTTAATTTGGAGATAGTAAAAAAAGTTGAGCCTAACTATGAAACAAAGCATAAGGCTGAAGTGCTAAGGAATTTAATTGAACAAAAGAAGGTTGCGGCTGAAATAAGAAAAATGACCAGCTCATTGTCTGAGGAGGAGCTGAAGAATTATGCGCAGACTTACGGGTTGGACGGGGAATCTTTGAATGCAATCACCAGCAGCAACCATATAGACTACAAGCCAATGATTTTAGAGATATTGCAGCAATTGGACAAGGGGGAAGGCGTTGAGGTGAATAAGATATTCGAGGCTGTGAAGTTGCCTGAGAATGTGGTGGAAAATGCCTTGACAGAACTTTTGGATGAGGGATTCTTGTACGAGCCGCAGGCGGGGCGGCTAAAGAAAATTTAAGCTTCCAATATCATGTAATTATATGGAAACAGAATATCAGAAGCTGCTGAAAAGGGCTGTAGAAAACTTGCCGAAGAAAGAATCGCACAAGGACAGGTTTGTCGTGCCTGAACTTGTTTGCGAGCAGCAGGGAAACAAGACAATCTTGAAAAATTTCGGGGATTTGCTGGCGGTCTTGAGAAGAGAACCGCGGCATCTATCCAGATATTTGTTCAAAGAACTGGCCACACGCGGGAGCATCAAAAGAAATCTTCTGGTTTTAGACACAAGGCTGTCCAAAGAAAATTTGAGGAACAAGATACAAAGCTATGTACAGGAATTCGTTGACTGCAAGGTTTGCGGGGAGCCTGACACCAAGCTGGTGCAGGAAGGCAGATATACCATGATGATATGCGAGGCATGCGGCAGGAAAGCGCCTATCAGGGTTTTGTAGATAACATGTTTTGGGCCAAAGCATTCAGGACAAGATACGACATAGTAGTTGCAATATGCGATGAAAAATTGCTTGACAAAGAACTCGATTGGAAGAAACTAAAAATAAAGGTAAGCAAAGGCTTTTATGGAGAGAAGCTGATTAGCGAGGCGATTGCCGTGAAGCTCATGGGAAAAGCCACTGTTGGGAATTTGTTTGGGAAGGATATTGTGGGGATTGCCAAAAAAAATGGTTTTATAACAAAGGAAAATATTATTCTAATTGATGACATCCCGCATGCGCAGTTTGTTAGGCTCTAGAAAGGCGCAATTCTTTGTCTTGTCGGCATTTGCCATAGTTTCTATTTTATTGCTTGTCAGCAGATGGATCGAGCCCCTGACAATCATAGATACATCAGCCATCGTACTGGCCCAAGAGCCGTTCATCTTCAACAACATCAAGGAAAAGGCGAACGAAACCATAACCGTAAGTAAAAGCTGCGGGGAGTTGAAGCTCAATCTGGAAGAATACAAAAACTTTGTGGGGGAATTTGCGTCTGCGAAAAATATCAAGCTGGATTTCAGATATCAGGTGGTTGATACTCTGGCAGAACCCTGCACCGATGGCGTGTTAAAAACAAATTTCAACATATCCTTGGAGTCGCCTACAATATTCATTTATGCAAACTTCACTTCAAGAAAAAAGTAGTTTCAAGTCACCTTCTTCAATTGCAAAACCGGATAAGAATTTGTGTTTTAGCTGTTTGTTTTTCAAAATTATTTTCAAATATGGGAGGATTTGAGATTTGAATTTCTTTGATGAGCAATGGAAGTGGCTGGCAAATCTTTTATTGAGTCCACTGCTGTCTTTTCTTGTTTGCTTTGTCATACCAAGAATTTGAAAATTATTCGGGTATTGGTATTTGACGAATTTCCTGTAAGCCTCCTTTTTAGCGACTGCCACACCTGCTGTCATTGCATCTATCATATACGAAAGCAAGCGCCAGTTCTGCCTGTAAGAAATCCTTTGCTTGAATAAGTCCGCCCTACTCAATGCATCGTAAGCATTGGCCAACTCCTCTGGAGCCTCGTATTCATTTGCTATGTTGTTCTCTATCCACCAAAATATTTCATCGGGATCCTTGTCTACATTGTTTAACGCTAGTTTAGCACCCAATGCTGATTTGGTTTTGAAAATTATCTTCAGCGCATCGAATATATTTCTCTCGCGTTCTCTGGAACTCAACTCATTCAAATTTTCAGAAGACAATTCACCATTTCCCGCAGAAATTATCCACAGGTCGTTAATCGCTGAACGCAGGTCTCCGTCAGACATTCTAGACAATTGCCTTAATACATCCCCGCCATAAGAAATTTTTTCATGGCTGCATATTTCCTTCAACCTTTTTTCTATATCCCAGACGGAAATTTTACTGAACTTGATTGGCTGGCAATAGCGCAGAAGCGTCCGCAGCCTTGGTTCATATGGATTGTTAGCTGCCAGAATAATTGGGTAGGAAGACTGTTTGATGACATCAATCAACTCGCCAACACCGCCAGAGTCTCCCCTGCCAACCAATCCGTCTATCTCGTCTATGAAGAAAACTTTTCCCCTCTTGAATAGGGTTTGTTGCGATATTGATTTGCCTATGACCGCTTTGATTTGCTTGGCGCTTCTGTAATCGCTGGCATTCATTGCTATTAATTCCAAATTTTTTTCTGAAGCATAGGCTTCAGCCAATGCCGATTTGCCGACACCAGGGGGGCCGTAGAATAGCAGAGCTTTGCCTTTTTTTGGCTTTTCCATCCAATCAAGAAAAATTTTGACTGCTTCCTTTTGGTTCATGAATTCCTTCAAGTTCTTTGGCTTGTATTTTTGTGCAAACATGAAACTCTACTTTTTGGAAAGCAACAACACTTGTGACAAGAATGCTTCAATCTGGATTATGTCATTTCCCCCCATACTTAATCTAAATTCATATTCCCCGCATCTTTCAAGCAAGTGAGCCTTCTTTTCTTCAGGCATGCCGTCCAGAGAATATATCTGCCTGTGCATTTCAGCTATTATGTCGCTGCCAGACAAACCTTGTTTCAAAATTAATTCATGCAAAACTTTCCTAGCATCCTGAAAATTGCCCTTCAAAGCCAGCTCCATCATATCCCTCACATCTGTTGGTTTCGCCTTGCTTACAACATCGTACACAACATCTTCGGTGATTTTCTCGTTGGTTGATGCAACTGCCTGCAGCAGATTGGAAACTTTTCTCAAGTCGCCTTCGCTGATATGGATGATTGCATTCATCGCATCCTCGGTTATCTTCAACTTCTCGCCGTCGACAATTCTTTCAACAAATTTTTTGATGTCCGCATCTGTAAGCATCCTGAAGCGGAAGACTGCACATCTGCTTTGGATAGGTTCGATTATTTTTGACGAATAATTGGCAATCAGTATGAATCGCGTTGTCCTGGTATAGTCCTCCATTGTTCTTCTCAAGGCGTGCTGCGCTTCAACTGTCAATGCATCACTTTCATCCAGAATTATGATTTTTGCCGGGATGTCGCCTAGTGCGATGGTTCTTGCGAAATCTTTTACCTTGCCTCTGATAACATCGATTCCACGTTCATCGCTGCTGTTCATCTCCATAACATTCTGCCTCCAGCTGCCACCGTATAGTTCTTTGGCCAAGGCTAATGCCGTGCTTGTCTTTCCTGTTCCAGCAGGTCCAGCAAAAAGGAGATTGGGAATGTTCTTTTCTTTGACAAACGCCTTTATCCGTTCTGCCACATGACTTTGGTTGATTACCTCAGATAATTTTTGTGGCCTGTATTTTTCGCTTAGCATCTGGAAGTCCATGGCATCCAATATTTGTTGGACTTGCATATACTTAAATTGGTTT
>CAZERL010000034.1:0-9973 GCA_964514495.1 uncultured archaeon
TCGCTTTCTTTGCTTTTTATCATATCTTTTACTTTAACAGCATTTTTATTCAATTCATTCTTTCCAACTATTATAACGAATGGTATACCTATAGAATCGGCATACTCCAACTGTCTTGTCAAGTTCCTGCTTTTTAAATCAAAATCGGCAGATATACCATTTTGTCTTAACTTCTGTACCAATCCTAATGTTTCATCACGGACCTCGTCATTGACAGCTGCAACAAATACCTTTGTTTTACTTCTAGTTTCTTTTATCATCTTCCTTTCTTTCATAACTTCTATAATTCTTTCTATGCCAAGACTGATGCCAGTAGCGGATATATCCTTACCTGAGAACAAGCCAATCATCTTATCATATCTTCCCCCACCAGCGATACTACCAATGCCTTCCTCAGCAAACACTTCAAATATAGGGCCTGTGTAGTAATCCAATCCTCTAGCCAAACTGAAATCAACTTTAAACTTAGGCTCAACTTTCATCTTTCGCAAATAGCCAATCAACTCTTTTAATTCTGCTATACCTTGCTTACCTTCTGTTATGTTGCCAATCAATTTTTCCGCTTTGTTTAAAGTCTTTAACGGCTCGCCTTGTATTTGAATGAAGTCTAAAATAATTTTTATAGAATCCTTCTTCAACTTTAATTCAGTTAATTCCCTCTCAACACCTTTTATACCTACTTTATCC
Source organism: uncultured archaeon (assembly GCA_964514495.1). Taxonomy (GTDB): domain Archaea; phylum Aenigmatarchaeota; class Aenigmatarchaeia; order CG10238-14; family SCSR01; genus JACQIA01. The sequence goes on from CAZERL010000034.1 coordinate 688, forward strand.
AGTTTATCAATAGCTGTAAATACAGCATTTATCTTGCTACTTATTTTAGCATACTTCCCTAGCGCAGTCAAGATTTTCCTGTTATTTATTCTTACTAAAAACTTTTCAAAACCCAATGAAGTAAACGTTGATATTGCACATGCAATTATTTCCGCATCAGCAACAACACCATCACTTCCAATGGTATCAATATCTGCTTGCAGAAATTCCCTGAACCTGCCTTTAGTTACATCACCATATCTCCAAACCTTTTCTATCTGATATCTCTTGAATGGCAATTGTAAGCTAGGATTGCTAGCAACAACTCTAGCTAATGGAACTGTTAAATCGTATCTTAAGCCAATTCTACGTTTCCCCAAGTCTTCAAAGTTGTAAGTTTCTTTCAAAATCTCATTCCCACCAGCGCCTTTTGCTGACAAGACTTCCCAAGATTCTATTGCTGGAGTTTCTAATGGCTGGAATCCGTAGTTTTCAAACACATTTTTTATTACTTCTATTACCTTCTGTCTTGCTATAGTTTCTTCTGGTAGGAAGTCTCTTGTTCCTTTGGGAGGCTGGAATTTCATACTAATCACTGAATGCTTCTCTTACAGATGCTTGTGATAAAATTTCTGTCGTGTCTAATAATAGAACTTTGCTATCATTGTTATTTATTATTAAAGGCAACTCTGTACAGCCAATAATTATTGCTTCAGCACCATTAGAAATCAAATCTACAATTATTTGTTTGAGAGTTAATTTATCTTGCTCAAATTTATTTCCCGATAATACATTCATTATTACATTTGTTATTTTATTTTGCTGTTCAATAGAAGGAGTTAAGATACTTATATTGAATTTTTCTGCTTCTTTATCGAAGGCTCTCATTTTAGTTGTATTTTTAGTAGCCAACAAGCCAACTTTATTTATATTATAAGATTTAACAATTTTTAACGTTTCTTCAGGAATTCCTATAATTGGTATTTTAACCACTTTTCTAAGTTTCGATACTAGAAATTGTACAGTATTGCACGCTATAACTATGAAATTAACACCAGCAAATTCTAAAGTTTTGACCCCATCCTCTAAATACGTATAAATGTTATCTATTTTTTCTGCCTCAACAACATCTGGCAATGGAATACTGTTGATTATAATTTGTGGATAATCACTATCAAATTTCGTACCATATTTTGTCTGGCAGATTTTAATTATCCTCATGTATAAATCTGCAGTTGCTTCAGGTCCCATACCTCCAAGAATTCCTATAGTCTTAGGCATTACCATCACCTTTTACTGCAGAAAATACGGCAATGGTGTCTTCGACTAAATTTCCCGAACTTCTACCAAGTTCTTGTAGTAACCACGCAAATTGCTGTTTAACTCCTTCAGGTGATCTTTCCAAGAAACTTCTTGCTTCCTCTATAGTCATATCAAAGTTAATATCATTCGCTCTGTATGGTGCTCTTTCACCATTTGGAGTTATTGCTGGAGGTGTGTATGCAAATATCCAGTTGCTGTCTTCACGATAAATTAGATCATCAAATCCCTTTTCTTTTCTGTCCCCGATTTTTAATCCAATCCCGAACTTTTGCTTTAAAGTCAAGGCTTCAGCAATTTCCATAGGCACGTAAAGCAAGGATGACACTTTATTTCGATACGATACAGGAACTAACAATTCCCAAGTCGACAAAGAAGGAGTGGACAATAATTCAGATAGAATTTCTTCGTATTCAGGTTGTCTCAACAACAAACTGGCATCAACATATCTGATTTTGCTATCCACTAAGCCAGCCATTCTTTGATATACGTCTCTTCTCCTAGAACTTTTTACTTTAATTTCTGCTGATTTCCCGTCTAACAACTCTCGGAAAGCTTTCCAAACATCTTTTGGTTGTTCGTACCCATCAATTTGATTTAGAAGATCGTAACAGAATGCATCGTATAAAATAGCTCCAGGATATATTCCTGTCGATCTCTGAACTTCGGATTTGTATCGCTCTAGACCAAAAAGACTTATAAAAGTCCTGAATGTCTCAGTACTGCCTCCAATTCCGTAATATGCATTAGGTGGTTTCTTCAGGTTCAATATAGACTTTCTTATTCGGTCTCTTTGCCCAGGAACTAGAATAGGTGGTTGATTGATAGCTTGGAAAGTGGCATAACTAGCGAACGGCATTGACAATAGTTGTGTTCTGTCTACTCTCAAATAATCTGACATTGTGAAGTAAATCACTCATTTTTTCAATCCTCCTAGATTTGCTCTGCCGTATACAGCACTCATGGTCCTGCCGGTTATTTTGGACATGTAAGTAGCATACTCCCTTTCGCCGTACATTTTGGACATGTAAGCAGCATACTCCCTTTCGCCGTACATATAGTGCCACCATTCCCCAGGATAATTTGCGAATCCTCCTTTCACCATGGCAGATAACAAGAGTACCCTGTTTGCCCTCTGTTCCGGAGTGAGGAATCTGTAGTTGGTATACATCCTATCCCCGAATTCACAGTAGCCAGACCCCATATCAATTTCTTCACCGTTTTTATAGACCAATGTCAAATCCAACGCACCGCCTGTAGAGTGAGGCGGGGGTCTTGACTGGTCCCAATTCGGGGGAAACACAGAAAAAAATACTATCCTCTTGATCTCTTCATCTCCCAATGTAGGATTGTCGATTTTCACTTTCTGCCATTCTTCATCGAATAGCTTTTGTTGGAATTCCAGAGGTCTATAGGCATCAAATATCTTGAACGACATTGAGGGTGGCAAAAAATTTCTTGTCTCGTAAAGTCTTTCCACCACACCTTCTCTTACATACAGGTCATCGTTTCCATCGAATTGTCTTCTCTTTTCTGTTTTAGACACAACCACATAGGGCAGATCTATTCTAACTAGATTATCCCCAGATTCAACAATGGCTATTTTATCCACATCTTCCTCAACGATTATATCATCCTTACCAAATTCCAGAAACCTTCCAATCAAATCTATGTTGCTCATGTTTTCACCTTCTTCTAACTCGCTCATATACAGTAATTCCGAAAATCTTAGTACGTTTGACTTTGACTTCATTACCTGTAAGCAATCCATTTGGATTGAAGTTTGACAAAGGAAAAAATTGGTTACTAGCTACTCTATATCTATCTTCACCATTTTCTAATGTTACATACCAATTATCCATTGCTAATGTTCCTAGACCAATACCATATCTGCGTGGTGGTTCGTATACTATTCCTGTAACTCTATAATCGCTTGTTTCCTGTCTTAAAACAAAATTTCTCAAAATTTTTAGATCCATTTATCATCACCATTTTAATGGGAAGACTCAGAACGCCCTTTATTATATGGAAACCTATTTGAAACACTTTCAAGCCCACCTCTTGAAAAACCTCTATTTACGAAATAAGATTCTACAGATTGCCTAACTCTTTGTACCTGCCCAAAATATTTTGCACCAACACTATCCACATAGAAATTAACTTCTCCTTCCCACAATCCATTACCAGTTATTAGTTGTCTTGGGTCTGTAGTTATTTCACGAGGTCTGCTACTTTCTAGTTTTAGAGAAAGTCCTCCGTTTGGAAATTGATATCCGAGTTCAAAAAAGCAAGCACGATACGGTATAGGATAACCTTGGCTTCTTTTGGGAGGGGGAGGGGTTACTTTAAGATAATCAATTAAACCTTCTGGTAATCCTTGATTTTCAGTAACAATTTTATCTACATTTTCTAGGATTTCAGATACAGACGGAAATCCCCTTTCTCTATACGCTTCATCTGATTTTAGCTCTTGATTAAATAACCAATTACTAAATTCTTTTTCAAATACGTCTTTTGTCATCTTTTCCACCTCTTCTTTGGGCCAGAGTCGGGAGTCGAACCCGAACTTGAAGCTTCACAAACTTCAGTGCTAACCTTTATACCACTCCGACCATTAACAGGAATCAGAACAATAGTCTTACCTTTAATACGAAAACCAACCTCAGAACCTTCAATCAATCTTAACTTATATCTCAAACCAATAGGTATAGAAACTCTTCCCTTAGAATCTACTCTAGAAATAGCACTAATGCCGTGAACCACTTGCCTTTGTGAAGGCATTCACCAACCATTCATTTCACCAGATAATTACAGTGCCTATACAGGTTTAAATAGCTTGAGGTGGGAAAATTATACTTAAGTGAAGCCAATGAGTGGTTGCCGGATCTAATTCTAAACTTTATTTAAAACCATCACCAAAAGTGATTTCATGAATGCTATTACACCACAACAGATAGAAGAACAAATTTTTGATTTTTGGAAAAAGAACAAAATTTACGAGAAAGCTAAAGCCTTAAGGAAAAATGCCAAGAAATTCTACTTCCTTGACGGACCACCTTATGCAACAGGCAGCATACACATGGGTACTGCAATGAACAAGATAATCAAAGACTTCTACATCCGTTTCTTTAGAATGCTAGGATACAATGTCTGGGATCAACCAGGATATGATACCCATGGCGTTCCAATAGAAAATAAGATAGAACAAAAATTCGGCTTCAAAACAAAGAAAGATATAGAAAAATTTGGTGTTGACAAATTTGTTGAAGAATGCAAGAAATTCGCTACACAATATATAGATGTTCAAAACAAGCAATTCGCCAATCTAGGCGTGTGGATGGATTGGAATAATCCGTACATGACATTGGCTAATGATTATATCGAAGGCGCGTGGTTTACATTCAAGCAGGCATTTGAAAAAGGGTTTCTATATAAAGGAGTTTACTCAGTTCACGTATGTCCGCATTGTGAGACTGCAGTAGCTTATAATGAGATTGAATATGAAAAGGTTACAGACCCTTCGATATATGTAAAATTCCAAATAAAGAACAAATCCAATGAATACCTTTTGATACAAACTACTACTCCATGGACCATCCCATCAAACATGGGCATAATGGTTAAGCCAAACGCAGAATATGTAAAAGTGAAAACAAATAATGAAATTTTGATAGTTGCCAAGGATTTGCTAGAAACTCTGACGAACAAGTTCAACATCAGCGATTACAAAGTCGTAGAATCACTCAGAGGCGAACAACTTGAAGGCGTAGAATACACACATCCATTGGCCGATTTACTCCCATTCCACAAAAATTTAAAGAACATCCATCGAGTTGTTCTTTCAGACCAATACGTAAGTTTAGAAGAGGGAACCGGATTAGTCCACACAGCACCAGGGCATGGCAAGGAAGACTATGATGTAGGAAAGAAAAACAACCTGCCAGCAGTAAATCCTTTAAAGCTTGATGGAACTTTTGATGAAAATTCTGGAAGATACACAGGCATGTATGCCAAAGATGCCGATAAAATAATCATTCAAGACTTGAAAGATAGGAATGCCTTATCATTTGAAGAAAAAGTCACGCACGATTATCCTTTATGTTGGCGTTGCCATTACCCATTGCTGCAGATGGCTGTGCCTCAGTGGTTCTTCAAAGTAACTAAAATACGCGATAAACTTTTAAAAGAAAATGAAAAGATAAATTGGATCCCATCATGGGCTGGACAGAGATTTAAGAATTGGTTGGAGAGTTTAGGCGATTGGCCTATATCCCGACAGCGCTATTGGGGAATACCATTGCCTATATGGATTTGCGATTCTTGTCAAAATGTTAAAGTCATAGGCTCAAGGGGCGAATTACCAAAAGTTCCAAAAGATTTCCACAAGCCCTATATTGATGAAGTGCAGTGGACTTGCAAAAAATGCAATAAAGGGACTATGAGAAGAGTTCCTGATGTTTTGGATGTGTGGTTCGATTCTGGTGTTGCATCATGGGCGTCATTAGGCTACCCTAGAAATAAAATTCTATTCAACAAACTGTGGCCTGCTGATTTTATCCTGGAAGGACCAGACCAAATAAGAGGTTGGTGGAATTCTTTAATGATAACCAGCATACTTGCATTCGACAGAAGACCTTTTGAAAATGTTCTATTCCACGGTTTTGTGTTGGATGCTCACGGCGTTAAGATGAGCAAAAGCAAAGGAAATGTTGTAGAGCCAGAGAAGCTGATAGAAAAATACGGCAGGGATGTTACCAGGTTTTACTTTTTATCTGGAGCCCCGTGGGAAGACTATTACTTCAAGTGGGAAGATTTGCAGGATATGGCAAAATCATTTGTCATAGTAAGGAATACCTTCAATTTTGTCAAAACTTATGTAACTGCCGCGGGCAAGACGAAAAATTTGAAACTAGAAGACAAATGGCTGTTATCAAAACTGAATTCTTTGATAGAAAATTCTACAAACTATTGTAAATCTTTTCATGGGCACAAAGCTGCAAAAGAAATTCTGGATTTTATTTTAAACGACTTTTCAAGATGGTATATAAAATTGATTAGGGACAGGGTTTGGGTTACTTATGATGGCAAAGACAAGCAATCCGCATTTTATACATTATTCACTGCAACAGAAGCTTTATTGAAATTGCTAGCCCCATTCACACCTCTATTTGCAGAGCACATTTACCAAAATGTTTTAGAACCTTTGAGAAAAGGAAAGGAATCCATACATATGTATGACTGGCCTAAGGCTGATAAAAATCTGATAAATAGTAAATTGGAAAATAATATGTCAATAATCAAGCAAATAGTTGAAGCAGCCTCAGCAGCTAGGAACCAGGCAAATTTGAAATTGAGATGGCCAGTGAGAGGGCTTTTAATCATTTCATCCAACAAAAAAGTGAACTCTGCTGTAAAGCAGCTAAAAGAAATTCTATTAACGGCATGCAACACAAAACAAATTTCGGTTTCAAAGAAAAAACCCAAAGGCGGATTCTCTTCCATGAAGTTTTCATTTGGAGAGGTATTTGTCAATAAAGTTTTGGATGGGGAATTGCTGGAAGAATCAATGATTAAAGAACTGGTAAGGGCAATACAGGAGTCAAGGAAAAGAAACAAATTTGATGTAAAAGAGTTGATTGATTTAAGTTTGAACTCCGATGACAAGACCAACAAAACATTGGAGAAATATAAAAAGTTTTTGACGAAGGAAGTAGGCGCCAAGAAATTGATAGTAGGCAATTTGCAGGGAAAGCACAAAGGCAATGTGGAATTCGAAGGAAAGAAAATCGAGTTCATGTTTGACAAGTGATTCCATGGAAGAAATGCTGATTTTAGTTGATGACAGCGACAATCCACTAGGTACAGCATCTAGAGAAGAATGCCACAAGGGCAAAGGCAAAAGACATCGTGCATTTGTAGTTTTCATTTTCAACAAAAGCAAAGTATTGCTTCAATTCAGGAGCAAAAGCAAATTGGGAGGCAGCAGATGGGACGTCACTGCCACAAGCCATGTCAGGAAAGGTGAGACATACGATGCCGCAGCTGAAAGATGTATTAAACATGAGCTAGACATCTCAACCTCCTTCCAGAAAATAGGAGCTTTCACCTACACAGAAACATACGATGGCTATTCTGAGAATGAATATTGCGCAGTGCTGGTAGGAAAATACGATGGAAAAGTGACTCCAAACAAAAGTGAAATAGAAAAACTAAAGTATTCGACTATTGATGAAATCAAAAGAGATGTTGCTAAAAATCCAGCCGCCTATACCAAATGGTTTAGAGGGTCATTTAAAATCCTGTCAAAGTTTGTAGACAAATCTGGTTATTTAGATGGTTGAATGAAGCTTTCCAAAAATTATGTACTCTTAACATCCTTAATGTCTTCAGTCGTCGGTTTAGTGTTGATTTATATCGCAACCAGTAGCATCGAACCAAATGAAATTCCAATCTCAGATATAACTGCCGACATGGAAGGCCGCAAAGTTCTTGTGATAGGACACTTATCTGATAAAAGGACGCATGAAGATGGTCATTTATTTCTGACAATCTCAGACAACAATTCAAAAATTCAAGTGCCATTATTTTCAGATTTCATGAAGCAACTTAACAAAATAGGCATTACCGGCGATGATTTCCATGAAGGTGACAAAGTTTCAGTATCAGGCATTTTAGAAAATTACAAGGGAAGGCTGCAAATTATGCCAAAGAATTTGAATGATATAAAAATTTTGGGTGAATGATGTTTCTTGAGATTTTTCTGTTCAGCCTGTTAGGAATTCTGTTGGGTGTTATCCTAGGTTTGCTGCCGGGCTTGCATCTGAATAATATTTTGCCTTTGTTCCTTTCTCTAACATTTCTAATTCCAAATCCACACTATCTCGCTGTTTTTATAGTATCAACCGCAATATCCCAGGTTTTCACCAGTTTCCTGCCAAGTATTTTCTTGGGAGCTCCAGACGGCGACAGCAATAGCCTTTCAATTTTGCCTGGTCACAAATTGCTATTGCAAGGAAGGGGATATGAGGCAATCCATTTAACAGTTGTAGGTGGGATAACGGCATTGCTACTAAGCATCATTGTTATTTTATTCCTCGGTAATCATCTCACATCACTCTACCATTTTACACGTCCGTATGTACAATATACCCTGCTAGCCATAGTCCTTTTCATGGTATTTTCTGAAAAACACTTCAAGAAAATTCTATCCGCAGGATTAATCATTTTCCTTTCTGGTTTGTTAGGTGTTTTGGTTCTAAATTCATCAATAGTCTCACAGCAGAATGCATTATTTCCCACTTTCGCAGGTTTGTTTGCGATTAGCACTCTGCTAACTTCTATAACGGAAAAGTCAAAAATTCCCAAGCAGCAGGTAGACTCGAAACTGCAGGCATCCAAATTTGACATGACTAAATCTATAGCCTTCGGGGTGATTGCCGGGATATTGGTCGGCCTGCTGCCAGCTGTAGGTGTTTCTCAGGCTGCAACATTCATGCAATACTTAGGGGGTTTGGGCGAAGCCAGAACGTTCTTAATTACTCTATCGGGAATCAACACAGCCAACGAAGTCATATCACTAAATTCACTTTATTTGATCTCCAATCCGCGTTCAGGAGCGTCAGTAGCGATAGAAAGAATCCTGCCTGATATAGGTTTCAACGACATGCTGCTTTTCATAGGCGTCATACTTCTTTCATCTGGTATTGTAGTTCCTGTAACCCTGCATTTAGGAAAAGTGATACCAAATATTTTAGTTAAATTCAACTACACCTTCCTCTCATTGGCAGTAATCGGTTTTCTATTAATTATGATAATAATTTCTACTGGTTTGCCAGGTCTGCTGATTGCGTTTACATCGACAGCAATAGGCTTGTCATGCGCTTACTTAGGAGTTAGAAGGAGCAACTGCATGGGAATCTTATTAATACCAAGCATCTTATTTTTCACAGGATTAAATCCATTAATTTTAACTATACTAAACATTTAA
>CAZERL010000035.1:0-4272 GCA_964514495.1 uncultured archaeon
CTTTCAGGGTTTCAAATTTAATCTTCAGGCCTTCTATCGCAAGAATTGATTGGGCTAGTTTCAGTCTATCAACAACAGCCAAAGGCTTGGTTGGCTCTGCTGAGGGTATGGACTGTATTGCAAACGGTGGCTGTTCAAATGTTGGTATCGGCAAAGATGTCGGGACTGGCAGGGAAACTGTCTTTTCTTGTGGTGTAGTAAGGTTCGGTTGTATTATTGGTTGAGGAGGTATTGTAGCATTTGGCGTAGATTGTGGGGTAGTTGGTGGTGTGACAGGACTTACACAGTCATTTGGGCATGTGGCTGAAGTCTCATTTCCACTACATATCTTATCACCGCAATAGCCTACAGTTGTTGGTGGAGGAGGTGTGGGAGTTGATGTGGGCGGACAATATTTATATTCGCAACCGAAAGCACCACAGCTTGTACTTGAATAGCCACCGCCTGAACCATAAGTGACCACCTCTTCTTGCACACCTAATTTTAGTTGCAAACTACGATACGCATTTTGAGCACAGTATTTCTGCAACAGCTCGTCATAATCAGCCCTTGTGCAAGCGGTTTTCAATCCTGCGATGGTATTAATTCCTTCTTTTGTCTTCTTTGCATATCCTATACCTGCATCTGGATCGTAAAATGATATACCACCCGTACCGGTGCCCACGTCAGTTACCATACAAGCTCCAGAATTAACAGGTGGGTTTGAAAGAGATGCGCAAAAAACAGGCCCACCCCCTAAAGAAGCACCACCCGTTGTTTTCCACTTGCCGTCTGGGCCATATACAATTACTTCCTGACTTACAAAGTTAGTATTTTGAGCACAGTATTTCTGCAATAGTTCGTCGTAGTCAGCCTTTGTGCAGGCAGTTCTCAGTCCTTCTATTGTATTCACACCTTCTTTTGTCTTCTTTGCGTATCCTTTTCCTATGTCTGGATCTGAAAATAATGGTACACTAGTATAACTGTCTCTTATCTCGCATACTCCTTTATCTTGAGTTGTCGAAGATGTGCAAGATTGTGTTTCTGTATAGCTTTGGCATTGGTAATTGGTGGTTGAATCGCACTTGTAGTTAGTTCTTGTTTGAGTATTATTTGTCGAACATACACTCCATGTTGTTGGTGATGCGCATGTCGGGCAGGTTGGAATGGATGAAATTGTTATTGCTTTTGTGAACTCATTGTTTGCTGTGTTACTGTCATCGGTTGAAGGCGATAAATCCACACGCACTAGAGCACTGTAGGTACCGGCTGATTTGTAACTATAAGTCCCAACATGTCCTATTAAAGTTTCTGTTTGGCCAGGATCCAATATAGTCAGCCGATCACTGCTGCCTGTAGCAGTTCCACCATCATACTGAACAGACCATGTAAAGGTATATGATGAAACGGGTGCTGTCCCTATGTTTTTAACCACAATGTCGAATCTTATAGTGGTGGGCGCAGTTAGGCTAGCAGATGATAGAATTAGGTCATTCACTGTCAGGTCTGGTTTCCCTTGAGTCGATTGTGTAGTTTGTGTGGTATTAGTTTCGTTGGTCGTGGCAAATCCTGTAATCATTAATAGATTTTTGCCCAAATTGTGAATAACCGAGAAGAAATCGTCTATTGTTTGAGCATAAACTACAGGTGATAATAATAGAAAACTGGTAATGAATATAGAAAATAATACCGTTCTAGCCATTATATCTTTAATTAAATTATTTTTTTGGATTAAAAAGCTTGCCTGCGGACTTTTCGGAAATTCACATGTCAACAAATCAACAAATCAACAAATAAATAGTTTATTGCTTAGTTAAAGTTATGAAAGAACATTGCGGTGTTTTTGGCATATCCTCCTCTCCTGATGCTGCGCACGATGTCTTTTATGGATTACTTGCATTGCAACACCGTGGACAGGAATCTGCTGGTATATCCACGTTCAGCGAATCAATGAAAACGCACGTTGGAATGGGGTTATTGAATAATGTTTTTGATGCCGATAAACTGGAGAATTTGAAGGGCAGTATAGGCATTGGTCATGTCAGATACTCCACAGCTGGAGCTAGTATAATAGAAAACGCCCAGCCGATGGAACTTGAATCCGGGAGGTATAAGATTTCTGTTGGGTTCAACGGCAACGTTCCGAACTATCAGGTGTACATGGACATGCTTTCCAAAGAGGCGCAGTTGAAAACTACATGTGATGCAGAAGGACTGGGAATGATTTTCCTAAGGGCGCTGGACAAAAATAACGACATAATTGAGGCCAGCAAGGAGTTGTTGAACATCGTTCCCGCTGCATATAGCATGGTGATGCTTGTTTATGACAAATTCACCAACAAGTCTTCTGTAGTTGGCATAAGGGACAGATACGGATTAAGGCCTTTGTGCATAGGCAAAAGGGAGGATGGTTATGTGATAGCATCCGAAAGCGTTGCTCTGGACGCTGTTGGTGCGGCATTGGTTTCCGATGTAGAGCCCGGTTCTGTCGAGATACTCTCTGGAAATGAAAGGGTTAGTAGAAAACTTGCTGACGGTAAAAAAGCCCACTGCATGTTCGAATTTGTTTACTTTAGCAGGCCTGATTCTGTGCTGGAAGGCAAGTCTGTATATGAAGTTAGGTTGAAACTCGGGAAGAATTTGGTAAAAGCGTTCAATGCGAATGCTGATGTCGTCGTTCCCGTTCCTGATACATCAAGGCCTGCGGCTGAGGGGATTTCCGAATTGACTGATATACCAGTTGCTGAGGGTTTGATGAAGAACAGATATATCGGTAGGACATTCATAATGCCGGAGCAGAAGACAAGGGAGGATGCGGTCAAAACGAAATTGAACCCTGTAAAGTCTGTGCTGAAAGATAAAAATATAACTTTGATTGATGACAGTATTGTTCGTGGCACTACGACGAAAAAGATTGTAAAACTTGTAAAGAATGCCGGAGCTAAGAATGTTGATGTGTGGATAACATGCCCTCCGATAGTTTCTCCATGCTTTTATGGTATAGACATGAAGAGTCACAGCGAGTTGATAGCAGCAAATAATTCTGTGGAAGAGATAAGAGATATAATGGGAGCGGATAGTTTGAATTACCAAACTATAGAAGGATTGAAGGATGCCATTGGTATAGAGGGTTTGTGTACTGCATGCTTAACTGGAGTGTATCCTACGGAGGATGCCCAGAAGATTGCTGACAAGATGAAAGAACAGACTGGATTGATGGCGAAGAAATTCTGGAAATAATTTATATGTCCCAAAATATTCTAATTGTTGGTTCTGGCGGAAGAGAGCATGCTCTGGGATGGAAATTAAAACAAAGTTCATTAGTTGAAAAGGTTTTTTATGCGCCTGGAAACGGTGGGACATCTGAAAATTTACCGATAAATGTGAATGAATTTGACAGGCTGATGAAATTTGCAAAAAACAACAACTGCTTTACTGTCGTTGGACCTGAGGATTCTTTATCTAAAGGTATAGTTAATGAATTTATGAAAAATGGTTTGAAGATATTCGGCCCTACCAAAGAAGCTAGTATAATTGAAGCGAGCAAATGTTGGGCTAAGGAATTCATGAAGAAATATGACATACCGACGGCTGATTTTAGAATTTTTGATAATCCTGATGAGGCAAAAGAATATGTGAGAAATAAATCCTCTATAGTTGTTAAGGCGGATGGTTTGGCGGCAGGCAAAGGCGTAATTGTTTGTAAAAGTGAAGAAGAGGCAATTGAAGCGATAGACAGGATAATGGTGAAAAGGGAATTTGGTGATGCTGGGAATAAAATAGTGATTGAAGATTGTTTGATTGGTGAGGAGGCATCTTTCATTGCGATAACAGACGGCAAAACTATAGTTCCTTTGGCTAGTTCTCAAGACCACAAGAGGATTTTTGATGACGATAAAGGGAGCAACACAGGAGGTATGGGTGCTTATTCTCCAGCTCCAGTGATAACTGATGAATTGCACAACACAATGATGAGAGAGATAATGGTTAAAACTGTGGCTGGCATGAAAAGGGAAGGAATTGGTTTCAAAGGGTTTTTGTATGCTGGGTTGATGATTGTTGATGATAAACCTTATGTCCTGGAGTTTAACGTCAGGATGGGGGATCCGGAATGTCAGCCTATAATGATGAGGATGAAATCCGATTTGTTTCCCTATTTAGAAGCGTGTGTAAACGGTAATTTAGAAGAAATGCAGGCGATAGAATGGGATAATAGAGCTGCTGTTTGTGTTGTCATGGCGTCTGGCGGATATCCAGGAAATTACGAGAAAGGTAAAGTTATTAATGGATTGG
>CAZERL010000035.1:4372-9891 GCA_964514495.1 uncultured archaeon
ACTTTTAGATCCATAGCTCTTTTAATGTCTTCGAATGTTATTTCAACTACGAATGGCATAAATTTTTTTGTATAACTATTGGAAATTTCCTTCCCTTTTTCCTTTTTCAAATTGTAATTTAATTCTGCGACGTTAAATATAGATGTGATAACAAGTGCATCTTCGTATTTTTTATAATTAGGATTGCCACGGAAAATTTCGAAAAATGCATAAGTATCAAAGAAAAATGTTTCTTTATTCATCCCAAGCTTCCTTATCGGATCTTCTTAAAATTTCTTTAGTAGTTTCTTTAAATTTTAATGTACCAAATGTTTCTTTTATAGGATTTGTTCTTTTTTTAATAAAAATATCTACGGTTTCATTTGGTCTAATATGTTCCTTGATTACAAGCTTCTTAGGTATAACTACACCTAATGATCTACCCACTTTCTTATATGCGACTTCAAAGTTATCATATCTATCAATAATTATATCGGTATAATCATATTTAAAAGTTTGTTTTTACTGCTGATGAGAATTAACGGAATACACGATAAATGGTTATTTAACTCTTTCTTTACTTTAACCAATTAGTTGACAAAAATGAAATTACTATTCGATTCGAAAAACAAACCTATGCGTGTAGCTTGTTTCATGTCCGGCACAGGGACTAATGCAAGGAAGTTGATAGAATACCAGAAAAACTTGGAAAATGCATACCAGAATCATCCGTTTGAGGTAGCATTGATATTCACCGATAATCCGAATAGTAATGCCAGAGCCATCGCTGAAGAGGTTGGTATACCATATGCGGAAAGTGATTTTGAAAAGTTCTTCGAAGACAAGGATAAAAACGATTGGGAATTAAGGAAAATGTTTGACAGGATGACCTATTGGCTATTGAAAAAATACGATATTCAAACAATTGCCTTATGCGGGTATGCGAGAATTGTCACCGAACCACTGTTAGGCAATTATCTTACAATCAACGTCCATCCAGGAGATTTGTCTGTTGCTGAAGATGGTAAAAGAAAATATGTAGGCCTGCATCATATGCCTGCAAAAAAAGCAATTTTAAACGGCGAGCAGTTTCTGCATTCGACTACACACATAGTAACTGAAGACTTGGATGCTGGCCCTATTTTAATTATTTCAAAAGGCTTGAAAGTAGAATTGCCTGATGGGACTACCCTAGATGGATTGAGAAATGATAGGGAACTTTTGGATGACGTGGCGAAAGAGCATCAAAGCAGGCTGAAGGAAATCGGAGACTGGCAGATATTACCATTGACACTACACTGGGTTGCTGAGGGGAGATTTGCTGCAGATGAAAACAACAGCATTTATTTGGATGGCAACAGGATTGGCGGATACAGACTTTAAGAATTATAAACTGAACCTATGCAGTTTAATAAATAACTATCTAAAATACCTTATGGAGCCGAAAGTTCTGCTTTGCATAGTTCATCCAGGACATGTCTCTGCAAGAACCTTCTTCTCGATTTACTACATGGAAAAACCCAAGACACTTGAAATTGCGGAAGTGGAGGGTACGAATGTTGCCAAGCAGAGGAATGTTGGAGTCAAGGGATTCTTGAAGACGGATTTCACACACCTGTTTTTTGTAGATTCGGACACGATTCTGCCCAAAAATGCTTTAATCAAATTATTGTCTACAGATAAAGATGTCATAACAGGCCTTTATTTCCAGAAAAAGGAGCCGTTCTTCCCTGTCATTGGGAAAAAATCTGGCGATAAGCTTGAATGGCTGGTTGACTATCCGCAAAACTTTATTATAGAGGTGGAATACTGCGGCATGGGATGTTGCTTGATAAAAAGGAATGTATTGGAAGCTATGTTGCCTAAATTAGATGTTATAGGCGAATTACCGCAGTTCTTCAGCTACGCAAACAATTTGTCAGAAGACATATTTTTCTGCGACAAGGCAATGGATAATGGTTTCAAGATTTTCTGCGACACTTCTGTAAAGTGCGGACATATAAGGCAATCGGTTGTAACAGAAGCTGATTTTCTGCGATTCAAGAACAGCATAGTGACCGAATAGTGAACATTATGATAGGTTAACAGAAATTAATATTGGCAGATACTCCCTTTAACGTTACACTGGATTGCCGATGGGAGATTGCTGTAGATGAGAATAACATATATCTTGATGGGAATAGACTAAGTGATGATTATAAATTATAATTTCTGTTAGATGGCACGTAAGTGTCGAGGTTTAGTATATCAGGCAAACACCTATTAAATAAGTGAATATAATGAGTTTCTTATCCGAAGCATTGACACTTTTTAGATTTTATATGCTTAGACAGAACCATTTAGCAGAAGACGTTTTTGTATTAAAAGGAGATGAATCACTAGGTAAATTACATACCTACCCAAATGAAAGAAGCGTACGAACTGCATTGCGATATGCTGATGAGGGTTATGTTACATGTGAATTTAGAGTGTATCTAGAAGATCAAATCAAAAAACAAGAAGGAGAGCAGACATTATCGTATGCTTTTGGCAGTCCAATTATTGATTTGGATAGAATCCTATCAAAGCTGACGGTCGTATTACCTGACGGATCTGAAGTAAAAACAAATGAAGAGAAAGCAAGATTGCTGAAGAGTCCTAATGGTATTGGAGCTGACCATAATTATACTTGGAAATTCTTACAGATACAGAACAAGTGCAACCAAGTTTAGAAAATTAAGGGATGGCTTAGATATGAAAGGTCTTGGAGCTTTAAATTATCAAGATCTTGAAGAAGCTATTAAATATGCAAGAAATATTAAACCGCTTAAATAATTTCTGAGCCGACCCCCTAATAATATTTCTGCCGACAATTGAATATAATTAGAGTCTATCGGAAGTTCAACAGTAAAGCTTAAAATACCATATTTACAACATATTTGTGGGATAAGAATTAAGCGTGCCTTGGTTTCTGTTTCTAACAAAGAGGGTATAGTAGAGTTTGCACGTGAACTGCAGAAGTTTGGCGTTGATATACTGGCCAGCGGTGGGACTTATAAAGCCCTGTCGGATGCAGGACTGAAGGTGAAGGCTGTATCTGACATAACCAAATATCCTGAAATGCTGGGGGGTAGGTTAAAGACGCTGCATCCTGCCATTCACGGCGGCATTCTGGCCGAGAGATCCGACAAACAGCATATGAAGGAATTGAAAGATTTGGATATAACGCCTATAGACATGGTTGTTTCCAACCTTTATCCATTCGAGGATGTGGCCAAGGATGTTCCGAATAATTTGGATGATGTTATAGAAAATATAGACATTGGCGGGCCTGCGTTGATAAGATCCGCGGCAAAGAATTATGAATATGTGACTGTTGTAGTCAATCCATCGCAATATCCCATTGTCATTGAGGAATTGAAAACCAAGGGAGTGATAAGCAAAGAAACGAGATATATGCTGGCTCAAGAAGCTTTCAGGCATACATCAGAATATGACAGCAATATCCATGAATTTTTAAAGAGCAAAAGCGATCAAAGTTTTCCCGAGATATTACATTTAAAGTTCAGGAAAGTCCAGGAATTGAGATACGGCGAAAATCCGCATCAGAAGGCCGCATTATACAAGGAATTGCTTTTCCCCGATGCTGCAGTAGTCAATGCGGTTAAGCTGAATGGCAAGGAGCTGTCTTACAATAATGTTCTGGATACAGATGCTGCTTTAAGAATAGTAAGGGAATTTGGTAAACCGACTGTGACGATAATAAAGCATACAAACCCGTGCAGTGTTGCCTGTGGCAAGACTTTGGTGGAAGCTTATGAGAAAGCGTTTTCTTCTGACAATGAATCTGCATTCGGCGGAATTGTTGGGCTGAATGGAAATGTCAATGTGGCGCTTGCCGAAAAACTTTCAGAGATGTTTTATGACATCATTGCTGCGCCTGGTTATGATGAAAGCGCTTTGGAGATTTTGAAGAGAAGGAAGAATTTGATAATTTTGAAACTTGATGCATCAGACCATAGAAATCAAAGCATGTATGTCACCAAAGTAGACGGCGGTGTGCTGGTGCAAGAACATGACACAAAGGGTTTGGACAATATTAACGTTGTTACAAAAACCAAGCCTACGGAAGAACAATTGGAAACCATGAAATTTGCGTGGAAAGTTGTGAAACATGTTAAGTCTAATGCGATGGTTGTTGCCAAGGACGAACAGACATTTGGCATAGGCATAGGCCAGACTAGCAGGGTTAATGCAGTTAAAATTGCGTTAGATAAAGCTGGCGAAAATTCTAGAAATGCTGTGCTGGCGTCAGATGGCTTCTTTCCTTTCAGAGACTCGATAGATTTGGCTGCCAAATACGGCATATCGGCTATCATACAACCTGGTGGTTCTATAAAAGATAAGGAAGTTATCCAAGCTGCTGATGAGCATAGCATTTCTATGGTATTCACAGGCATTAGGGCATTTAAACATTGATAACAAGCATACTCTTTTAAACATTATCTCTTAATATTAAAACATGCAAATTGCAGCTGACATAAGTAGTCCAATTTTTGAACGATTAAGACAGATGCCAAAAGAATTTACCAGAGGTGAGTTGGAACTGGAGAGAGCTTATCTGACTCTTTATCCACATGCTAAAACAGCAGGGCTTTACAGAAGAAGAAGTGAGGCCGACTTTACAGCTGCAGAAAGAGGAGAGATTGATGCATACACTCATATGAAAATGCCAAGTATTCTTGGTGTAGAATTGCCATCTGACTCAAGTGTAGTTGTTTATGATCCATTTATTCATCAGTCTGAAGATCTTTTATCTTATCTTTTATCGATTGGTATATGTTGGAAGAATGACCCAAGAAGACAAGATATAGCAGCAAACCTTCATAGAGACTCTCAATTAGGTGGGAGTTTTGCACTTCTAAATTATCAGGGGACTCCTCGATCTTTTACACCAAGCGTATATACAAGAGATTTTGTGGTATTGCATAAAGATAATCCTATTTTATTTTATGATACTATAGAAGGGTATCGTGAAGGATATTGGGCAATCATGAGTGACTGGGAAGACCATGGAAAAAGTCATGATTTGCTCTTGTCTATTCTAGCAACATTTAGCTTAGCAAGAAAGCTTGGAATTGTACAAGTAGCATTTGGGAAATCGGAAGGTATAGAATTTTCAAGACACTTTGAACTTCATGACAGTAATCTATTCGCCTATGAAGCAGAAGGAGGACTGAAGATGGGGCTTAAACCATCTGGCGACGGTTACGATGGTGTTAGGGTCTATAAATATCGTAGAAACGCCTATCATGGTAGGTTTCCAATTATGGATGTTGTGGAATTAATAGAAGAGGATGTCGTTGACACTATACAACAAACATCTGAAGACATTGATCAGGCTCGTAGTTTTACAAGTAGATTAAGAGGAACGTCTAGTTTACATCCGTCACGAAGAAATGCTGGATTAAAAAGATCAGCTGACATTTTCAGGACACATGCTACACTTTATAGAAAAATGGCGCAAAATGGATTTGACGATGGTTTTCTAAGAGAACTGG
>CAZERL010000036.1:0-9038 GCA_964514495.1 uncultured archaeon
TAATGCCCGACATGCCAGTCAATGTGAACATAAATTGAGCCTTGCTCAGAAAGCAATTCTCTCATTAAAATCAATCTAGGCACAATCATTTGCAGATAAGAAGACGTTCCGTTTTTCCAAGTGTCAGAATAAGCAAATTGCTCAATCACCGTCGGCTTTGATTCAATGTCTCCAGAAGGAAGATGATTTTTGTCCTATAATCTGCTTTGGAATCAAATGGCGGGTCAATATAGATTAAATCAATCTTCCCTCGCATTGGAGGCATTCCTGTTAGGTCATCTCCTGCGAGCAAGGCCTGCATAGCAAGAAGATTATCACCATAAATTACTCTGTTAAGCCAGTCTTGTTTTCCTAACTGTTTAACAGATTGGCCCATAAACGAAGACAAACCCGCTTTTGCTTTCGTCGGCAAAACCAACTCATTGGTCTGCAAAGTAATCCTGTTTCTTGTTGAAAGACCATCAAGTATTTTTTGAGCTTCTTTCTTGCCCTGTGCAATGATTTTTGGCAGTTCTTCAATCAAAGAGTCAGTCATAACATCTCACAATATGTATTCTTTAATATTGAAGAGATAAAAAAGGTGACTCACGTTACTCATTTAACACTTTTTGGTGAAGTTATATGAGGCAGGACTATACCTAACTAGTGTGTGATTACATTCCAAAGAGCTTAAATTTTTTATTCTACTATTTGTTATGACAAATGTGGCAGATAAAAGACAAGAAGTAGAATCACGAGTAAAGAAATTTATAAGTAAGCTTGAAGAAAAACATGAACTAATAGAGCAATATAAAAAGGGTATTGATGTTCTTTTCTTGTCGTGCAATGAAAAATTGAGAACTGACGCGGAAAAATTAATGAAAGAAAAAGGTTACAATGCAATCACTGTAGAAGATTTCAAACCAATGTTTAAATTTCTGCCAGAGTTTGAAATAGAAAAGGAAGCCATAAAAATGGCTAAAATAGTTGTGGCGGTGGGAGAGGATTGTAAAAAAGACGGAGTTGTAGAAAGATGTCCTGGGTTCGTTCAAGAGTGTACAATAATAATGAATACTAAAAAATATCAAATCAAAACTATTTTGATAGTAGATGAAAAGGTCGAATATGATAAATTAACAAATGTCGAGAGATTGCATTACTTATATTTCCCAAAAATCTACAGGTGTCCTTATGTAGACACCGATAGTTTAAAAGAACTATGCGTAAAAATAGCAATAAAAGAAGTCCACAGGCGCATTATAATGCTATTGAACGAACTTGAACAGAGAGATTTAAGTGGATAGAGTTGAATTATTAAAGGAGGGTGATATGGATGGATGATGAAAATCCCAGCGAATTAAGACAATATACGGAAATCATAAAAGACGAAAATGCTTTAAAGATAGTGTACTATCTTTACAAGTATAATCCAAATGTTCCTATAGATGAAATAAATAAAGAATTGGGTATGGATGTTTCAACTATAGAAAGCTGTATGAAAAAGTTAGAACATAATGGAATAATATTCAAAAACCCCGAAACTAATGCTTATAGTATGACACCCTTCGGAAGGAATGCTTTCAAAGAATTGATAGAGGAAGAATCATAGGACTTTCCCTCATTTGAATTTTACCACCCATTCACAGAATTCACATTCCTTTCCACAGTCTGGTATGCTCTCTTTCAATATTTCAATTGCTCCCCTGAATAATTTTTCGGCATTTTCTATGGAGACATTAACCTTAATCAAGTCAGTGTTGAAAATCACGCTGCCATCCTTCTCGACTTCCTTGGGATGATAGAACATCAGATATGCGTAATCCTCCGTCTCAAATCCGTTCTTCCTCAGCAAGAAATTATAGATGTCCAGCTGGTCCTGATAGTGCTTATGAGTATCTTCCTTGACAGGAAACCCTCTTGTCTTGTAATCGAGGACAATAAGCCTGCCGTCTTTTTCAAGTATATTGTCGACCGCACCCCTCAGGACATTCCCGCCATTGTCAGTCCACTGGATGCCTTTCCTGTTATCTCTCCAAACTTCCAGCAGTTCAGCATTATCGAATAACTTAACATCTTCTAGTTGTTGCAATTCAGGAGGCAATAATCCCTTATCACGAAAGGAATCGAAATGGACTTTCAGTATTCTGTCCATCCCACTCGGCAGACTCGGAAATATGCCATTCGGCCTTTTGACTCCTTTGTTCAGCTGCATCCAGAAGCACCTCGGGCAGTCCTTCAGCAGATTCAATGATGATGATGAAAGCGAAACTGTCATATGCGAAGCCTCTCCATTATTCTATCATTCCTTTTCAAAGGCTTAATCCCGAATGTTTTCCTTATGTAAGCGAGCTTCATCCAACTCAAAGACCTGAAGTTCCTTCTCTTGAGGAACGCCTCCATGGCTTTTCTCTCATTGCCATCCATGAAGAACACATCTATGCCGTGCAGCTTCACCTTTCTTATATGGATGTATTTTTTCAGCGTGCGACATGAGAGGTTAATCTGGGTGATGCCGTCTGGGAACAAATACCCGTCCGACAGAAGCTTCTTAAGGATTTTCAAAGTGACCCCGCTTATGCTTGTGTTGCCCTTGTGGGATTTTTTAAAGGGCGTCCACAATCGTGCAGTCGCATAGCTCACCCCAGCCGCCCTTGCGGCGTCAATCCTTGAGAGACCCTTTCTCACCAGCCGTCTTACCATCTTCTTCGCTTTTCCGTAATCGACATCGGGATTTCTCATAGGACTCTATTTGCCAGAAGTGACTTAATCCAGTTTCCATCATTGGTAAAACTGGGCATTTTTAAGTGTGCAAAAACTGAATGCCGACTGCTCATAAAATGCGTCAGATTGGCTTGTATCCTTGTTATTTGTCACTCATTGGTAGCTTTTTACATTCGGAACTACTGCGGCGTTGCTTATCGAAAAACCTGTCCCTAATTTATATTTATACGTAACAATTTTATTAAAGTGTTGGTATGGGATTGAGACCTGGTAGAGCAATGAGAACATTAGAAAGGCCTTACACAAGAACATCCAAATCTGTGCCTAGGAAATCTTATGTCGTCGGCGTTCCATTCCCAAAAACACACCAGTTTGAGATGGGAGCCAAAACTGGCAATTTCGATTTGGTCCTGTATGGTGTTGCCAGAGATGGTGTGCAGATAAGGGATCCTGCATTAGAGGCTGCGAGGATAGTAGCTCATAAGTTCTTGGAAACGAAAGTTGGGCCGACCAGCTATTTCCTGAAAATTTTGGTATATCCGCATCAAGTGATCCGGGAAAAGCCAATAGCCACAGGCGCCGGAGCGGACAGATACTCTCAGGGAATGGCTAGATCTTTTGGAAAGCCCGTGACCAGCGCAGTCCAAGTAAGCAAGGACAAAAGGGTTATAGAGCTTAGGACTAGCAAAAACAATTTGGAGGCAGCAAAACTAGCGATCAAAAAATTTGGATTAAAAATATCAACTCCTCTCAGAATTGAAATCACCGAGTAACTATTTTTTCTTGACACTAAACAAGAATGCGAACATCGCAAGCACAAGCAATGTAGCAAAAATGAAATAAATAACAAGCCCTATCGACGGCAAGATGCTCAACCCCGTATATGGCTGTGAGAATATTTTGTAAGACTGGACCGAAGAAAACATGAAACCGCTCATGGCAATCAGCACAATCGCAGCGCCTGTTGCCGTTGTTTCTTCTTTAGGCGTTAATTGCTTGATTACCTTGTCAGCCTCATTCAAATGAGTCACCAAATTCTCAGAATCCTTCTCAACATAGTACAGCTCCCTTCTCAGCCTCACCATCTCCTCGTCCATCTTATGCCTCTTGCTGCTCAAATAAACAGAACGCCAAGTAGCGCCCTGAAGCCTGTAGATATCGTCCTGTATCGTCTGTATCAGCGGGATTAGCGTGCCTTTGTCATCCGGCCTCAGGCGGAAAGTTCTGGTTATCACATCCTCCTTCAATGAGCTAATCCTGTTCAGATGCCTTTCAACTTCATACCTGTCTACCCTCTCCTTATGCAGCTCCTCATTGAGCTTCAAGACCTTCTTCTCTGCAGACTCTTCCAGAACACCCAAATCCATAATTAATTATTCGCAAACCATTACTTATTTTTGAGTAAAATAAAAATCTAACTATGGAATACACCATTTGGCTGGACCAAGTCCACTCTGGCATGCTTTCTTTAGTAGGAGGCAAAGGACTTCATCTAGGGGAGATGATAAACCTAAACTTGCCAGTGCCGGCCGGATTTGCCATCGCCACAAAAGCCTATGAAAAATTCTTGGAAACGGCCAGTACAAAAATCAAGATTAAAGAAATACTGCAGAATTGTGATATAGAAAACACGCAGCAACTGCTGGACACATCCAAATCAATCAAGGAACTAATCCTCTCACAAGACATGCCAATGCCTATAAAATCCGAAATCGTAGAAAGCTACAAACAGTTATCCTACTCCAACCAAGTGCTCAGCGAAGAGGTGCTTAAACTTATCTCAGCTGGAAGGGAATTGGCTTTAGTTGCTGTCAGGAGCTCCGCTACTGCCGAGGATTTGCCCACAGCTTCGTTCGCAGGCCAGCAAGCTTCTTTCCTGAATGTGAAAGGCATCAAAGATTTGATAGATGCAGTGAAGAAATGCTGGGCGTCACTGTATGAACCGCGTGCGATTTTTTACAGAGCCAAACAAGGCGTTACCGACGCTAGCATTTCAGTAATTGTCCAAAGGATGGTTTCAAATGTAGAAAAATCTGGAGTGATGTTTACTGTCAATCCTGTCACAGGCGGTGATGAAATTGTCATAGAAGCCACATGGGGTCTGGGAGAGATGCTGGTATCCGGCTCCATACAGCCCGACCAATACAGAATAACAAAAGAAGGCGAGATTCTGGAAAATGTTATCGGAAAAAAGGAGCGGAGGAAAATAAGAGATTATGCGACCGACAGAACCATTGAAGTGTCTGTGCCTAAAGATTTTGTAAATGCCCAAGTGCTAGCAGAAGAGGAGATGTTGCGGCTAGTCCAATATGCATTGAAGCTGGAAAAATTCTACAAAAAACCACAAGACATAGAATTTGCAATAGAGAAGAACAAGATATACATAGTGCAAACAAGGCCTGTTACAACCGAAGCGAAAGTTGAAGAGGTAAAGGTTGCAGGCAAACAAATCCTCAAAGGATTCGGCTCGTCGCCAGGGATTGCTACTGGTAAAGTAAAAATTATCAGCTCTATGGAAGATTTGACTAAAGTAAAAGAGGGCGACATTCTCGTTACGAAGATGACATCGCCGGATATGGTGGTTACCATGAGCAAATCGGCGGCAATAATAACAGACCAGGGCGGTGCGACGGCGCACGCGTCGATAGTTTCACGGGAGTTGGGCATACCATGTATAGTCGGAACCCAGACTGCTACAATCACATTAAGAGACGGGCAATTGGTGACTGCAGACGCATATCATGGCATTGTATATCAAGGCGAGGTTGCTTTGCCTGAAGCCGAGGAGGCTGCTGAAACTATAGGACTGCCAGCAGGCCTATCAACAGTAACTCAGGTCAAAGTCAATTTGGCATTTCCAGAGCATCTGGAAGAGATTGCCAGCAAGGCTGATGGTGTAGGGCTGCTAAGAATAGAACATCTGATAACTAAATACGGCGTTCATCCCGCAAAATTAATCAATGAAGGAAGAAGTGAAGATTACATAAAAATTTTGGTAGAGGGGATCAGACCGATAGCAGAAGCATTCAAACCAAAGCCAGTCTGGGTTAGGACACTGGACGCAAGAAGCGACGAGTTCATGAATTTGGAGGGCGGGGAAGGCGAACCGAAAGAAGACAATCCGATGCTAGGCTGGCATGGCATAAGAAGGAGTTTGGAGGAACCGGATTTGCTTAAAGCGGAATTTGAAGCTGTCAAGCGACTGCATGAAGAGGGCTTCACCAACATCCACATAATGCTGCCTTTCATCATTTCGACAGATGAATTTAGAAAATCGCGTGAGATGGGAAACGAAGTTAATTTGCCTGACACTGTCCGCATGGGTATAATGGTTGAAACACCGGCTGCTGCATTGGTCATAGAAGATTTCTGCAAGGAAGGGATAGATTTTGCTTCTATAGGCAGCAATGACTTGACGCAAGGTGTTTTGGAGGTTGATAGGAATAATGCGAAAATTTCTAACTTATATTCAGAGTTTCATCCGGCTGTGTTAAAGCTGATGAAAGATGTGATAAAAACCTGCAACAAGTATGACATAGAAAGTTCCATATGCGGAGAGGCTGGAAGCAACCCTGAGATGGTTATGCAACTGGTTAGACATGGCATTAGAAGCGTGTCGGCAAATATAGATGCGCTGGACAAAATAAGGAAAGCTGTGGTTGGGATAGAAAGAGAAATATTAAAAGAGACTTTGCACGGCAGCTAGAGGAACAACTAAAGGAATTTCAGGACAAGCATATATATTATCCATTTTAGTTGAAATACTTGTCGGCGTTTCTTATCGAAACCACCCCATATTTTTATAATATAACACAAAAAATTAGTATGCCGAGGGTGAAATTGGGCACTGTATCGGATTTTCCAGAAGGGAAGATGAAAAAAGTTGAAGTTCAAGGCAAAGGAATTCTCGTTTCAAAGATTGATGGCAAGTTGTATGCTATAGGCGATGTCTGCACGCATGAAGAATGCTCGTTATCAGACGGCATGTTGCAAAATGATGTTGTAGTTTGTCCTTGCCATTATGCTAAGTTTGACGTTAAAACTGGTAAAAACGTGGAGAAGCCATTCACTGGGGATGATATAGAAGACGAACATGCTTATGAAGTTGAAGTGGAAGGTAATGATGTTTTTATTATAATTTAAGCTGTCGGCGTTGCTTATCGATAACTACTTATTTATAGATTTTTTATATAAATTGAAGAATTATGGCAGCGGAAGTTGAAGCGACCAACAAAACCACACAAATGGTAATTTCTGTAATAACATACGATAAACTGAAGAAATTATTACAAGAATACGCTCCTAAATACGGGTTGCAGACGATGGACGATTTGCTGGATTTCTTGATGGAAAACCAAAACATAGTTAGAAATAGTAAAGACTAAAATCTAATTAGTGATTTTATCAAAAATTATACTCGTTTGATAGAAAATAGGGATATAGTTGACAAAATTAAATCCTGAAATCGGGTGTTTTTAGAAGGTAATTTAGACTTGTAATAATTGTTTATTCAAAATTTTTTAAACAAGCATATTCCCACCCTTTATCCGGAATTTGATAACAAATGGATTTATCATTCTTTTTTAAAGCATAATTTTCATAGCAATAATATCGGTGAAGAGAATATAGATTATTTTCGTCATAAACAGATATATTTTTACAAAGTTCTGGTTCCTCTTTTTTAATTGCGATATAGGCATAACATTTCCGTCTACATGCAGGGCAATTTCCAGCTTTTTCACAAAAGCTTTCATCAAGTTTCGACATGCCTACCTGCCCTAAGCACTCATTTTGATTTTCGACAGGAACCATTAAACAAAGTGTTTCATTTTTAGAGAAGAATGCTACTTCCATTATGCACTGCATATATTCACTTTCCATATATTCTGTAACGTTAAAAGTCCTTCCACTTGCCTCTGAAAATTCTTTCTCCATTTCTAATTCACAGTCTGCCAAGCTATCTTTATAATGTATATATCTAACCTCAAGTTTAGGAATATGCGCGACTCTTTCACTTATGGGAAAACAAGTGGGCCGACACGCAAAAGTTTTACCCTCCCATGTAGATATACTTACAGAAAAGTCTTCACGATTATATGTTCGAATCAAATAAATTAGTGGTTGCTCTTCGCCTGTGTATAAATAAAATTGATTTCTAGGTGTTTTTCCTTCTTCTGCAATTAAATATGGTTGGGCAATGGTTTCAATCTCAGTAAAAAACCTTTCACAGAAGTCGTCTCTCGGATCATCTATCCAGTACGCATTATAAAAACACTCAGCCCATAATAAATTTTCTGGAATTCTATCAATTATAGTTTGCTCTGTCTTTGAAAAGGTTGCTACTATAGGTTCAATTGTTGCATTGCCTTTTGAAATATTTACCAAATATTTATCTATGCTATATTTTGAGTGAAATTCAAGTGCATAAGCACCTTCTTTTAAGCTTAAGGCGCTACTAAAATCGGCAGGCCCTACAGCAGTTAAACAAACATCTGGGCTACTAATTCCACCAAGTAGTACTTTTATTGTGCTGTCTTTAGTAATTATATTGTGTTCAAAACCATAATTAATGCACCCATAAATTTCTTTGGTAGATACAGAAAGGTATAAGTGTGGACCATCAAATTGACCTGTAAATTCTTCAGAAATTCTAAAACTTATATTTCCTTCAAAGTTTGGTAGAGTGGAAAAATTAAAATTAATGTAAACAATTACAAAAACGATAACAACTAATAGTAAAATAAAATATATTTTTTTGGGCATACATAAAATATATTTTAACCTACATAAATAACTCAGTTAACTTTCACTTAACATCCTTAACTTTCCCTATTTTATGTATAGATAGTTACCTTGTTGTAACCTTCTGATGGAAAACAGTAATGTTGTTAAGTAATTTAAATTATTTTTTATTGTCTACTATGTACATAGAAAACTTATACACACTAATGCTAAAATAGTAATTAACTATGTATCAAAATAATACAATTTTACATCATCCCACACGTATAGTATTGAGGCTTTTGGATGAAACTCTTTTACCTAGGTATAGTAAAGAATCGTACGAAGGTCATACACAGTATAGTGGTTTTGGAAGAGGTAATATAACAGTTCGCCATGATCCTGTGCCAAGAGGTGCATTTGTTCACGTTAGAAGACCATTTAATCGTGAGACAGCAGCTGAATTGCTGAGAAAATTAAAATTAGAAGGCTTAAATGTCGAGGAAGGATTGCCAACCGAAGATGGGAGATATTATCTAATTTCAGAATGAATATGATACAAAAGCCTCGAACGGGATTTGAACCCGTGACCCCATCCTTACCGAGGATGTGCTCTA
>CAZERL010000037.1:0-8712 GCA_964514495.1 uncultured archaeon
ATGAATCAAGTTATTATATTTCTCATCACCAACTATTAAAATTAGGGTGTGCTTGTGAAGCCAAAGTTAAAGGAAACCAGATGGAGCCACGAACTAGAAAAGAACATACGGAACTTGTGGGAAAACGCGGGCATATACAAATTTAATTCCAGTTCAAAAAAGCCAGTGTTCTCCATAGACACACCCCCGCCATATGTCAACTCGCCTGTGCACATAGGACATGCATACACGTACACGATAATGGATGCGATTGCAAGATTCCGCAGGATGACGGGGTTTAATGTTTTGTTTCCCATGGGGCTGGATAAGAATGGCTTGCCTATAGAAGTTCAGACTGAGAAGAAATTCGACATATCCATACGCAACACACCAAGGGAGGAGTTCATCAGGAAATGCAAGCAGTTGATAGAACAAGCCGGCGATGCTTCTTTAGACAGTTTCAAAAGACTGGGGTTGAGCTGCAATTCTTGGGAGACTGAATACAAACTCGGGGGCAAGTATGATACGGACGACCCCGAATACAGGAGGTTGACCCAGGAGATTTTCATTGATTTCTGGAAGAGAGGCTTGATATACGAGGATGACAAGCCGACGAACTATTGCCCTGTCTGCAGAACCGCTATTTCAGACGCAGAAGTGGAGTATGCAGAAAAGGAGACGAAACTGAATTTCATAAAGTTCAACGTCAAGGAAACCAATGAAGATATAATAGTTGCCACCACAAGGCCTGAGCTTCTGTGCACTTGCAAGATTTTATTGTACAATCCTGAAGACAAACGATATTCGCATTTGAAGAACAAGACTGCCATAGTTCCAATTTTCAAACATGAAGTCAAGATAATCCCGCATCCTTATGCAAAGACGGAATACGGGTCTGGTCTGGTGATGATTTGCAGCTTTGGTGACTTTGAAGACCTGAGGATTTTGAGGGAATTGAAGGTACAGCCAACTTATGCCATAGATGGAAATGGTAGGATGAATTCAAATGCCGGATCATACCAAGGGTTGTCGGTGAAGGATGCCAGAACGAAGATAATAGAAGATTTGAGAAATCACGGCAGGTTGATGAGGCAAGACAATCTTCCGCACAGGGAGCCGCAATGCTGGAGAAGCAAGAATCCTGTGGAATTCATAGCAATGAAGGAATTCTATCTGCACCAAGTAAAATTCAAGGAGGAGTTGCTGAAACTTGCAGACAAGATGAAATTCTTTGTACCGGAATCCAGACAATTTCTTGTGGACTGGATCAATTCATTGAGCATAGATTGGGTGATTTCCAGAAGAAGATACTACGGGACTGAGATTCCTTTATGGTATTGCAAGAAGTGCAATTTTGCTGTAGTTCCCAAACCTGGAAAATACTATCAACCATGGAAGGAGAAATCGCCCATAGAAGTTTGTCCTAAGTGCAAAGGCAGGGAGTTTGTTGGTGAAGCTAGGGTATTTGACACGTGGTTTGATTCCAGCCATTCCAATGCATATGTGCTTGGTTATTTGTGGGATAAAAAGTTCTTCAAAAAGAATTACCCATGCAGTCTAAGACCCCAGGGCAGGGAGATAGTCAGGACGTGGCTCTATTTCACGCTTCTGGAATCTTTCTTGCTGCTGAAGAAGAAGCCCTTTGAAAACTGCTGGATACACATGTATGTTGTAGACGAGAAGGGGGAGAAGATGAGCAAGTCTTTGGGAAATGTCATAGACCCCCAATATGTGCTGAACAGATACGGTGCTGAAGCTTTCAGGTTGTGGGTGTTTCTAGAAGGCGACATCACCAGGGGGGACATCAGATGCAGCTTCCAGAGGATTGAAGGAACCAGCAAATTCTTGACCAAACTCTGGAACATAGCAAGATTCATTTCGATGTTTCCCCAGTCAAATGATGTAAAATTAACTCCTACAGACAAGTGGATTGTATCCGAATTAAACAAGCTTGTTGAAGATTGCAGAAAGTCTTATGAGAACTTCAATTTCTTCATGGCGGCCAACAAGATAAGGGATTTTGTCTGGAATGTTTTTGCAGACCACTATATAGAAATGATTAAGGCCAGGGCTTATGGCGAGGGATTCAATAAATTGGAACAAAAGTCAGCGCAGTTTACCCTACACCTGGTTTTGAATACTGCATTGAAGTTGCTTTCGCCCATCGTGCCATTTATAACAGACTATACGTGGAGGGAACTTTACGGCAAGAAATCCATTCATATTGAAGAATTTCCAAAAATTTCAGGAGACAATAAATTAATTAAATTTACAAAGAAAATTCTGGAATTTAATTCAAAAGTCTGGAATGAGAAAAAATATCTGAAGGTATCATTGAAGGATGAAATTAAGATGGAAATTCCGAAAGAATTGAAACCATTTGAAAAAGACCTAAGAGCTATGCATAACATCAAAATTTGATATGATTGAATCTGTCTATAAGTGCTTTCCACATATTTTTTCTAATCATCATAGCTGCAGTTAAAGTGCTTAGAGCAGCGCTGATTGTCATCACCACAAATAATGCCTTAAACCCATAAACACTGGCTATCACTCCACCAACGATAGCGCCTAAGGCGATGACAATGTAGATTGCACCCTCCCATATAGACCACTCAGTACTTTCCTTTCCTTTTCTCAATGATTTCGAAAATAATGCAGTAAATGCTGGATCAATTATTGCCAAAGATATCGCAAGAATTATTTGGACGAAATAAAGATGCTCTATGTTCTCTACAAAGATGTAACCTGCTGCGCCTAACGTAAACAAAATCCTGCCTATTAGGAACATCTTCCTTTTGCTGATTCTATCCTCTATTTGGCCAAAAGTTACGATGCTTACGCCTATTAAAATAGTGTAAAGGAACCACGCCCTGCTCGCTTCAAGTATGCCACCGCCTATATGCTGGACGAAGATTGCGAATATGGGGGTTAATAAACCTACAGAAAAGTTGTAGAAAATGCTCGAGATTATTAAAATTTTAAGGGCTTTGTGCATAATTAATTATTAACTTCAATTAAAAAAAAGGTGTGTTGCATTTAAAAATGAAGAAGCTATAAAGCTGAAGAAACTGGTCAAGGAGCTGAAGTCTATCAGGGGGAAGCATACTGAGTTGGTTTCTGTATATGTGGCGTCTGGTGGCAATCTAATTGATAGTATAAGCCAGCTGAAGAGCGAGCAAGGTACGGCCGTCAACATAAAATCCAAAGCTACAAGAAAGAATGTTTTGACCGCACTGGATAAAATAATCAACCACCTGAGACTGTTCAGAGCGACGCCGAAGAATGGCCTAGTTGTCTTTGCCGGCAATGTATCGCCTGTGGAGGGAAGGGAGGATATAAAACTATGGAGCTTTGAGCCTTACGAGAAGATGGAGACGAAGATCTACTGGTGCGACCAGGTTTTTGTCCTAGAGCCATTGGAGGACTTTGTTAAGGAAAAGGAATTATATGGTTTGATTGTCTTGGATGCTAAGGAGGCCAGCATAGCAATCTTGAAAGGCAAGAGGATAGTTCCATTGAAACATTTGGAATCTACTGTTCCTTCGAAGACTGTTAAAGGAGGAATGTGTGTGGATGAAAATACTCTACTACAGCTTGAAAGTGGTGATATCATACCTATAAAAGAACTTTCTGGTGACAAAAAAATATTATCCTACTCTTTCAAAGATTTTAAGCCTGTGTTTAATAATTCTTTCGAAATATTTAAAAGAAAGGCGAAATTATCTTACAGATTAACATTTCAGGAGCCCGCGAATTCTATAGTAGTTACGCCTGAGCATAAGGTTTTTGTAGTAGGCATAAATGGTATAGAGGAAAAAAGTGTTGTGGAACTAAGGCCTGGGGACTTGCTTTTGCAAACATCGTATCTTGAAACGAACAATAGTGACAATCCACTTATTGATAAAAGTTTGGCACAGTTTTTAGGATATATGACGGGAGATGGCACTATAGATGGAAATAGGACTATACTTTACGATAAGGATATACAACTGCTGAAAGTCTATAAAAAAATTGCAGAAAATCTTATAGACAAGGAAGCAGTAATACGTAAAAGAAGAAACTCATATGAACTGAGATTGTACAAAAAGTCTTTTGTTGATTTCTTATTATCAGATTTTCGAAAAATTTGTCAACATAGAAGGCTGAAAGATATAGATTCTAGTATACTAAAGCTTCCACTAAGGAAACTAGCATTCTTTTTGAGAGGTCTATTTGATGCTGAAGGATATGTTGATAAAACTGGAGTAGGCTTAAGAATGACAAATGAACAAATAGTTAGAAAATTACAATTACTTTTGATTAGATTCGAGGTAGTTGCAAGTATGAGAGGTCCTGATAAGTTTGATCGCTATGAATTACGCATAACAAATCCACTATATATTCAAAATTTTAAGAAAGCTATAGGATTCTCTTCTCTAAAAAAAGAGAGAAAACTAATATCGATATTAAAAGCTTATAGGAGTGGAAAATCTACGAGAGTTCCTCTATCTGGTAGATTTTTAAGAAAATTATTGGAGAAAGAAGGTTTTAAAAAAGAGCATTTCAAGAAATATGGAATGTTCCTAGCTGGTAAAAGAAATATTGGTTACCCTCCTTTTGGACGTTTTTTAAAAGAAATTAGAAGAAAATTGAAAAATAAAGACACTTTGAAACTTTTGGAAAATATCCATAAATCCAACATTATAGCTACTGTTCTTAAGGAAAAGAAAGAGTTGAATTCTATTGGAGAATTTTATGATTTGCACGTTCCGGACACCAATACTTTCGTTGCCAATGGCCTAATTGTTCATAATTCTCAAGGTCGATATGATAGATTGAGAGAGGATGCTATAAATGAGTTTTTAACTAAAGTCGGGGAAACAGCTTCGCAATCGTTTTTAGAGCAGGAGAATTTGAAAGGCGTCATAATTGGAGGGCCAGGACCTATTAAAGACAGGTTTGCGGACAAGGATTACCTGAATTACCAACTCAAGAATAAGCTTCTGGGTGTCAAGGATATTGGCTATACAAGCGAATATGGGTTGGAAGAGTTGGTAAAGCGCTCTGAAGATTTGCTTGAGAAGGCTGCGGTAATGAAGGAGAAGGAGTTGATGCAGAAGTTCTTGACAGAATTGCAGAAGGGAGGTAATGTTGTGTATGGTTATACGCAAACTATGAAAGCATTGGAGTTGAATGCTGTTAATATATTGCTTCTATCAGAAAATTTTGACTGGGTTAAAGCAAACCTGAGATGCCAGAATGGGCATTATGTAGAAGAGGAATTACCTAAGGCTGCTGTAGAAAATCAGGTTTGTGATACTTGCAGCAAAAAACTTGAAGTTCAATCTACAGAAGAGCTTGGGGATGTTGTTGCCGAGAAGGCTGCGAATGAAGGAGCTAAGGTAGAATACATTTCCTCAGATACTGCAGAAGGCAGGCAATTCAAGGAACTATCTGGGATTGGAGCTTTCCTGAGATTTAAGTTAGATTGAAAAATCTTATCGCATTTTCTGTTGTAATTCTATCAACAATTTCAAACGGTTCATTCCTCAATTCAGCAATTTTCATCAAAGTCAATTTTACATTGTATGGATAGTTCATCTTATCCTGAGTAGGCGAATTAAATGGTGAATCTGTTTCTGTCATGAGTCTATCCAAAGGAAAACTTTTTCCGATCTTTTTCAAATTCTTAGAAGTCTTTATTATAGTTGGAATCGAAATGTAGTAACCACTTTCAATTATTTGCTTAGCTAGCGTCATGCTTCCAGAATAGTGATGAAACACTGCTCGTTCAACATTGTTTTCGCGAATTAATCTGAAAACCTCTTCCTCGGCGCCTCTGCTGTGCAAAATTACTGGTAAGTTCAATTCCTTAGAAATATCCAAGCATCGAACGAAAATTCCCTTACA
Organism: uncultured archaeon; assembly: GCA_964514495.1. GTDB lineage: Archaea > Aenigmatarchaeota > Aenigmatarchaeia > CG10238-14 > SCSR01 > JACQIA01. The sequence goes on from CAZERL010000037.1 coordinate 5,872, forward strand.
CTTTTCATTTTGCTTATCATCCTTAACCCAATATCTATCTAAGCCTATTTCACCTATGGCAACTATTTCATCGCCATGGCTTCTTATGAAATCCAAATTCTTCTCTATTTCCTCATCAGTCATTTTTATTATATCTTCGGGATGAATCCCCAAAGACAATCTCACAAAATCTGGATAATCCTTGCTGATTTCCAATGCCCTCTCATAATCGCCAGACAATCCACAATTTACAATTGCCTGCATGCAATTTTTTGCCTCAAGTATAACTCTGTTTTTGACTTCATCCAATCCAGGAAATGTCAAATGGCAGTGTATATCAATCATATAACTATTTAACATCAAAGTATTTTTATGGATATTGAATCTTACAAATCGTATTTGAAATCATACAGCAAGACAACAAGAATAATGGGCAGGACAACTAAAGTTGTGGATCTAAAAGAATTCTGCCCCCACAGGAAGTTGGACTTTGGACATAGAAAGTACTGCGGTGAATGCAAGAAAATTTATTGGAAATGGATATTGCACATGAGGCCTGGCTTGAAAAGGGTTGGGAAGAGACTATAATCATTTTTATTATATCAAGATTGCATTGACAACGGCATGCTGCGATGGCTTGGATGTAATTCTAGCTTTGCCCATTTCAGTATTTACAATCGCACCCTTGGTCAAAATGCCTCTTCTCACGTAGTGAAGGTTAGCCGTATTTTCCAGAATATCCAAAATCTTGACCTTCTTCGCAGTCCTTGTCTTCCTATCAAGTACATTCACAAACTCTACAACAGCAGCCTTAACCTTATGTCCCCCGCCCTTTGTCCTCACATGGACTCTCTTTTCCTTTCCCAGCTTGGTTAACAACTGCAAAGAACCCAATTCATACTTCCTCTTCTTCCTGATGCGCTCGAACCTTCCTCCTGTAGGGGTTCTTCCTCTTTCACCATGCCATACTGACATACTACAATTTCCGCATCGGTGTTTATATTCTTATATCTCCAAAATTAAAAAACACTTAAATACCGCACTTCATATTAACTAAAGTGAATCGATGACAGACAGACCGATAGACGCGCTTGACAGAGCCAAAGGCAAAAGGGTAATGGTCAAGCTGAAGAACGGGGAAGAGATTACTGGTGTTCTGAAAGCTTTGGATCTGCATTTGAATCTATGGATCGACGAGGCTGAAGTGACGAAGAATAATGGCGAGAACAAACTGAAGCTGGGGACTCTTCTTGTTCGTGGGGATACTATAGTATACGCTTCACCAGTGCAAGTTTAAGTTGTTTCTATGAAATTGAAAATTAAGAATGCCATCAATGATGGCTTTATTGCTTTGAAAAATAATCCTGTCATTGTCCTGGTTGGTATTGTTTATATCATCATAGCCAAACTACTGGAACCGCAACTGAAAACAACTTTAGGTAGCGGGGCTTTCAGCTTCTCTGAGTTCCTATATTCCTATGGCGGGCTGAATCTGATTGCAATAATTCTATTGAGCGTCTTCATTAATGGCGTCATAATTGTCCTGGCAGCGAAAGGAAATAAGCTATCTTTAATGTCTGCCATTAGCTTGGTTGCATCCAAATATGTGGTATTATTGTTATCATCAATACTTGTCTTCATCATGACAGCATTGGGTTTGGTTGCATTGGTATTGCCCGGAATATTCCTGTCCATTAAATTGCTTTATTACGAACAGGCTGTGCTGTTAAATAACAAAGGCGCTGTTGAAGCATTGAGAACTAGCTGGAACACTACAAAAGGCAATTGGTGGAGGGTTTTTGGCTTGGCACTTTTATTGGCATTGATATCTTTGATTATTTTAACGCCAGTTAGTTTTTTCAGCGATATTATCGCAGACTTCATAGCGGGCATATTTGTAGTGCCGCTTGTTGCCGCTGCGTATACCAAATCGTATTTGCAATTGAAAAGGTGATTGTACGGTAAAAGGGACCCCGTCGATGGGGAAGAAGAACAAGATAACGCACATACGCTGCAGGAGATGCGGGAGGGTATCTTACAGGATTGACAAGAAGTATTGTGCTGCCTGCGGTTATGGCAGAAAATCTAAGATCAGAAGCTATAGTTGGCTGAGGAAGAATTTCCAAAGAAAGAGAAAGCATTAAAAGCAATTAAAGTTAACTTTACTTCTACAAATAAAATATTAAGGGCCTGTAGCTCAAGTGACAAAAAATCACGGCGAAGCATGGTAGAGCAGCTGGCTTTTACCTTTGGATAAAAGCTTTGATTCCAAGATGATAGGAAGATACCAGTTGGTCCTGGGTTCAAATCCCAGTAGGCCCATTAAATTTTGTATGTTTTTCTTAACAGAAAATCTTATTTATAAGAACAAACAAATAATTATCCCCGTGATATGATGGTTCTACGAAAGTTGAAAGAGTGGAGAGAACAAAGCAGAAGCATAGCAGTATCGCATGAAATATCTAAATTCACCAAATCTTTCAGGGATAATTTCTTCACGCTTATGATATCCGCAATGGGCCTTGTTGTAGCTTTGAGCTGGAATAACTTTTGGACAGCGTGGGTAGGTACATTAACAGTTGAAAACACATTGGCATATAAACTTGTGATTGCTGTTTTGATGACCGTGCTGGCAGTAGTATTGACATATGTGTTTTCTAGATTCAAGAATAATGGAAACTAAAGTGCATAGTATTTTAAAGGTATAAGAATTAATTTAGTTTGGGTCCAAGGGCCCATAACAACTAAAGTTGTGGGCAAAGCTCAGCATGGTAGAGCAGCTGGCTCTTAACCAGTAATGATGAACTCATTGGTAGGTGTCGTGGGTTCAAATCCCACTGGGCCCATCCATTAATAGGGATA
>CAZERL010000038.1:0-8546 GCA_964514495.1 uncultured archaeon
TCCTCGCTGCGGCGAACGGACTGGCCCCGACGGGATTTGAACCCGCGACACCTGGCTTTCTTCAAATCAGCCCCGCTGTTTGAAGACAGCGGAACTTTTTCTGCTGTAAAAGGCCAGTACTCTACCGGACTGAGCTACGGAGCCGTAGCTCTATGAATTAGAGAGTATATCTAAAAGTTGCTTTTGCCGTGGCTACATCCCGCCTATGAGAATTCTTAAACCGTAAAGCTTATCTTGTATTTAAGCTTTTTTGGTGCGAAAAACCCTTAATTCCCTTATCTTATTTATCTAATGAACCTTATTTCTGGATAAGACACAAAAGTTTAACATGCAAAAACCTTAAATACCTTTACGAACTGTATAAGACATGCCGAAATTAAGTGTACCCTTGCCATTTCCTGGAAAGACAAAAAAGAGAATTAAAGTGAATAACATGCATATCGTAGCAGTTATTATCGGAATTTTTCTTGGAACAATCTTAGCCTCTTATGTTTTTGCGTACAACACACAGAGCAATTACGTAAATCCCCCGACAACTACGACGGCAGGAGCAGGCTATAAGACCGCGAGCCAGGCGGCAACCTTCGGCCATACTGCCGATGAGCTCAACGTGAAGCTTGCTGACGGCAGTGTCATGACGCTTCAAGAGGCGATTCTCGCGGGGAAATTGGGCGGGACGACTACGACGACGACACAGACGCCGACTTCTTCACTTGGAGACGCGAAGTGCACTGCAAGAGGGGGGATTGCGACTGGGGATTTTGTCAGGGATAAAGCACATAGAGTTGAATTCCAACCCACATTTCCAAGCGGAGTAAAGCCGATTGTGACGATAACCTCTGATATGACTGATAAGAAATCTACTTCTACTACGGGCTATGCGCTTATTGCTGATGTAAATAATCTTGGCTTTAGTTTCCAGTCGCAAGCTGATTTAAAATACCTGCACTATGCCGCATATGACCCTGCGTGTTTCCCACCTATCACTCCTCAATCAGTCGATAGTGGCTCATGTTCAGGTGTCACTGATGGCGCTGCATGCTCTACAGAATGGGATTGCTGCCCGAGTGTAGGAGGAGCATATCACTGCCGTAGTGGCAGTTGGGTAAAGCTTACAAATACACAATGCGTATGATTTACCGAAAAGTTTAAATAGTAATCACTTAATAGGTATGACATGACATCACGAAGATATTTTTTGAGAAGTGCATTGCTATCAGTGTATGGCGCAAGCATGCTTATGAGCGACAATATATTCTCGCAGTCGGCCGATGAGCAATCAGCACGTAAACCACTTGTTGAGTTTTCATTTTCCATGCACGATGAGCAGAATCGCGATGTTTTTGAGCTTGAGGAAGGACAGACCAATACACTTGTGTTGATAGCTAACAAACCTGTTGAGACACGATTGCCTACAGTTGGTATCGACTGGACATTTGGCCAATCTCCTATGAAATCTGTTCGTTTTCAGGGCATTTTTCCCAAGTTTGGAGGGGAGCACTATGGAAAAACAAATGATTGGTTTTATCCACATCCTATGGCTTTAAATGATATTTTCACCGAGAGTGCTGCTCGCGGCACGAAGCGCTTACGCGATGACAACGGTAATTATCTGCCTTGGAAGGGACCGAAATCCGGCAAGAATGCGTTTGCGTATTATAGAATTTTCCAAGCAAACACACAAGTGGAGCCTACAAGTATAAATCAAAACGAACGCGTACAGCCCGTCATTATCAATTATAAATACGTATCTCCGCAGGATAGCACCACAAGCACTGAGCCTAATCGTGTCACTCCCCTCCACATAGCGCTTATACCAAGCAAGCGACCACAGTACTCTCTTCTCCTCCACAACATCTTGACAGACGGCACGCCAAGCCCATGCGCTACCGGCTGCGTTGATGAAAAGGACAAGCCGCGCACGATGGTGTTACAGCGTTCATTCGGCGATATGATGGGTCCGTGGGCGAACGTTTACACGAATAGCATCACGGCAGAAAATCCCTACGGCTCAATTAGCTACGTTGATGCGGAAGCAAAGGGAAAGAGTGCGTTTTATCGCGTTGTTTCTCCGAGTACTGCACGCCAAACGGGGGTAAGTCTGGCAAACATTGTTCCTTCGTTGCTTGAAAAGAAAGCTGAACAATAAACCTGTCTTAGAATTTATTTTATATTATAATATTCTTCCAATAACATTTTGCTTTCATCAACTTCTTTTTTTGTCCTATTCTCAAGAATAATTTTTCTCAAATCAGAATCTTTTAACTTATCTAAGACCTTTTTCCAATCTAAATTTCCATTATTCAAAGAATTATGCTCATCTTTTTCCCCAAAATTGTTATGTGCATGAATATGGAATAATCTTGGTTTTACTTTTTCGATAAATTCTTCCAAATTCATTTTAAACTTTCCTTTATGTATCGCAACGTTTAAATGTCCAAGATCTAAACAAAAATTGACTTTTGGAAAAGTTTTCAGAATTCTAAGGATTACTTCTTCTGAACAAACATGATTTTCATAAATCATTTCTACCCCTCGCCTATCTGCAAATTCTATAATTTCATTAAATTTCTCAATTTCTTCCTTAGTAAACTCTGTTTCTTTCATATGAAAATTAATTTGTTTTATTCCGATAATTTTTGAAATAATTATCTCTGATTTTAATATATTTAATTCGGCTTCAGAGAAATCTGGGAAGCCTTTTTCATTACAACTAAAAATTCTACTCAATTGAGAATGAACAGACAAGTCTTTTTTCTTGAACATTTCTTTTAACTTATCCAATAATATTATATTTGGACTAAATTCTTTACCAAACGTCTTAAACTCATAACACTCAAAGGGATAGTCCTTAAAAGAGAATTCTTTTAAATTTCCTATGCTATAACCTATTTTAGGTCTCATTTTTTAGCCCCCCTTTCTTCTCGAATATCATGACTGCCTTTGGAGGAAATAAATCTAAATTTTTAGGATTTTCTCCAATAAATTCAGAGAAGATTAAATTTAACCCTTCTTTTTTAAAAACATTCTCCCATTCTTCCATAGTCTTATAATTAAAAGTTAATGCTATATTATCCCTGCTTCTCATTATTTTGTTTCCAAACCAATCATAAAAAGAAAGTATTTTCATTTTCTCCTCTTCACTGAAAGCTAAAAAGGCTTTAATATTTTCTGAAATAGATTCATTCGATTTGTTCTCTGGATAACTATCTTCGATAAGGATTAATCTCCCATTTCTTTTTAACACAGAAATTAGATGTTTAATGAATAATCTTTGATCATTATTATCCATATGATGAAGAATTAAAGAAACTATAATTGTATCTAAACTTTCGCTTGAAAAAGGAGTTTTATTTAACGAAGGTTGGACAATAAAATCGATCTTTGGATTTTTAGATCTCTTTGAGAATGCCCCAATATCTGTTACATAAGCGTTTTCTATAGACTTGTTTAATTTTAATATTTGTTCAATAAGATCGTCTGCTCTTTCTCCAATGTCTGCTATAACTTTTCCAGAAATAAATTTGCTTATCCGTCTAGATAAATTTCTAACTTTCTTCTTCCTGAAGTCTCTCAATTTTCTTGAATAATCTGAACTATTTTTATCTGTTAAAGAAGGAAATTTATCTCTAACTTTTAGTACCGCCAAGTTTTCATCAGCTTTATTTTTTAATAATGCACTTAAAATAGGAGAGGTCCAAGAAAAAGGTAAGCGCATAGATTTCCAATACTCCTTTAATCTATCTTTTATATTCTCCCTGATATTTTTATTAGAAAGAATATCTAATGGACTTTTACCCTCTTTGTTTATATTATCGTAATAAATCTTGATTAAACTCAATGTATGAATCGGATTTTCCACACAAATAGAGTTTAATTCATTTTTCATAATCCCTACTGATAAATCCAAGATAGGTTTATCATTTTCTAAAGGAGAATCTCCATAATAAGTTATTTTTGATTTAGGATTATTTTTTAATATATCTTTTATTGCAAATGATTTATCCTTAAAACTAAAACTAATATAATTTCCATTAATTTCTATAATTATTCTAGAAAAACGATCTATCCCTTTTAGCTTAGATTTAATTTTGAATAATATACTTTCTCTTAATGGATCTTGAATTTCCTTTGTCCTCATAATAACTCTCAGTATGCCTTCAAGATTTTTTGATGGAAATTGTTTTGTGTATGTTTTCTCAAATATAATGTCTTTAGGAAGTTCTCTTTTAATAATCTCTTGAATTTTGAAAATCTCATTTGGAGTCATATGTTCTCTATAAGAAACTTCTTCCTCAAATTTAATAATGTCTTTAGATCTTTTCGGAATAAACTTTTCATTCCCTCTTCCCGTATAAAGAACAAAATTCTCTTTTATTCTTTTTAGATTTGTATTTGATAATCTTGAAACATCAGGAAAGATCATACTTAAGATGTTGATATCGTTTTTCTCTAACCAATACATTGTTCTAGAAGTAATTATCGAAACCTTGTATCCATCTAAAATAATCTTAGATAAGACTGCTGACATTTCTTTATCAATTTTTCCTCCATGTTCGGCAAGAGTATTATCATAATCCAAAGCAATTATTTTATTCATTTTTCGTTTTTTTATCTGTTTTATTATTATAAATAGATACTACGCTATTAAAAAGCTTTTCTGTTTTTTCAAGAGAGGGATTTGTATTCATTGATAGATATACCTCTCTTCTCAAATTTTCTATCTCAGAACTTTTTTCTGTAAGAGTTAAATAAGTTACTGCTTCATAAACACGGGACAAAATTTTCTTAGATCTTTGAGAGTTATTCAATTTAATTTTTTCATTATTCAAATAATATAAATCAAAAGTATTCACTAAAAGATCTGATACTTGGGCATAAAGATTTTTCTGGAATGCCTCCCTATTTTCTACAAAATCATAACCAAACATGGGAATATGCCTCCTAAATAAAGCACTTGCCGTACGATAAATTATTTGTTTCTGATACTCCTCTGGCACACTTGAAAATGGATTGCAGATTCCATTAACAAAATTATCAACCCCTTTGATAGAAATACCTACCTTATATTTTTTACTTTTTCTTTCCCTTACTAATAAAAGGTCCTCTAGGTTGAATGTTGTTTCTTCTAATAAAAATTTATTTCCATTGGTAATGACTAAAAAATCGAAATCTCTAGGGTTTTTAGAAAAAAGTGAAGACCCGAAGACAGACACATTCATAACTTCGAGAGAGGAATAACGTTCCTGTACTAAACTTATAGCTTTTTGAGATAATTCATGATATATCTGATTTCTTTTTTCTAGAAGAGAATTTTTCCTCCCGGTATACAAAAAAGAATAAATGCTTCTATTAAAAATTTCCTTTCTCGATTCATCATCTATAAAATTGACTCGTTTAGATTTATCAAAAATTTTTAGAGGAAAACCAATATTGAAGGGAGTTTTATTAATCATCTCTTGTCTCCAATTTCTCTAAGATTTTTGTTTAATACATCCAAATAATCATCGTCCTTAATGCCTCTTCTAATTGATCTAACAACATAATATTTTAATAAGGAATATCTTAATAAAAAGAGTGCGGTCTCTATTTCATTTTGCGAGAGAGGTTCGTTTACAGAAATATTATAATTATCGACTAATCTTTGAAAGGAATTCTTTAAATAGTCTGGTCTAGTCATATTTCCGCCCAATAATAACGGGGCGATAAACTCCTCTACTCTCCGAAAAATCCCAATTGATTCAGAATCAACGATTTTGGGATTGTTTCCATTCCAAATTAGATTTGAGTGATTTAAATCTCTATGAACAAGTGAGACTGGCAATTTAAATAGAGAATTAAATAAATCTCCCTGAACTACTTCATTTAGCGAATTAATTAAGTAGTTATGTTTGTTTTCATTACTGTTAATCAAATCTAGATATATAGAAGCCACAGTACTTTGATTAAGAAAATCCCCTCTTTTTAATTTCTCTAACAAAATAGGTTTTTTAAATAAAAGAGAAGAAAAAAGATTATGTAATGATCCAATATGGCTTCCAATTAAAGAAAAATAATCTAAATTAATTTCTTTTTCATTATCTCCCCAAATAAAATCTTCTAACCCAAAATAATTTTTCCCCACTCTGAAAGTATAAAGTCCTGGATTATCTTTTCTTGCATAAACTTCGGGGAAATAATCTGGTATCTCGTTTAATACTTTAGAGATTAATTCAGATTTATCTTTATCATCCCCGCGATATTTTAAGAAAAACCGAGTATTTCCTTCATTTACAAGATAAATTCTATTTTTTAATCTGTATTCATTTAGTTGTCTTATATCCCTTGCATCTATTCCATATCTAAATCTTAACTCCATGCATAATTGGCCTAAGTCTATCTCAGGAAAATTTTCTCTAGATAATACTCTTTTAGGGGGATTATATTTAATTCTTCTAGATAATATTTCATTTCCTCTTGAAATTATTTCAGGTATATTAAAGATAGGAAAAATTTCAACTCCGGAGTTATTTGCTAAAATAAAAGCGTTTCTTATATTTTGTAATCTATTTAACTCGTAGTTAGACACAATCAAATTATTGTGGCAGTCTCCTTCATAAAATACACTCCCAAAAACATAAGCATGATTATTATCTTTTCTGTGAAAATTAAGAGAAGAATTTCCAGAAAGATTTCTAAGATTTTGTTGAAATTTCTTATACTCTCCGTAATTTCCATCATAATCAGAGATTTCTAATACGCTATTTTTACTTTCTGAGTTAATTATAACCATAATTGCGGAAGTTATTATGATTATTTAAATCTTCCCACTTTATAGTTACAACTAAGATTGACAATTTCGAGATTTATTAACTATCTCCAGTATCCATTAAAGGAGAAAATGCAAGTCCCGACAACGCAACAATGCACAAAGGCACCAGGCAATTTCATGCTGCAACGTAGTATCACTGATGCAACCGGACCATACACGACGGTGCAAACCATTGCCCCGGGAAACGCCGGCAGCTTCAATGACCGCGAGGCACGCACGAACAACTGGAAGAACGTCTTTTATCGCCTTGTGTCGGAGAATAGCATAAAACAAGCAGTTGTCAAAAACTCAGCAACGCAGGCAGGGACATCAAATCCAACACAGTAATGCACATTATAGGAAATCTCTTTTCTTCCAACCCAAGTTTTATCAGCGTCGGGCGGGCAAATGACTATGTACGTAATCAAGACGCACATCACGGAACAGTATGGGTTATTGAGTAGACGTCAGGAACGCGTTCACGCGCGGGAAGCTGAGCACATTTAGTGCCTAGAGGACGTCACGATGTGTAGCAAAGTTTAAAATACGACCCCTTCTTTGAGAAAGATTACGCTAAATCCTTTTCAGTGAGAAGATACACTTCTCTAATATAAACATTTGACTTATTTCTATGAATAACTATATCAAAGGACTCTCCTTGCCTATGACCGATAAGTATTTTCGCTAGGGGACAATCATATAATATCCTCCCCTTGCCTATATCTTCTTCACCATAGCCTACAATTTTATATTCTTGTAATTCCTCTCCTTGTGTAAATATTACTCCTGCGCCGTATTGAACTATGGATTGAGATAGAATATAAGGATACTCTACTATTTGGGCATCATCTAAAAGGTGGTGTGCTTCAGCAAGGCGTCTGTTTAGAATATTTATATCGTACTTGAGCATCTCATATGGAGCATTGTCATGCCAAGTCTCAGCGCTTTGGCTTGTGGCCTTCCCTATCTCTTTTTGTACTTCATTTAATGCAGCTTCAAGTAATCTTATTTTATCTTGTTGGCGTCCTAATCCTCTTAAGGTTGTAAGCTTGGGCATGGTGTTTTATAGATAAAAACTAATCAAAAAACTCTTTAAAACGACTCTTGATTTCTACGAGAGTATTAAGATTCAGGTCAAATTGTAGTTTTTTAGTATTATTAATTTGATTACATTGGAGAGTTAAATCTTCATCACTAAATGGAACTAATCCTAGGCGATTTAGCTCCTCCCTGATTTTTTCTTGCGCTTCTGCGATGTGAGATTCGTCTGTAATTATCTCTGCTTCAAAATTATATCCATAATCTTTTATTTCTACAAGGGCGAATTCGATGTTTTGATATTGATACGTATATGTTCTAGTCGCGTACACTACTATTCTACTCCAACCAAGTAAGTTCAGAAATTCTATATAATTACTCATATTTTCTTTCGTTAATGAAAGAGTAATCTCTTTTCTAGCGTGATTGCCTGTGAAAGAACCATATTTTAATACTATTTCGGGTTCCTTGTTTGTCACTCTAAATCTCAAGTCTACAAGGTCATCTTTTATTTCTGATAGATCTTTAGGAATACTATTTCTAAAATACATAAATGACAAGCGCGCTTTTAGTTTTTTAAAAGTTCCTCCTTCTTCTAATATTTCTCTTATTTTTTTGAATTGTTCTAAGGAGATTTTCCCGCTTATTTCAACTTCAATATCTTTGTTTTCCATATTGTCCTAGTCTTAACTGTTGACCTCGACTCTATTTAACCTTT
>CAZERL010000039.1:0-8485 GCA_964514495.1 uncultured archaeon
TAGTTGTTCCTCCTGAATGATATTTGATAGTCTGTTTTCCGTCTGAGCCGTCTTCAGGCATAGTTTGGGTGTCGCATCTAGTCACATCTGCTGGCTTATTGTTAGAGTCACATACATAAGAAAGCCACATTCCAGCAAAAAATTGGTCAATGGTTTTAAGCTTATTATAAATCATATTAATCGTTATTAAATGGCTTCTTCTTCCGGGTTCACTTTGTGCTTGTTTTATCGTCGCATCATAGTATATATCAAAAGCTGTAAGAGGCCTCATTGTTCCATTTTTGATAGCTGGTAATTCAGGCTTCATTCCATGTTGTGCGTCATCACTTCTGTTCATTTCGTCAATCCTTTCTATGACACTTGTATTGCCATCTTTAAACTGAACCTTAACAGGGGGATAATTGCTCGTTCCTCCCATTGGAATTTCAATATCGCCTTCGCGCTTGCCGCCGTCGACATTTTCGCCTCTTATCTCGTATGGAAACGCTCCAGTTGGAACTCCGTCAAATGTTGCACTTGCTCCAATTATGTCGCCAAGCTTGTTGCCATTGATGTAAAATTCCAAGAGACCTTGCAAACCTGTCAATGAAGAGGCTGGCGTTACTGTGATGTTGATTTTGGTTCTGCCTTCAACGGAAAATCGTATTAGAAAATCATCAAGGTTTGTGTTGCCTGCATTATCCCTGCATCTGGCGTAAAAAGCATATTGCAATCCATTCTTCAGATTGCTGACTTGTGTTGAATGGCTTCTTTGCCCTGTTGTTGTAAACTGTCCTGGCTGCTGCTCGTAAGCAGCATTAGGCGCTTCTCCAAACCTGCACGTCGCATCTTCAAGGGTTCCAAACCCCATATTCACAGATTCTGTTCCATATGGCTGTTGGCCTGTTGGAAATCCCCCTGTTCTAACTGGAGGAGTTGTGTCTGGTCCGGGATTTGGAGGTGATGGTGCTGCTGGCGAGCCGCCGCATGCATATAAAGCAGCAAGTCCTGCAAGAGCGGCTGATTGTAAAAGGCTTCTTGGCAATTGGTATGAATGAATATGGCTCTCTAGATTAGAACGATCTCCAGATGAAAAAAGCACTCTTCCAGGGCTGTTTGGCGGATTATAAGTGAATGCCATATGCTGATGTCTGTTTTCACCATTTATAAATCTTTCGGTTTTTAGTAACTAAAAAGTGGTGATAGGCATATAGATTATATAAACTTAATAAATTATAAGCGTTAAATATTTAAATAATTTATTCACTCTAAAGTAAAGACAAAAATGAAAAGGATTGTAAGATTCGGAAAAAGGAAGTTTAGGTGCGAATTAAAGAAAGTAAGAGTTAGTGGAAAGCAGGAAAGATATACTGAAAAGGTTTTCTGCAAAGAAGTTAGAAAATAAGCAGAACTACTGCTCCTGGATTGTTGACAGGCAAAGCTCTTTCTGGAAATCCTGGACGACTTCTCCGCAAAGCGCAGCGTCTTTTTTCCGTATCGCGATGTTCCTCACGCAAAGGTCTTTTTGGTTTGAATCAACGATTGTGTCGCAGGCCTCAAGGCCATCTTTCGCAAGAGCATAAGTCCTTATGCATATGTTTTTCTGCAGTTCGTCATCGGCATTTTCGCACATTGACAGGTCCGAGTTCCGTACTGCCAATGTCACGTAGCATGTTGTCCTTAAATCTACATCCTCTATTTTCGGACAGTAGCTCATGTCGTTGTTATAGACAGATAATCTCCTGTTGCACTCGTCCATGTCATCAGTGCCGCACTCTGTGATTTGAGTGTTATCTGCACTGGAGCATCCGTACAAAAACAGAACGACCAATACAAAAATCAAATGCCTCTTTTTCATTAAAAACGTGACTTATCTAATTTCTATTTAAATATTTTGGTTCCAAAATATGTTATAACTTTTAAGTAGTTACATTATTTATAATTTATATAAACTTAATAAATTATAAGCGTTAAATATTTAAATGATTTATTCACTCTAAAGTAAAAACAAAAATGAAAAGGATTGTAAGATTCGGAAAAAGGAAGTTTAGATGCGAATTAAAGAAAGTAAGGGTAAGGGGAAAGCAGGAAAGATATACTGAAAAGGTTTTCTGCAGGGAGATAAAAACAAAAAAGAATTCTTCCAAAAAATTGAAGTAGGTAGTTAGATATGGGGAAAAATTCAATAGACGAATTAGTGCAAAGGGTATATTTTATCTTTAATCAGTTAAATGTCCAAAGCGAACTTGGTCCTAATGATACGATAAATTCGCTGTTTTCTTCATTAGTTTATTTAGCTTCAAATTCCGATCCAATCACATCTAAAAAGGCTGTAAGACAAATACAAATGGATGGAAAATTACAGGACATAATTGACTTATGTTGTGCAAGTGAAATAGAACTTGAAAGATACTGGGCTAATCGAATTATTGAAGGTGAAAATGATTTAACACAATTTCCCTATCACGGAAATTACGTTCTATTAACTAAATTCGAATTAGAGCAGATGCAAAAATATATGGAGCTGGACGGCAAAAGATTATTGTTTGTAGGAAGTGGTGCTTTGCCATTGACAGCCATGATGTTTAAGCAACAGCAGCCTTCTTTAGGCATCCGATGCATAGATAAAGATTCAGAATTCGTTAGATTGTCGAGAACCTTGCTTTCAAGATTAGGGATAAGTTATCTGCCAATATCCAGTCATGATATTGCTAGCTTGGATTCTGATATTCAGTCAGTGCTACCAACTAGTGATATAGTATTTATTGCCGCATTGGTTGGAAAGTCCAATTTAGAAAAAAATCAAATTTTATCTGACATCCAGCCTTATCTAAAATCAGGCTCTTTCGTCGCTGTAAGGTCAGTTCCTGACGATTTAAGGAGATTGCTTTATCCAAAATTTGAGTTATATCCTGCGTTAAGAATTAAATATCTTACATTAGGAGAATACTCACTTCCGAGAGAAACAGGGGTTATAAATTCAATTGTTGTCTTGTCAAGGAGATAAAAAATGTGCGGAATAAATGTAATTATTTACGAGAATGCGAATATGCAAGATGCATTTTTGAATCAACACAATGTTATGGCGCAGACTACTAAACATAGAGGGGTTCCAGAAGGGTATAATGAAAAAATTACTTTAGAAGGTTGTATATTAGGTGCAAACAGGCTTCCAATAACCTCAAATGCCGAAGAGAAACAGCCAATGTTCAATGAAGAAAAAACAATAGCTGCTGTTTTGAATGGAGAAATATACAACTATAAAGAACTTAGGGAATCTCTTAGAAAAAAAGGGCACAAATTTACAACAGGTTCCGACACCGAAGTTCTTGTTCATATGTATGAGGAACATGGAATGGAAATGGCAAAGTTTTTAGATGGAATGTTTGCTTTTGTTGTTTATGATTTAAAATCTAGAAAATATTTGGCAGCAAGAGATCCTATTGGGATAAAACCATTATACTATAGCCAAGGGGAAGGAGTGCTACACATAAGTTCTGAAATTAAAGGACTATCTAAATTAGATGTAAGTGAAATAAAGTACCTCGCTCCAGGACATTATTTAACAGACGGAGTGGAAAGAAGATATTTTTCTCTAGAAAAATATGCTGTGCCTGAAGATAAAGATAGCATTGTTTCAGACTTAAGAATATTGATTGACGCTGCAGTAAAAAAAAGGGTTGATACAAATCTTCCAGTATGTGTTTTCTTCAGTGGTGGAATTGACTCTGCTACTGTTCTATCAACTGCAAGGAAATATCATCCTAATGTAACAGCAATAACCTTTGGTGTTGAAGGAAGCCCAGATAGGGAAGTTGCAGAAAGATATTGCAGAGAAAATTCTATCCCCTTATTAATAGCTCATCCTTGGGGTCTAGAGCAACTTACTTCAGAGTTCGTAAGAATTGCTGAAACTTTTGATCCAAATATAATTAGGCATATGGTTGGAAATTATACTGTTTCAAAAGTCGCTAAGGAAAATGGATTTAGGATTGCGCTTGTGGGAGAATCAGCAGATGAATTATTTGGAGGTTATGGTGTATTTAAAGAAGTTGACCACAATTTAGTCACGAGAATAAGCGAAATGCTAATTGGAGATCTTCATAGAACCCAGCTTCAAAGAGTAGATAGAGCTGCTATGAGCTGGACAATTGAAGCGCGAGTTCCTTTTTTGGACATAGATTTACTACAATACGGCCTAGGCATTCCAAATACATTAAAAGTTTTTGATGATAGTGGGACTATTATTGAAAAATGGGTTTTTAGAGAAGCTATGAGAGATAGACTTCCAGATTATATAACTTCTAGGAGGAAGCTACCTTTTTCTACTGGAGGTGGACTAGATACTGATAACCCTAATGGAGCTTTCTCAAGAATTGCAGAAAAAATTATAAGTGATAAAGTTCTTAGAGATTATCAAAGTAGATTTCCTGAATTTGATTTGAGAACAAAAGAAGAAGTAATGTATTTCACGACATTCGAAAGAGAAGGTTACCTAAAAGCAAAATTTAACACAAATAGAATTGGAACAGCAAGGGATGAAACAAAAAAAAGGATTTTGGATCCTAACGCTGAACTACCTGAAGGATGGAACACACAAGGTAATTAATGAAAAAATAAAATTAAAAGTATAATGCCGCAAAATGAAACAAATTAATTTTACAAAAATGCATGGTTTAGGCAATGATTTCATTATGATTCAAAATTTAGATGAAGAAGATATTGATTATAGCTATTTAGCAAAGCAAATATGTGACAGACATTTTGGTATCGGGGCCAATGGCCTTATAATAGCTCAAAGAAGTACTCAATTCGATTATTTGATGAGAATGTTCAATCCCGATGGTTCAGAAGCGGAAACTTGTGGTAATGGGCTCGTATGTCTTGTAAAATTTTTACACGATGAAGGTATAACAACAAACACACATTTAGATTTAGAAACAATAGTAGGTAATGTAAAAACCCAATTGTTAAGAAACGATATTGCTCGGGGTTATATATTAGCTGATATGGGTGAACCAACTTTTTACGATGCAAGATATTTAACAATTCCACCAAGTAAGAAAAAATGGGGTGACAATCAAATCGATTTTGTTGTGGATTATCCTCTAAGTATTGGTTCTAAAACTTATAAATTAACTTTCGTTTCTATAGCTAGTCCGCATGTAGTTATTCTTGATCATGAGTATGGCGACATTGATATAGGAAGAGAAGGACGTTTAATAGGAGAGCATAAATATTTTCCAGAAAAAACAAATGTTCAATTTGTTGATCTTGTAAATAGAAATGAGCTTAATTTAAGGGCATGGGAAAGGGGAGATGGTGTTACTCTTGCCTGTGGAACAGGATCGTGCGCTGCTGTAGTAGCGAGTGTTCTAAAAGATAAGACAGATAGAAATGTTAAAGTGCATAACCCTGGCGGGGATTTGGATATAAGATGGTCAGAAAAAAATAATCATATTTATATGACAGGACCTGCAGAAACTGTGTGTAAGGGTATTTTCTACTTAAAATAAATCTATTAAGTATATGATTAATTGAAGCCTTTTATTATTTTAGTGTTTCTTGAA
Organism: uncultured archaeon; assembly: GCA_964514495.1. GTDB lineage: Archaea > Aenigmatarchaeota > Aenigmatarchaeia > CG10238-14 > SCSR01 > JACQIA01. Next base: position 5,550 of record CAZERL010000039.1, read on the forward strand.
AATTAATTTAATATTTTCAGATAGGAAAATTGCAATAATAATTAACAAACCTCCAATTGCCATATAGGCATTAATACTTTCTTTTAACAAGAACCAGCTAAATATAAAAGTAGTTACTATAACAAGATTGAATGCTAAAGATGAGGTAATTGTAGATATTTTCGCTAAAGCATAATACCATAGGCTGAATGCCAATGTAGTCTGGACAATCCCCAATACAGCTATAATGCTAAATTGCAATAAGTTTATTTTATATGAAACAAAAAATAGAAGAGGTGATAGTACAATTGCTGAAGTAAGAAATATTTTGCCAAGGATTTCTATTCTATCTATGATATTTAACTTATTCATATTTAAAAATTCAGAACTTCCAATAACAAAAAAAGCAAAAGTTATAGCAGAAAATATAATTAGAAAATCTCCAATTAAGCTACGACCCCTTAAAGCTTCTAGGCCGCTATCGCCAATCACAATTAAAACAACTCCTGTAAAAGACAATACAACTGCTAAAACCTTAAGAAGATTTATTTTCTCTCTGAAGAAAAATAACATTAAAATTAAAACCCAAATTGGTACAGTATATCCAAGCAAAACAGCAGAATTTGCAGAAGTATATTTTATTCCAGTTTGAAACAAAATAAAATTTAGTGAAATTCCAATTAATGCTACAATAAAAAACCATTTCTTATTCTCAATAGTAAAATTAATTTTATTTTTTATAAATAGAACTAAGATTAATAAAGTAATCGAACCAGTCCACAATCTTACTATAGCAATTAATATTGGTGAGACTCCTTGTAATGTCAGATAGCGGATAGTAGGTATAAGCAACCCCCATAAAATTGCTGCAACAAAAGCTGCAATCATTCCTTTAAACTTTTCTTCCATAATCTAATTAAATAGCCTATATTATTTATATAACTTGCTATGTATAAAATATTAAGTGATAATCGTGATAACAATTTATCAATGGATTGATAAAGTAGTGAGAGAACACAAGGTTGACAAACTAAACTACTGTCAGTTTTATTAAATCTTCTTTTATCTCAAGAGGATAACCTTTTCCACCCGTAATTTGGCATGCATAGCACTTTGTTTCTGAGTTCAATCCAGCTAAGTCAAAAGACCTCTTATATTCTTCGGTTGGCATATACTTCAAGCTAAATTTTCCTGGAATAAATTTTCTTAATTGTTCAGGAAGATAATTTTCACCATCTTTAACACTCCTTTCTATGATTTCCCCAACAGAGTTGCCATTTTTTATAAAAGACATTAACTTGTCTTTATTATAGTCAACACCATAAAAAATACATTCAAAATATTTCCCAAGCTGCTCTTCTGAAAGAGAACTTCCAATTAATTCCTCTTTTGTAGGTGTGTGTATGCCAAGATAGCAAGGAGTTACAATTAAAGGTGTTCCAATCCGAAGGTGAATTTCAGCAACCCTTCTTTGTCTTAACTCTCTTATGATATAAGCTTGAGTAGTGCTCCTAACAATAGAATCATCAGATATAACTAAGCGTAAGCCTTCGTAACTGCTCTCAAATTCGTACTTTTCTTTTGTAGCGTCAAGTCTTGCTTCAAGTGTTGGCTTTTGAAATGTTCTTCCAGATTTAGTTCTGTATTTATCACTTATGCTAATAAGTTCCCTGTACTCAATGCCCGAAGCTTCACTTATACCTTTAGCATAATAAATTCCAGAGTTGGGAACTGGCGAAATAAAGTCGGCTTCTACAGGAAATTTTTCCCATAGCTTTATTCCACAAAATCTTCTAAAATTTCTAATTCTGGAATCTTCATGAGATCTTAAGTAAGAGAAATCAAATGAGCAATTACTTTCTTTTCTAGCAGGAAACAAGCCAGTGTATGTTTTAAAAGCATTTTCAGAGACTATTTCAATATCCCCTCGTTTTACTTCTCTTACAAAATCTGACGATTTTAGTGAGTAACCTGAAGCATCAATAAACCTCTTTATTGGCTCTTCCTCAGAAGAAAAAATTACAAGATTTCCTAATTTTGCCGTAATCAAGGGCCAAAAACCATAAGGATCCCTTATACCAACTAAATTTCCATTCACAATAACCATTATTGAATATGCGCCCCTTATTTCATTAAATGTTTTGGAAACTGTTACTTCAAGTTGAGTTTTTGGATTTCTGTATAATTCTAATCCTAATCTGTGCAGAATTAATTCGCTATCTGTTGTTGATGCTAACAATGATTCTCCCCATATTTTTTGCTCCTCTTCTGTTATTCTGGCCCGTAAATCCTGTTGATTTGTAATATTTCCATTGTGTGAAAGTGCCAAACCAACCATTGTATTGTCAGTTAAATTTTCAACATTCAGAAAAAATGGCTGTATGTTCTCTCTCTTTGGCAAGCCAGTTGTAGCATACCTATCATTTCCTATTCCTACGCGTCCAACAAGCGTCTCAAGATTTCCTTGATTGAAAACTTTTTCAGCAAATCCCATTTCCCTATGTGAACGGTATCCGATTCCATCAAAAGTAACAATTCCAGTGCTGTCGTGTCCTCTATTATTAAGTTCTCTTAAAAGAAAGTATAACACCCCAGCTGCTGAAGCATCTTTTTCAACAATTCTTTGACCATTTAAACCAACGCTATCTAAAGCTCTTGCTATATTTAGCAAATTATCTGAATTCAATAAATAAACACCACATACCCCACACATAAGGAAAAATAATATATAGAATGTTATAAAATTTTCTATTTGTTATGAATCTAAAGTAGTTATGTGAAGTTTTCTCAATATCCCTAACAGTTTATTGATATTTGGTAATTATAATGGTAAAGTAAAGACAAAAATGAAAAGGATTGTAAGATTCGGAAAAAGGAAGTTCAGGTGCGAGCTGAAGAAAGTAAGAGTTAGCGGAAAGCAGGAAAGATATACTGAAAAGGTTTTCTGCAGGGAAGTA
>CAZERL010000040.1:0-8225 GCA_964514495.1 uncultured archaeon
GCGGCAGAAAAGAACTTTATTGCATGCGGATAGTATTTGAATTCTGCCATATGAACCTGTAGTTCCGAATGTAAAACATTTTAAGTCATAGAAATACCAATTAATGGTGAAAGTGTTTGAAATGACAAAAATAAGAGGCAAAAAAATTGCTTCCATAGAAGGATTGGAAATATATGTCTCGCACAGGAAACCTAAAAGGCGCGGCATGGAGAGGCTCTGGGTATCGGTAAGACAGAACGGCGCAAAGAAATGGCGCGTGGGTTCTACTCTTTCATACTCCAAAGCAGTTGATGTGCGATTTGAAAAATAACATATCGTACAATTATCCACCACCAGGGTCAACAATAGTACACAAAACAGTCCCAAACAGCTTCGCGGTTACTGGAAGCTTTTTGGATATCTTCCCAAACAAAAATACAGAAATCAGAATGTTCACAAGCACCCACAGGTTGTACAGGACTACTGACATCATGAAGTAGAACTGCCTTACAATGTAGTTTCTTGAAGTGGTTTTTCCCCTGAAAGATTTCTTGACTCGATACGATGTTTCGACTCCCCACCTTTTCGAATACGGAAGGAATAACTTTTCTGATAGTGTCACATCATTGTTGTTCAGGTTGATGTTTGTGGCGAACGCGTACCTCTTCCCATCCCTTTCCAGCACAATCAGGTTGAACTTACAATCCTTCATCGGATATCCTTTTATTATCGCGGGCGGACTGACAGAATTCGCGTAGTCTATTATCCTGTCGTTCCTTATCGCCGGCATTAGGAAAGTGACGCCCATTTTCTTGAAGAGATTTATAATGCTGGCTGAAAAGAATCCCCTGTCGGCATAAAGCTTTCTTATGGGAATTCTTTCCTTTGCGAACGAAGCCAGCTTTTCGACTATCTTTTCTTTCGTGTCAAAGGTCGACACCGGGAGCGCGAGCAGCGTGAACCGCTGTCCATGCTCTACTATGTTTATCGTTGCGAATCGGAAGCACCTTGAAGTGCCCTTTTCAGGCTTCTTCCCCATGACCATTGGACTCCTGTCCTTTCCGTAGTAGAACCAATCGGTGAAATCTATCGCAACGTCCATCTTCCTCCCGGAAAACAGGTTGCTTCTCTTGGCCATCTTGAAAATCAGGTCGAATATTTCTATGAACATCTTTTGCAGGAGCTCCCTGCCCTCGAATTTTTTTATGTGATACAATAATGTGTCCGATGTGGGCATCCTTTTGTTGAGCAGTTGGGAAAATGTTTTAGAGCCATTCTCGGCAAAATCCTCGGTCAGCGCTATGTGGACAAGGAAATCCAGAAAATCGTTCTTCTTGAAGATTGAGTTGCTCCTTATGTCAAGATTTATTTTTGGATACATCTTTTTTCTTATCAGCCTGCACAGTTCGTTCAGCTTCTGGTTCTCATGGTTGTAGAAGGTCTTGTCGCATCCTTTATCCTTTATGTTGATTTTCTTGTCAAACAATTCAGTGTCCAAGACTATGTTGAACTTTTCTGCTATCTTTTCTATGATACTGGTTACGAATTCTACTATGCGCCACTTTTCCTTGTCCATGTGACGCTTGATGAAATGGTTGATTGTCTGCTGGCTCGGCGTTTTTATTTTATTTTTTCCGTCCCTGAAGAAACCCAAGTCCAGCGCCTCCCTTTCATGGCTCTTCAGATAGGCGGAAAGTTTCGCTTGGGACCTTATGCCTTTTAATTTCATGAAGATTAACGATTTCACCATGGAAGCTGTAGAAAATTCAAACCTTGGATTAAATGGGGAACTGATATCAATCCCGTTCAAGGTATCTGAGATATTAATATCCTGAGACTTGAGTCTTGCAAATGCTTTATAAATTCCCTTCTCTAATTTATCCCTTGTGGGGCGTTTGTTCTTCATGGACATCGGCTCCATCCAGAGGAGTCTGACCTCAAATCTAACTCCTCTGGTTCACACTAATGCCCGTGCAAGGAGTTGCACCATGAACCACGACGGAGTTTCCAAGCGACTCTGAATCCGTCGAGGCTATCGCTCACCACAGGCTTATTTATACATATTATTAACTTATCTATTAAGTATTTTATATGTATATGAATATTTAAACCTATGCTTTATATGCCTGTCCGACTAATAGTTTATCAAGAAAATGGTGAGTTAGTTGATAGACCCCATACCGCCTTGGGTAATAAATAGATACAAATTACTTTGGAAGGAATTTGGTACTGACAAATTTAGCTTTGCAAGCGCGAAAAAAATACTCAGGGAGGATACCAAGTTTGTCAGTGTATTTTTGTCAGAGCTAAAGAAGCTAGCATGGGTCACTGTTGAATTAGACACGAAGGACTCTCGCAAGAGACTTTACCAACTGAAGTCTTTGCAGGATGTGGCAAAAGAAATAATGCGTTCTACATTCGGCGATGTCTCCGAAAATATCGAAGTCAAGGTGCAGCAGCATGTTTGAATATGAGTTCAGGGCATACGACGAAAAGAGCGGAATAAAGGCCGGGGAATTGATTACTACAGATTTCGGCAGCATTTCCACTCCTACCAGAATAATGACAACAAAAGAATTGAAGAACATTTCAGTGGTAAAAGAGACTGGTCATGTTGATAGCAACATAGACAAGGCATTGCCCTATCAGATATTCGAGGTTACCAAAACATTCAAAATGAGCACATTGAAAAATCTGAAACCAGACAAAGATGTGTTTCATGTGCAAGCAAACAAAATGGAGCCCCTTACAGAACCTGTACAAAACAAGCTGAAAACATTCAAAGCAATCTATAGCCAAAAACTAAGATTGACTAAGGCAATCAACGAAGGCTTGCTGGCTCTGCAAATTCATGCCAAGATTAACTTGATTACATCAGACATTCGAAATCATATTCCTCTCAATAAGGTGGATGATTGGCTTTCCCATACTGTAGATTATGTAACCGGCGAAATAGGAAATCTGAACACAGCGCAAATTATTCCTATAGTTGATATGAACATGGACGAAATAAAATTCTCTCAAATCATCCAGAAAATATTGGACAAGGACTTTATAGGATTTGGGGTAAAATATGTATCCCCATTTATGCGAATCGCCAATTACAGAACAGTTAGAAAAATCACCAAGAATAATCCCGACAAATTTGTCTTCATGTTTGATGTCCCGAGAAAAGCGATGGGCAAAAACAACAAGTTCTCCACATTCCATTTATTTCAGTTGATAGGTGCGGAGGGATTCTCGCTGGGCAAAAACTTCATACCGCCTGATGTCCCTTATTCTGTGGAACTAGAAAAGGCAAAGAGATTTGACCCGAGGAATCTGGCCGTTCTTACAAGATTGGAATATGTAAAGTTGAATAAAACCACACAAATTGACGATTGCATGGTTTGTGAAGGCAAAACCATAAACACATTTTTCGGCAAGTATGATAAATGGGGTTGCCTCCCTGAGGCAATCAGTTCCCATGAGTCAATAACGAGCTATATGGAATTTCTGAAAAGCAGGATGTCAGTACTGCAGGGGGAGTTCGGCAAATACGCGAAAAGCAAAAAGATATTCTCGCAATATGCCAGCAAGCTGTTTGGCTACAGCCCAGACCAATCAAGATTTCAAAGAGTTCGACCAGTCCTCTAATATAGCTTGAATGCGCCTTCTGAATTTTTGGGTTCTTGCTTTCAGCATGTGCTCACAGTCTTTTTCGGAACATTTTCGGCATATGTAACTTTTTGCATATTCTATAGTTTCGTCCGATGTAGAGTCGAACTGTTTTTCCCACAAATTAACTTTGAGCCTGCTCATTTCCGCCACTTCCCCTTCAACAGAACCACAAGGACGTCGCGTCCTTCAAACTCCTTCAAAAAATCTATTTTCGCTCCGGTTCCAAACGGAGTGACCTTTCTCGAATAAATCAGTTGTATGGGTGAATTCAAGTGGACAATGTCCTTATCCCTTCGTATTCTCATAATATATATTAATATATATATCAGATATTTAAGCTTTAAGGTGAATTGTTAGTTGTGGACGACATAGAGAACCTTTTGAAACTGTTTGATAGGTTAGAAAAGACAGAAATTCATTCAAGAAGAATTGCTTACAAGCCTTTATATGAATTCTTTCAACGGTTATTGATATCCGTTGGAATCCAATTCTGCGATTTGAATGAACGCAGTCTGAAAATATCCAGCCTCAAAACCATATGGGACCAAATTAGTCCTTCATTGTTCGTTGCAGATAATGATGTTAGGAGATGGAACGACCTTATAAACAACTTGCAGAATATTAGGACTGGTGTAGAACATAATCTGGAACATGCACCATCTTTGGAAAATTTGGAAAACATTAGAAAGGTAGCACCCAAATTTTACGAGTGGGTCATGAAGACTGGAGAGAGCACTTGGAAAAAGAGCAAAAATTTCTCGTTCTTCGAATCGTTTTATAGCATGTTAAAGTACTATTCTCGGGAAGCTGAAAGTTTGCTACTAGAATATGGAAAGGCGCCGCCACACATATCTGAACCGTTCGAAAATGATTATGTGAGGATGCAGCATATTTTTGAAATGCTGGAAAAGAGAATAAAGGAAATATCCAAAATAGGCGACTTAACCCCACAAGATTTTGGAGATTTGGTAGAATTAATTAGGGTGGTAACTGAAATGAGGACTGTTGAGGGCAATCTTTTAGAAAAATCAATATGTCCCAAGTGCGGAAGTGAAATCGGAGAAACTCAAAGAAACATAGGCAGAACTTCTGAAGAACCATCTGCAATAAGAGTGAGAATCGGATGTGAAAAGTGCGATTACACCCTAAATGAAGAAACCATAGACCTGTAATACGACAAGAGTTTTCCAGATAAACTAACTGGCTCGTTCTAAGATTTGCAAGATTATAATTTAAATAATCGGCTGGATATATCCTTTATCTCAAAATCCAATAGTCAGGCATACACCGAGAGCAAAAGCATTTGCATATCTTGTCATGCACCAAGTCAAGGTCTTCATCCGTAGGATATCTGCCTTTTTTCCTGATAAACCAACCATGCCACTCATAGTAACCAATCATTTTCAGGTCTTCCTGCGGTTTTAGCCTTTCCAAAGCATTTCTGATAATGGTGTCCATAATAAGATTTTAGGCTTCTTTGGATTATAGGCTTTGCCCAATAACTAGGTAAAAATCACTATTTTTTGTGCAACTCACGATTCTGCACAAAAAGTCTACGATAAACTAAAAGTTGATTGTCTCATCGAATTTTAGATTCCAATCGCCTTCAAACGGTTTATCATCATCCTTGTTTTCTTCAGGTTTTTTGTCGACTATCGAATTCAAACTGACAACAAAATCTTCGCCTATAATGCCTCCATTATCAACAAAAATTGTGTCGCACTCTCCACATACGAATATGCCATGTGATTCACCGTTTTCATCAATGAAATTAATATTCTTCGGTGTAATGCTCTCGTCCATACACCACCTCACACAGTCTTCGCAATCCCCATAGCCTCCAATTCCATCAAAACCTACTAACGAAAAAGCCCCACTCGTTACTGAAATTTTGTGGCAGTAAACGGCATCGGATAAATTTTCTGAGTCACAAACAGGACATATTAAATCGGAGTTCGGATTCTTCTTGCCCCAACTCTTTGTAAAATCATATTTGACCTTTGCTATATTTGATGATATGACAGATTCCTTGCCTGAACCAAATGTCATGACAAATCCAGGTATTATTTCACCCCTTTCATATTCTTTGCAATATACAATAATGTCATTGTCCTTTAATTTGCTACCTTCAACTAGATTATAGGACCCAGTGATAACACCTTCCTTCAATCCGTCTGAAGTTTTGAAATATATGTATTTGTTATGTATTCTACCTAAAATTAGGGGAAAATATTTTTCCTTGAATTCATTTTTACCCATTCTAATTTTTTTACTGAAGCTTTTGAATGTAACATCGTCCATTAAAACTCTTATATCGCATGGTTTTTGGTTATTCAGAATGTCGGCATAGTATCTATCAAACGCATAAGTTTTAATCCATAACCTTGAAAACTTGTTATTTTTTAGAAAATCGTCTAGAAAGTTTCTAACCTTAGATTCTGGGGTCAATAATACATGGTTCAATGTAAAGACTACCATAATCTTTAAATAAAACTCTGTTAAATAAGTGTTTGCTAATTATCAATTATGGTAGACGTCTTCTCCAAAGAAAAGCGCAGCTGGGTGATGAGCAGGATTAGAAATTTATAAAGGTTCACTTTTTAATGAAATAATATGTCAGGTCAATATGAAGAACTGAGTTGCCCTTTTTGCGATAAAGGTAGGATATCATGTTTATATTTTCCTAGTGCATGGGGAGAGAAAAGAACTGGTAGAAGTTCGTTAGGAAGTGGGAAATCTATAACAAAATCTTCGGAGACATGGATAATTCAATCTGGATGTAATATTTGTGGAAAGCCTAAAGAGGAAGTGGAAAAAGGATTGAGGAAGAAAAACATAATATAAATTTGATTAATATTCTTTAACGCCTAAAATGTCTCCTAGAGTACCCTTTATTTTAGCTTTAGTAAGTTTAGCGTATTCCAGTATTTCCTCTGTTGTGGCTCCCTTTTCGCTCATTCCGTAAAAAGTGCCTTCTCCAAGCAAAACATAATTCCATGTACAGTTCATTCTGTCTTCAGGTTTGAGTTCATTAACTTTCCCAATCCAGTCAATCGTTGCCAACCTTTTCTGTTTTACATTAATGTTATTAAGGTCCCTTTCTGCTTTGGTTTCAACTAAAAATATCTTATCTCCTATTCTCACAATAAAATCGGGGAAGTAATGTGAAAGAAGCCCGTCTTCTCTTATGTAAATCACATTGGCAAAATCGTGATAATGTTCATTTATCTTGGCAAACGCATTTACCTTCGAGTCTACATCTATAAACTTCATAAACGCCTTTTCAAACCCGCCTTTGTTTGAAGGAAATGCAATTTTCGGATAGATTGTTTTGGCAACATCTATTGCGTAAGTTTCCCGTATTTTTATTTCTGAGATTTCTGAGAAATATTTTTTAATTATCTTTGCATCTATAACTTCAAGTTTATTCTGCAAGTCATAAATTGCTTGACTAACATTTTTTACTATATGAGAGATTATTTTCTCTTGGGTTAAAATAAGGATTTTCCAGTTATTATTTTCTAAAGGTTCAAATTCTGTCCCAAAAAGCTTATGTCTGATATAATCATCTGTGAGTTTTGCTATAAGTGCAGTATTAATTTGCATAATCGGAAAGGGTTTTTGTGTTCTTTTACTTATTTTGATTGGAATGAAAGAGACAGCGTTTACTATTTTCTGAATAAATGAATTATAGCTTTTTGCTGTAAAAATATCAGCGGTCACCGTATATTCCCCAAATCTTGTTTTTACTGTTAATTCTTCTCCATAAAAAACATCACCTTCTCTAACAAGAGGCTTTAATTGTTCCAAGGGTATTGGAAATTGTTCTAAAACATCTATTGAAAGTTCTGGGGAAGTTAGCCATTCTTCTTTTTCATGAATTATTATTGGCCAGAAAAAATCGTATTTCTGGTAGTTTTCCTTTAATCCTACTGAAATGATGTCTCCGACAACCCTTTCTTTTTTAGGCAGTGTTTTTGTCTCTGCTATCGCTCCGCTTAATTCTCTTTCGTAGAATTCAACAAATGCAGGGTGCTCAATTATGCTCAGAATATCCATATAGTTGTCGGGCTCCTCCTTTTTTATGAGCAACTTTTCCCTGTTTTCTCTTTTGCTTTCTTGATATTGTGGTTCTCTCCACATTAACCTTAATCCACGTCCTATTGTCTGCTCTAGGAGTATGTAAGAAGAACTTGAACGAAGAGGAACGATAACACATATGTTATTTACATCAAATCCTTCTCTCAACATCAAGACAGAAATAATTACTTTTGGCTTTACATGTCTGTCAATATCGAATAGCTTCTGTTTGACTTTTTCCCATTCATCTTGGCCTATTTCACCCTGCCTATTGGAGTGTATCTCCATTATATCTTCTTGGCTTAATCCTTCCTGCATCAAGAATTGATTAACTAATGGCACAACAGTCGTATCTTCACAGATAACTAGCATTTTTGGAGGTTTATTTTGTTCTACCCTAAAAAACCCTTCATCCAATATTTTTAGTTTTGTTAGTCCTGCTCTTAACATCACTCTTTGACCTTCAGATAAAGTGATGGTTTTCCCGTCTTTTTCTGCCCTGAATT